>CAZZIC010000035.1:29116-30367 GCA_964653985.1 uncultured archaeon | reverse complement strand
GGACATCTTTATAATATATTAACGTTTATTTAAGGTCGGAAAAGGAATGGTAATACCCTAGAGTGGAAAACTCAAAAATAATTTAGTGGACATTTCATTTAAAGACGGAAATTGGTACTAAATTAGCAAAGGGAGAATATCGTTTTTCGATTTATCTTTACATACTATCTGTGTGATTTTAACATGGTAAACGACAATTATAAACATCGTCTAAGATCTAAAAAAGAAGATGAAAGTATTAGTACTGAAGCTAAACAATGCTGCGAGAATCCATTAATTGAATCCCGAGATGGAGACAATGTCTGTTTAAATTGCGGGATGATTGTTGGAAGAAATCTTGTCGGTAATGAAAGAAGAGCGTATACTGTGGAAGAAGTAAATAAAAGAAGAAGAACTGAACCTCGTTGGAGAGAATTTGGCCCGAGAACCATGCTTCCTAACTCAAAGATTGATTCGAAAGGAAGATTAATAGGTGCGAAAGGAAAAACTTTATTTTCCAGATTATCGAAGATTCAAAATTCCCTAATCTCTAGCATCGAACGAAACTTCTGGGAAGCAAAACCGAAGTTAAAGATGTTAACTTCAAAGATGAATATCCCTGAACATATCAAAGAGACTGCATGGAAAATTTATTCGGTTGTTGCCAGAAAGAAGCTAACGATGGGAAGATCCATCGATGGATTCATTGCCGCATCTCTATATGCTGCTATTCGAGTTCATGAATTCCCTCGATTATTAGAAGAGGTCTGTGAAGCTTCAATGACTCCCAGACGAACAGTCCATCGATCCCTTGGAATGATTGTAAAAGAAGTCCTCCCAGAATTGGGTTTAAAATATAAACCAATTACGGCTGAACAACTCGTTTTTCGATTCGGAAATGATCTTGGTTTACCTATGAAAACTAAGAAAAAAGCGATTAATATGTTGATTCAAGCCTCAAGAAATGGTTTACTTAGAACGGGGAAAGATCCAAAAGGTCTTGCCGCAAGTGTGATCTACATGGCCGCGAAAGCTACTAATTACCGCAAAACTCAAGCGGAAGTTAGCGATGTAGCTCGTGTAACAGAGGTTACGCTTCGATCTCGAAGTAAACAGATTAAAAACAAGCTTTAGAACACTATGTTAACTTACATCTTTTAATATTTTTACTCTTTTCATTTTTTATTTCATTTTACAAATTTTATCCCATAGTATTCTTTTAATTTTTAAAGACTTAATTAGAAATTTACCCCTTGAGTAATTTTTAATTCC
>CAZZIC010000035.1:7333-29016 GCA_964653985.1 uncultured archaeon | reverse complement strand
TTTTAATTTTTAAAGACTTAATTAGAAATTTACCCCTTGAGTAATTTTTAATTCCTTTTCAGAAGCCAGGTTATTTTTAATTTCCCTTCTTGGAAATGAAATTTTATTCTCCGACTCCGCTCAAGAGCAAATCTCAAGAGAATACGGGTGAACCCCTACACCCTCTATCCCATCCACCCAGAAGGCATTTGGGAGTGTTTTTCTTATGATATTATATGCGACGTTCACATCCGCGTTCAAGACCTTCCCTTCTTCTTTACTGCGAAACAATCCCCCCGAGAAATATGCTTCCCGCAATATGTATCGTGCTTTCCTATCCGCTCTTGATCCATAAAGCTGCTTTATGTAAGGGGCTTAAATTAAAAAGATGACTTGAATGACCTGTAATAACTAATCCTCTATAAGATAGAGAATTAAAAAATGCATTGAAAAAAAAGATTAAAATTATCAGAAACCATAAATAACAGAATTATTTTTAAAGTTGTGGAATGTCTTACATAGAAGAGAAATATTACGATAAGATTCTAAAAACATTTGAAGGATTAACCGACCTACAAGATAAATTGGTTGAAATTTTTGAAGAAAAATCCATTAAGAGAGCCGAAGAGATAGCAAAACATTGTTCTCAAGCAAATAAAAAAATCAATCTTATTCTAAAAAAATATTATCCTGAAATAAAAGATATAGATAAAAAATTGACTATCAAATCTAACTTAAAATTTTATTTTGACTTGATTGATAAGTTAACGGATTTTATCCGTCATGTTGAAAATTTTAATAAGATTGACGACCAATACTTCGAGATCATGGTTGAGTTTCTTAAAGACAGGGACTCTCTCATAGAAGGAAAGTATAAATCCCTTGCCACCCAAGAGTTGACTACATTCTATGATAAACAATCAAGAGCCAATTTAGAGAAAATATTGGAATATAAGCTAGATCTCCATGAGAAAAATTACTTCACATTTGGTTCCCTTGAACAAGAGATAAAAAAGATCGGAAAATTCAAGGGAGCTGATTTCATAAAAGTTTATTCTATGAAAAATTTCAGTAATGAAATGAAAGGTATTAAAAATTCTAAATATGAGCAATTAAATTCAATCATACAGTTCGGGATATTCATGGATGTTGATAAGGTTTTTTCTTTTATCAAAAATGGACAACGTGAACAGTTTTCAAGCTATAAAGAAAATAAATTGAATAAATTATTTAGCATCGGGGAAGAAATCATTGATTTTTTAAAATCAAAGAACCACGAAGCTAAGAATTTAGTTGAGAATATACAAGAATTAAAAGTGGTCAAAAAACCCGTTAAATCTTCCGTTTTTTATGAACAATTAAAGAACTATATTAAGCAAGGAGGTCAAAAATCAAAGAAGGGAGTAAAAAATAGCACTGAAGAATTTACTTATTTACAAAATCATCTTTTTCAACAAGGGAAAAACTCTGGCGAAAGAAAGGTTCTCTTTTTTAGCTTTCTTTTGACCAGTGCTAAATTGCTGATTGAGGGTCAATCCTCTAAATAGAAGTCTCTTTCACATTTGCTTATTGTTTACTTTTCATTCTTTTATCCTAATTAACTATTTAATTTTTGGATAATTATTGTATATGATTTAAGATGCCAAAAAAGGAAGGAATCACCGTTAAAAAGGAAGAGGATTTCTCCGCGTGGTATTCCGAAATATTATATAAAGCGGATTTAGCAGATATTAGATATAATGTGAAAGGATTTGTTGTTTATAGGCCGTGGGCAACCATAACTATAAAAAGGATGTATAGAAAATACGAAGAATTGTTAGAAAAGAACGGACATCTCCCCCTTGTAATGCCCTCAGTTATTCCCGAGAGAAATTTTGAATTGGAAGCAGATCATGTAAAAGGATTTGCTCCTGAAGTTTTTTGGGTTACTAAAGCGGGAAGTGAAGAGGGAGAACTTACGGAAAAATTAGCCCTACGTCCTACAAGTGAAACCGCGTTATATCCAATGTACAGTTATTGGATTCGAAGTTATAATGATCTTCCTTTCAAAAGATATCAATCTTGTCAAGTTTGGCGATATGAAGGAAAAATGACCCGACCATTTTTCAGGGGTAGGGAATTTCATTGGATTGAAGCACATAATGTTTTTAAAACGAGAGAAGATGCGGATAACCAAGTCTTAGAAGATATGGAGATGACCTATCAAATGCTCCAAGAGGAATTTAGCATCCCCATAATCTTTTTCGAACGCCCTCAATGGGATAAATTTGCTGGTGCCGAAAAGACATTCGCTGCAGACGCACTTATGGGCTCGGGAAAAGTATTACAATTACCTTCAACCCATTACCTTGGACAGAACTTCTCCAAGCCATTCAATGTATCATTCATTGATGAAGATGGCGAAGAGAAATACGGTTATCAGACCTGCTATGGTCCTGCGATTTCAAGAATTTATGGAGCGATGATCGCATTTTTGGGAGATGATAATGGACTAATTTTACCTTTCGATTTAGCCCCAACTCAAATTGTAATAGTACCTATTATTTTTACTGGAAAAGAGAAAATTGTAATGGATAAAGCGACTGAAATTTATAAACAATTACAAGATAAGTATAATGTTGAACTAGACGATTCAGAAGATTCACCCGGAGAAAAGTTTTACTATTGGGAGATGAAAGGAGTACCACTAAGAATAGAAATTGGACCTAGAGATATCGAAAAAGGTCAAGTGGTCATCGTAAGGCGCTATGATGGAGAAAAATTCTTCGTTAAGGAGGAAGATTTTCTAACGAAGATTAAAGATTTGGCTGATAATTATACCGAAAACTTAAAGAAGCAAGCACTGATAGATTTTGAATCGGAGATTGAAGAGGCATACGAGATCGATTCTGCAAAAGAAGCAATTGATAATGGAAAGATTGTAGCATGCGGGTTTTGTTCCATAGATATGGAAGGTGAAGGTTGTGCTGAGGTCGTTGAGAAAGATATAGGGGCGGAAGTACGAGGAAAACGGGTAGATGAGGAAACACATGAATTTGCTACTTGCCTAGTTTGCGGAAAACCAGCCAGCTGTACTGTCTATCTGGCAAAAAGTTATTAAACTTGATAAGATTAAGAAACACTTATTTTTTATCTCATTTCGCAAAAAGAGATTTAAGAATAAAAAAAAGAGGAATTATAGAATTTTTTTTATCAATGCGTGGTAACGCGTGGAAACTTACGAGTTAAGTTCTTTTACGAGTTATTTTTCTTTTAAAATTGTATAATGCTTTTACTTTTTTACTTAGATTCAATCATCCAAATAATTTTGTTTAAGAGAGTGATTTCAGGGAAATTGATTCTGTATAATCAAGCTCTCTTTAGTAAGCACCTCAATTTTTTTTAATTTATAATAATTTTTGCATACTACGTATGCTATTTCTTGAATTAAAAAATTTTCATTGATTAAATTATAATTCCACATTTTTTATGGTACTTCGCCTATTTAAATCTTTTGGTTATTTTTGTCGAAGGAATTTCTGTGTGTAAAAATTTCTTTCTATGTATCAAAAATATTTTGTGACGGAGTAACAAAATAATCAAAATTCTATTCCCTTTAATAATTCTAACTTATTTATCTATGATAAGTGTAATCTTAGGAGAGGCATGAATTTAATATGATTGAAGGCAAACAAACCCTACTTTTGTACTATAAAACGATTTTTAATGAAAAACCTTATAAAAGTAGTATTCCGCCCTTCATTGGATGTTTTTTATCAGATAAGGATGGGCGAATTCTATTAAAATTTGAAGTATTTCCTGGTGCTACGAAATATTTATTGAAAATGGGTATGGAAAACCAATTAACTAAAGAAAATTTTGATGTTGAAATAATTCCTATGTTTTTAAGTGCCCTCGAAGGATATACAGACAAGATGGATTTTCAAAACCTTGTTGATATAGATTTAAGGGGAAATAAAATTGGGATGTATGTCTTATTTTTGGAAAAATATAATATAACCATGTTTTCGAGTCCTAATATCGAGATAAGCAAATATAAAGACAAAATCGAACATTATTTCCAAAATCTCATTAATTGTTATGAAAGTGAACTTAAAAAATGTTCCAACAATCAATTCGAAAAGATTAGGGATACATTAATTGAGTTAGAAGAAAAAGGAAATAAATGGATAGAGGGATTAAGTGATCAGGTTGATTAATTCATTTTAATCTTATTTTTTCTATTTAGGCTCCTTTTTCCTTATTATTGTTGTATATAAACTTGTTTTTTACTTCATACTCATTAATTATGAAGATTAAAATTTTATTAAATCCTCATTGAATTAATGGAAAAAACTTTTGAGAACCTATCTGATGATTTCAAAGAGATCATTCTTGTTGAGGGACAACAAGGTGCTAGGTATCCCTATTCAAATTCCTTGATTATTGATAATTTATTAATAGATACGGGTGCGGGAAGTAAAACAATGAGAACCATCAAGAGGAAGTTTGATATAAAGAAAATTTTTTTGAGCCATTGGCATGAAGATCATATTAGCGGAAATAGATATTTTAAGGACTCGGATATCCGGTTCTATGCTCATAAAATAGACAAACCAATCATTGAAGATGTGCACAAAATGATCGAGGCGTATGGAGTTAATGGAACGTCAGTCGAATCGGAACTTAAAGAATTACTAAAACTGCTACGTATGAAAAATGTAAGAGTAAATCAGACTATAGAGGATGGACAAACTATTGAAATATCAGACACTCATAAAATACAAGTTATCCATACTCCTGGTCATACTGCAGGACATTGCTCGTTTTATGATATTGCTTCAAAATTACTTTTTTTAGGAGATATAGATCTTTCAAGTTTTCCCTTTTATGGAAGTGTGGATGCAAATCTCATAGATCTTGAGACTTCGATCGATAATCTTAAAGAATTAGATATGAAATTGGCGTATTCGGGACATAAAGGTATTATTGAAGGAAAAAAAGAAATTAAAACCAGATTACAAGATTTTAAAGATATTATAAAAAAACGAGATAAGTTAATCTTAAGCAATCTATCTGAGAACCAACCAAAGACGAGTAGCGATTTAGTAGATAAAAAGATAATTTATAAGAAGCACAGTCAATTCAAGGACTATGAATTAATTGCCGAAAGAATTATGATCGAAAAACACTTCGAAAAACTTCTTAGAGAGGGATTAATCCAAGAAAAGGATTCTGGATTTATTTTAATATAATCATTCATTCAATAATTACTGAAAATCCCTCAAAGAGGTAAGAAAAAAATAGACAAAAAAAAATTAAATAAAGATTTGAATGTTAAAAGCTTACTTTTCTTGCTTTTCTTTAGCATATTTTTCTACTTTACTGACGGGAGGCTTTTCTTCAAATGAGACCTCTTCGGGGAAGTCTTCAAGCTTTTTATTTATATCAACGCCTTTCTTCTTAAGCATGTATATTCGAATTAGATAAATAATGATACCTAATCCAATATAGGGGAAAACAACTAAAGAAACGATTAATCCGGCATCTGGATCGGAAAATAAAAGGAATACAAACAATAACGAAACTATTGCCCCTATAATCCCCATTATTTTAATTTTTTTAAGAGAAGGTTTAAATCCCGCTTTTTCATGTAATTTAGGAAACTTTTTATTCAATAGAATAGCCGAGATACATATCGGAATTTGTATTATTAAAACAACCACAGCAGTTATAGCACTAAGAAGCACACCGGTAGTACCGATTCCGATCTCGGGACCTAACAAAGGAATAAAGATTAGCAAGAATATTATGCCCACAATTAAAAGAACAGTCAAAGCAGAAACAGGAGTCTTATGCTTTTCATGTACTTTGGCGAATTTCTTCGGAAACAATCCATCCCGTCCAGCCATCAATATATCTCTGGAATATGCCAAAAATGTTGGATGGATTGTTGAGGCGATGGCAATAGCAATAAGCACTGTTATTACTATAACAACACCAGAAGGAAGTATACCCGAATTTACAATGATTTCCGTTACTGTTTCTACTGGTGAATTGTATGGTTGTAAGCCCGCAACCATCAAAGACTGAACCGTATAAAGGATCATTAGTGTTGGAATGCTTATTATTAAAGCGATAGGAATGTTTCTCTTTGGATCCTTCACCTCTCCGGCGATATCAAGAACCAGAGTAAAGCCAACATAGGAGAAAAAGAAGGTAAGCGATGCAATCAGTACAGGACTGAACCCTAATTCCGCGGGAAATAATGGATCAAAATTAGAAGCATTGAAGTGTGGAATAGCAGCAATTATAAAAATTACCATTACTGCTAAATCTCCTACTATTGTAATTATCATTTCGATGGTCCCCGAAATCTTAATGCGTAATATATTTAACAGAAAGAATGCCACCAAGACCAATATACCGATTATTATCACGAATATTAATCGAAAATCAGTGGCAATTTGAAAGATTTCCGCAAGAAACAATCCAAAAGCACTTCCTAAAAATGCCAGAGCCGCTCCTACAGCCAAAATTAACAGCCAAGTGGTCATAAATCCTAAAAATTTGCCTGAGATTCTACTGTTGAGTACATAAGTGCCTCCCGCAATTGGTAGAGCAGAACCGAGGTATGCACATATATATGCTACAAAAATAGCTGGAATAACTGCTATAATATATGCCAAAAAGATAGCAGGTCCTGTTCGATTTAAATATGCAGCGGGTGATACCCAGATTGAAGATCCAATCACTATCCCAATGATAATGAAGATAGTCATTCCCAAACTTAATCCCCGTTTTAATTCTTTATCTTCTACCATAATTATTCACATTTTTCTTATTATATATAAATTTTTTCAATGATTATTAACCATCAATAATCATTAATCATTATATTATTTTTTTATCTTTAAATTACTTTTGCTTTTTCAGAACATTCAAAAAAAGTGATTTAATGATACTATAATAATAGTATAATAATAATAGCCCAATAATAAAAAAATAATTGAAAAAGAATAGGGATTAAATTGGAACCTAAAAGTTTTAGGTATCCTAAGTTTATTTGGCTTTGATTTGATCTATTAATTGCTCCATAAGGAATTCTCTAAAATTTTCGATGGTTTCTGGCCGAGTGTCTTGATCAATTGGTTCAAGCACCTTTTCTCTTGTTCTTAAATCTCTTTCTACAGAAGTAGCTCCTTGAACAAGGGCGTAGAAGTAAAAAGTAAGATTTTTTATGTCAAAATTTTTTATTTCTCCGGCTTTTATCCCTTCTTGAATAACATTTTTTACGACCCCTAAAGGATCAATAACCTCGTAATTCTTCTCGATCGGTCCTATTTTGCTTGAAGGTGGCGGAGGGATAAAAAACATCATCTGGAAACGTTTATATTCATTCTTAGCAAAATCTAAATAGAATCGAATCAATTTTTTTATTAGATTCAAGTAGGAATCCTTATGCACCTCGACGATTCTTTCCATCTCGTTTTTAAGTTTTTTAAAGTCCTCAATACGAATTTGGATATACAGCTCTCTCTTGCTTTTAAAATAGTTGTAAAGATTACCCTGTACCATTCCCAATTCTTCTGCAAGGGCGTAAGTGCTAAATTCATAACTCCCTTTCTTCACAAACAGCTTTCTTCCTTCTTTAATAATCTGTTGTCTTACACGTTCTTTGTCTTCTTCTGATCGGGCTGGTTTTTTCATTTAATAGTTTTCTCCTCCCAGGATACTATTAACCCGTGGATTATAATCTTAATATAAAAAATCTGTTAAGTCTATAATATTCAATAATATTTATATATTATATTTCAATAATTATTAATCATCAATAATCATTGATTATTGAAAAAACTTTAAAAAAATTACAAAATGGTGAATAAAGAGATGGAAAGAAATCCATTTAAATGGCCAATTGCAGTAATAGCAGGCATATTAGTATGGGTAACGGAGTTCATGTTCAACCTACCAGCAGCTCTGTTATGGCCTACCGGAGATTTTTCGCCCTTCACAAATTTTCATAGCGATTTAGGAAGTTCAACCGACAATTCTGCTCTTGGGGCACAATTTTATAACTCAGGGCAAGTTTTCCAAGGATTAGCTGTTATTTTATTCGCAGGAGGATTATATGTCCTCTACTCTGAAAGGAAATGGAAAAATGCGTTTCTCATCCTGGGTCAACTGTCCACTTTCCTCATAGGACTCGGGTTAATAATGAACGGGGTTTTTTCTGAGGATTTTCAACCACAACACGGTCAATGGTCAGAGATAATTTTTTACAATATTTTTATAGCAGAAATATTGGTTAACGTGCCAATGCTGTTCGATGATTCGAAACCTAAGAAATATATAGCGATATTTGGTTTAGTCGCCGCGGGTTTAAATGCTTTTTTCGTGGTTGGGTTTGATCTATTTTATCCTGCATATTTTCTTGAGTGGGTCGGAATTTATGTAGCAGAAGCTTGGCTTGGATTAATAGCGGCGTTTATCTTTTATGAGAAAGTGTGGAAAGGAGAAGCCCGAATTTAAGGGATAGTTAAATTATTCAATATTATTTTTTTAAATTTTTTCAATAATATACAAATAGAAATTTTGTAAACAAGATGAAACGAGATATGGAAATTCCAGAGTATAAATTTGTTTGGCAATATGTGGAACATTGGAAGGAGGAAGAAACGGATTTTCCTTTAATAAAATTCGGTAAAAAAGAGTATTCCGCGAAAGATTTAGACGATAAAATAAATAACCTAGCAATGGCATTCATAGAAATGAATGTGCAAAAAGGAGATACAATCCTAACGGTATTACCAACCATCCCAGAGTTCTTCATTACGTTCTTGGCAGCGAGTAAAATAGGAGCAATAACAATTCCCATGGACAAAGAGTATAAAAAGACGGATTTTAATACATTAATACCTCATTCAAATCCAAAAGTAATTGTAACAATAGATAAGTGGGAAAAAAATCGAATTGCAGATAATCTTGAAGAAGTGTGTAAGGAATTTAAAAATGTTACAATTATAATGGTTGGGAAACATAGCTTAGGTGTCCCGTTTGAAGAGGTAATTTCTAAGGAATATAATCTATTAGATGAGCTTAGGAAAGCTAAAGAAGATCAAGACTCACAAGATTGTACATTAGTGATTTGGACGGGCGGAACGACGGGAGCTCCGAAAGCTGTAGAAATCACACATAGGAATTATATAAAGATGTGTCTTATCGAACATCAAACCATTATGAACAACTTGGAACAATTAGGACAAAATACCGAGAGACATAGTATGAAACATCTCGTAAACCTTCCAACTAGTCATGTGGGAGGAACAATAGAAATTTTAGGGACGGGGTTGATTGGTGGGTTTTCGATGATATTTCAAGCGTCTTGGTCTCCTTGGGATTCTTTAAAGGCAATACAAAAATATAATCTCCCATTCTTGGGAGGCGTACCTACTATGTTCAAGATATTTCTCTCTCTTCCTGATTTAGATAATTATCATCCAAGAGAGAATTTAAAGCTTATAGTGATGTCAGGTGAGAAAGTATCTTATGAACTATTGAAGGGGATCCATGAACGAATATGCCGAAATATAATGATAGGTTATGGTTCAACCGAAGCAGGCTCTGAAGTCACGTTTACTGAGATATTAAATACAGATAAGCAATTTAAGAAAGCAGCAAATGGTTATGTCGGAAAGGCACTCCCAGAGATGGAGATTAAAATCGTAGATGAAGATAATAAAAAACTTCCTCCAGGAGAGATTGGAGAGATTATAACAAAAGGACCCTTGACGGCTAAGTCTTATTTTAAGATGCCAGAACAAACGGAGAATGGATTTACGGAGGAAGGCTATTGCAGAACAGGAGATTTAGGATATTTGAATGAAAACGGTGGTCTTTATATCACGGGTAGAATAAAACAAATTATTAGAGTTGGAGCATATACCGTTTATCCTGGAGAGATAGAAGATCTAGTATTATCCCATCCTAAAGTTGCAATCGCAGCTGCTTTAGGGGCTCCAGACAAAATTAAAGGAGAAGTTGTCTGGTTAGTGGTTGGTCCAGAATTAGGCGTCAAATTTAATGAAAGTGATAAAAAAGAACTTATGGAAATGTTAAAGGAGAATCTCGCAAAATTTAAGGTACCAGAAAAAATTATTATCTATCAATTGAATCCTAATGACCTCCCAATCACCCGTATTGGAAAGGTAGATAAGGTAAGATTGAGAAAAGAGTTGATTCTAAAATCGGAAGAAAATCAAAATTAAATACAACTTAAACAAAAGTGATATTAATGGTAGATATTGTAGAATATGAAAAAAATGGGAATATAGGGCAGATTACAATAAACAAGGAGGAAAAAAGAAATTCTTTAGATTTAACCACACTTCAAGAGATAATTTCAAAATTTAAGGAGAGTAAAGAAAACGAGGATATTTGTGTTATATACAGAGCAAATGGCAAGAACTTTACCGTAGGAGCAGACCTTAAATATGGTTACAACCTTCTTTCAAATCCTGAAAAGATGGAGGAAGCAGTAAGATTTCTTGAGGGTTTTCAAGATGTTACCAGAGCAATGTTAGAACATCCCGGAATAATAATTGCGGGGCTTCATGGTTGGGTAATCGGAGGGGGGTTTGAACAATTATTATGCTGTGATTTAAGAATTGCAGCAGAAGACACCAGAATTATGCTTCCCGAGTTAGGAGCGGGACTTTTTTTTTCAAATGCTTCTACTAAATTATTGCCACGAATCATTGGAGAGGGCAGAGCGAAATACTTGATGTTGATGGGAGAGGAAATTAACGCCAATGAAGCATTTGAAATAGGATTGGTTAATAAAGTTTGTAAAAAGATAAGTTTAAACAGAGTTTTACATAAAATAGCTAATACTATTGCTCAAAGCAGCCATATTGCGGTGAGATTAACTAAAGAATTACTGAATGAGAATCAAGATCTTTCCATTGAGGGTGTTCTCGGAAGAGAATCAATTGCTATGATAAAGACAGGACAATCAGAGGAATTGAAGGACCGACTGGGGAAATTTGTTAAGGGCGACCATTAAATTAAAGATTTAATTAAAGATTTAAAAAAATAAAAAATAAGATTAGTGAAAGTATTAATATCTTTTACTTAATTTTTCAATTTTTCTTTTATTTCTTTTAAGTTTCTTTTTTAATTCTTTCAAAGCAACTTGTTTAGCGAATTTATATTCCGACATGCCTTCTTCTTTGGCACCTTTTAGCACAGCTATGGTTTTATCGGTTATCTTTTCTCTTATATATTCAAAAATCTCATCAGCGTTTTTAGCTACTTTATTAACTAATATGGCCAATATTTCACCTGCATTCGCTACGAAATCGGGAAAAGCTATTATATTTTTTGCTTCTAATTCTGAGAGTATCCCTTTCTCATAAGGAATGTTTGCTGCTGGAACTATAGCCTTCGCTTGGATTTTATCAATATTAGATTGGTTAATGACATCTGGACGAGCACCTGGTATGATATAATCTACAGAATATTCTGAGGAGAGTTCAAAAAGTTTTTCTTTTTCAACCCGAACTAAATTATCACTCTCATATTCGTTCACGACATCATCTCCAACCTTTTTTCTTAACTCAAGGAGTCTTTGAAGATCAAGGCCATCATCATCATAAATAGCGCCGTTTAGAGTAGATAGGCCCGTCAATTTATAGCCTAATTCGGCTAAACTCATCGCAATACCTGTTCCAACCTTTCCGAACCCTTCCAATATGATCTTTGGCTTATCTCTTAATTCATTTTGAGAGTTATAGAACCTTTCATAATTCTTATGAATCGCATCTAAACAATAAATAACTCCATATCCTGTAAAGAGAACTTCAACTGGAACCCCTCCTTTCTCCATTTCCAAAGGATTTGGAGCTAAATTAGGTTTTCCAATTACATTAAAAATCTTTAGCATATCCTCATCTGTAGTGTTCATATCAGGACCCGGATAGTAAATATCATCTGTTATATATTTTCCGATTGCATCCCCAAAAGCTGTAATTAATAATTCTTTCTTTTCTTTATCAACAGGGTCTGCCCAGATTCCTGCTTTTGCTCCCCCTATTTTCATTTTATATGAGCAAAATTTGAGGGACATCGCTCTTGCTAATCTTACCATCTCATCGACAGTGATATCGGGTGCCAATCTAACACCTCCAGCAGGTATTCCATAAACAGAGTTATCAATAACAAGAACAGATTCCAATCCAATCTTGGGATTGCGTATTGCGATTACTTTTTCAGGTCCAATATCATCTATTAAAGCTTTATCCTCTATATTATAATCTACATTCATAATTTGATTTTTAGATTATTTAGGTAATTTCCATTAAATGTGTTTATATTTCAAGATTACATTCTTTCAATTTTAAAGTTTTTCCATTGGTGAATTTCTCAGATTTTTAGTAAAAAAGAAAATTAAAGATTTATAAGGAATAAAGGAAAGTTTGATACATAGGAAATTAACATTGTATTTCAAAAGTGAACAATGGAAAATAAGAAACCGATTATATTTGAAAAGTACCCCAAACTTGAAGGAAATGTTCCTTGGACATCGCTTTTAACTAATCTTCCAACTGATGTAGATCGACTACAAAATTTGGAGCAAGAAATTGGGCTTGAAACCGGAAAAATTTTTCTTAAGAGAGATGACAAAGATCATCATATCTATGGAGGAAATAAGCTCCGAAAGTTTGAATTTATCTTTGGTAATGCACTTAAGAAGGATAAGAAGGGTATTATGACTATGGGAGGGGTTGGTACTAATCATGGTCTCGCTGCTGCTATTGTTTGTCAAGAATTAGGGTTGGAATTTAATTTATTTCTGTTCCCACAATCTTTAACATGGCATGTACAGCGATCTCTTCTACTATATGATCATTTTGGAGCAAAATTGCATTTAGAGAAAAATGATGTATTTACTCTTCTTAAGATGGCATTTTTTCGGTTATTTCATCCAAAGCAATATTTTATGTTACCAGGAGGGACACCATTATTTGGTTTTGGAACATCTTTGGGCACTGTCGGATTTATAAATGCAATTTTTGAATTGAAATCTCAAATAGACAAAGAAATCATTCCCGAACCCGATGAAATCTTCATAGCAGGAGGATCTACAGGAACAGGAGCAGGGTTAGTGGCAGGATGCAAACTTTTAGGATTAAAAACAAGAGTCAATATTATCGCCGTTTATCCCGAACTTGTTTCGAATCCAAAGAGTGTACGGAGGAATGCAAATAAGGCTTTAAAATATCTCAGAAAGCAAGATAGCTCAATTCCAAAGATTAAAATAACTGAAAATGATTTTAAATTTATAAAAGGATATCTTGGTTCTGATTATGGAATAAAAACAGTTAGAAGCCAAGATGCGGTCGATCTTGTAAGAGAATTAGAAGGAAAGGAAAAAGATTTTTCTTTAGAGACAACATATACCGGAAAAGCGATGGCAGCGATGTTAGATTTCTTAAAGAAGAAAGAAAACCAAGCAAAAAACGTCTTATTCTGGAATACCTATAATTCAAATGATTTAGACGCATATCTCAGAGAAACTCAGTTCGATTATGAAAAACTTCCCGAAGAATTTCATAAATTTTTCGAACAAAAAACCTTCCAGTGCTGGCAAATTAAAGATTGTGAAAAAACTGAAAGAATAGAATGTCCTGCTTATTTAAATCATGAATATAGATGTTGGATTGTTAAAAACTGCTCAATTCAAGAAAAAAAATGTAATTGTTTTGAAAAGCTAAAAAAAGTAATTGAATTGGAAGAGACTAAAGTATAGTCCTACCAACTACATTTGTTCTGCTTCTTTTATATATTCTTCCAATTTTTTATCATGTAATTCTTCTACTTGTTTCTTCCACTCTCGGTACTCCATTGTCGAGCCATCAATAGGAAATCGAGTTAAAATAAGAATTCCAATTAATATGAATATAGCAGGAATAAGTCCAATATTCAATTTTATACCGAATTGAGCTAAAGCAGAGACATTGTTAGGGTCATAATGAGTCCATTGAAACACTAATCCAATGACAAATGCAGCAACAGATTGAGCAGGTTTAGTAAAAAGATTTACAGCACCATAATAGCTTCCCTCCCTTCTATATCCCGTTTCTAATTCATCTTTATCAATCACATCCGCCATCAATATCGGGGAGAGCAGCATCATTCCAGAATAAGAGAGTCCTAGTAATAGAATAATTAAGTTAGATAACATAAAATCATTAGAAAATGTTAATGATACTAAACTTATGATAACGGGGGTAGATAAATATAGAATAGCTCTTTTTCCGCCGTACTTTTTATTCAAAAACATTGCGATGGGATATCCTATTAAGCTAGCTCCTATAAATATCAAAATAGGAAGAAATGAAATGATATTACTTCCAGAAATTTGGAGCACATCTTGTACAAAGAAACTCATCTGTGAATATATAGAAAAATTTATGTAAACTAAAGTAAATGAAAAGAGGGTAAAAATTAAGAATGATTTGTTCTTGAACGTAAATAAAATTGATTCTTTAAAACCCATCGATTCTTTCTCAGAAAACATAAATTCTTTTTTCTCTTTTAATCCAACTGCCATCAGACTCAACATTACAAACCCAATAATTGCGAAGATAAAAACTAAAATTTGAAAGATCGGGAGATTTTGTGAGTAGGGATCGCTATTTACAATAAAGAGAAATGGGATAACAAAGGTGACCACTTGACCGAATAATGTGCCAACAGACCAGAATAGGGTTGCACTTGTTCTCTCCTTCGGAAGGATCGATAACTCAGCTACAAGAGCCTTTTGAGTAATCCCAATAATTGTATAGAATGTATCGAAGAAAAGGAGCATTAAAAAGAGCCATATAAAGTATATAATCTGCGAAAATGACTGAGTAGGATCTAAAATAGGCGGAAAAAACAATAGCACAAATGCTATACTTATCATTGGTGCCGCTATCATTAACCAAGGTCTTCTTCGACCGAATTTAGTACGCGTTTTATCCCCTAAATAACCGATGAGTGGATCATTTATAGCGTTCCAACCGAAATAAAGGATCCACGCAATTCCCCATAAGATTTCATTAATACCCACAACCTTTATGTAGAAATTCGTAAGCCACGCAGCAAAGAAGCCTGCACATAGGTTGAATCCAATACCGCCAATTGCGAATTCTACTTTAAACTTTAGGGGTATTTTAAACTTTTTGGCAACTTTATTAGTAGAAGTTTTCTCTAATTTTTCGTTCATTTTTTACAATTAAGTAAATTAGGACAAGTATAATTATTTTTCTATGACGGTTTTTAACTTATTAAAAGGTTAGTTCTAATTAAATAGTAAAGAAAACAGAATGTGAAGGAATTATAGCAATTCCTTTTAATAAAATCTCATCTTCCAACCATCCTATTCTAATCCTAATTTTTCAACCAGCCCCGTTATTAAGAGAGGCAATGCAATAGTAGCATCGCACCACACACTTACATAATTTGAGTCAAGAGAATATTTTCCCCAGGATTTTGACTCTGAAACTGTACAGCCCGATAAACCTCCATCATACTCAAGAGCAGTGTGAATCCTTACAGAATATTTATAACCAAAATCTGAGTTAGTTCTTTTCGTTTTTTTTAAATTTTCAATATAAGGAAAGATTTGTTGCGTCCAATTTCTCGGAACACCTCCCCCAATAATTAAGGTTCCACACTCTTTGCTCTCATCTATAATACGAGCAAATTTTTTAACGTCGTTCAGAACCCTAAAATCAATGTCATAATCCTCAATTTCTGTGAATTTGATTAAATCTAAGGCTAATTCTGAGTCTGAGATAGCTGGGACGAAAATTGGAATATCTTTTTTGGCGGCAATCGATAATAAACAGCGCTCATTAATCTCATTTCCCATTAATTTAAAAAATTTAGAAGGAGTAATTTCAAATTTTTTTTCTATAAAAAGAGACTCTAGAAGTTTCAGCAAATATTGCTCCGCAAGATCGTAATTATCTTCAGGTAAAAATACATCATAAATTCGATTAATTCTGTTTTTATAGAGTAGATCATCATCTACATTTGGAGTCCCAATATAATGTCCTCCCTTTGTGATTGCATCGATTAAATCGTGTGTAATATTTGCTCCAGTTGAAACTATTACATCAATCAGGTTCTTTTCCACTAAGAAATATATTATTTTTGCCATTCCAGCAGGTACCATTGCACCGGACAAAGATAAAACTGTTAAACAATTTGAATCTGTGACCATCTTATGTAAAATATCGAAAGCTTGCCCTAGTTTTCTTCCCTGAAATCCGCAATTTTTTAAGTTAAATAAGAGATCTTCTGTATTTCGAATCGTTTTAGGATTAAATGGTTTGACTTTTTCTACTAAAAATTTATTCTTTGAATTTTTATGCAAGGAAATACACCTATACTTTAAAACTATACTTTATTTAATCTTTGTAGCAAACCCATTACTAAGACAGGAAGTGCTATTGTAGCATCACACCATACACTTACATAGCGTGAATCAAGACTATATTTTCCCCAAGATTTTGACTCAGAGACGGTACAACCAGAAAGTCCTCCATCATATTCTGCTGCAGTATGAATTCTAACCGAATAGTTATACCCCATAGTCTCAATTTTATCAAGTTGATCCAACA
The DNA here is from genome assembly GCA_964653985.1 of uncultured archaeon. GTDB lineage: Archaea > Asgardarchaeota > Lokiarchaeia > Sigyniarchaeales > SOKP01 > CAZZIC01. The sequence continues at coordinate 12,385 of CAZZIC010000035.1, read as the reverse complement.
AAGGAAATACTTGTTGAGCCCAGTTCCGAGGTACACCGCCGCCGATAATTATAGTACCATATTCTTTCGATCTTCTGATAATATCCGCAAAATTCTGAACTTCTTTCAGTATATCAAATTGGAAATTATATCCTTCCCTCACGGAATATTTGATTAAATTAAGCGCAAATTCAGAATCTGAAAAAGCGGGTACAAAAATAGGAACATTATTTTCAGCAGCAACTGAAACAATGCATCTCTCTTTAATACTATCCCCGAGATTTCTAAAAAGTTCTGAGGGAGTTGTAAAGATATTCTTCTCGGAATAGATTTCTTTAATCTTTTTTAAAATATTCTTTTCGGCAATTTCATAATTATCTTCGGGAAGAAAGACATCATAGATACGATTTATTCTATTTTTGAAAAGCTCATTATCATTAACTTCGGAACTACCAATATAATGACCTTCATTGGAAAAGACATCAACCAGATCATGAATAATATTGGCACCCGTCGAAACCAAGACATCAATTATTTTATGTTCCATAAGGGTATTTATAATTTCCCCCATTCCTGCTGGTACCATCGCCCCACTTAATGTCATTACCGTGAGAATATTATCATCCGAAGCCATTTTTTCAAGAATATTTAGCGCTATACCGAGATTTCTTCCTTGGAAGCCGCAAGTTTGAAGAGATGTTAAGAGATCATCAATATTTTCAACATTTTCAGGATCAAATGGAATGATTTTTTTACTCAAGTAATCCTCTTCTGGGTGATGTTGATTCATTTTCCCATCCTTATAATTATCTTAGTTATTTTAAAGTTAAATATACCTTCCTAATATTAAAGATTTATTCTTTTATTTTTAATCTAAAAAGCAATATAGGAATATTATTAATCCATTCAACTATTAGGGAATTAAGATATTAACTAAATCAAGAGAAAGAATTCTTTTCAAAATAATGTTAAAACATAAAGGATTACTACGCTCGATCATAAAAATTATAATTGGAAAAGACCAGATTAAAAATTGAGCTTTAAGATTGGAAACTACAATAGATTAAATTAAATAAATTTATAAGATAAATAGATATACTTAAATTATATTTAAAAAATACAGAAAAATAATAAAACAATGAGTCTTGTCCCGAAAAAAGTATTCTTTACTAAAGGTATAGGATTCCACAAAAGGAAGCTAGCGTCTTTTGAGGAAGCCTTACGCGATGCTGGGATTGAAAGGTTTAATATAGTTCAAGTTTCATCCATCTTTCCCCCGTATTGTATAGAAATATCCAGAGAAGATGGATTGTCTCAACTTCGTTCTGGGCAAATTGTGTTCTGTGTTTTAGCCAGACAAGCATCTAACGAATATAATCGAGTTATATCAGCGTCTATAGGAGTTGCTAAGCCAGCCGATAAAGAAGCATATGGATATTTAAGTGAGCATCATACCTACGGCGTTAAACCTGAAAATGCAGCGGATGAGGCAGAGGATTTAGCTGCTGAGATGTTAGCATCTACCTTAGGAATCACTGGTTTCGATCCCGAGGCGGCGTATAATGAAAAAAAAGAAACTTATCAATTAAGTGATAAGATCGTAGAAACAAAAAGCATAACCGCCCATACAACTGTCCGAGAAGAGAATGAATGGGCGACGGCTTTAGCAGCGGCAGTCTTTATACTTTAATTTAATTCTCTTGTTTTTTTTCCTAATTTCTTAGATTATAGATTCCATTCTTCTTTGTTTTCTATTATAAACTTACAATTAATAGATATTCGAATAGTAAAATGGGATTCTCATCAATTCAAGAAATTATATTTTTCTAAAATAATCCACATCAAAATGATCAAAACAAGAATCAATTTCTTCAATTTTTTCTAACTCGTTAACGTCTAATCTATTAGGTTCATTAAAATCCTTAGCTGCCCAAATGAGTTTATTAAACCGTTGATGATGGTGATGAAATCGTTTATTAGCATATTCTTTCGCTTGTTTGGTATAAAGTAAAAAGGGCCAATCACTTCCTTCCATTAATAATAGTTCTCTTGCAATTTGGCGGAGAACACGGGTTTGCCAATCATTTGGACTTGGATAATTAACAAGGACATCTTGAAAATCCTTAATTGAAGAATTAATATAGGGCCAAATCCATCTATGTTCTTCGTTGTCCCAGACTTCAAAATGACCTCCTGCCCCCCATGTCGATTCTTGCATTTGAATTGTAGTAAACTCATTTTTGAATCTAGAGGTATAATCTGAAAAGGTAATCATATCTATTTCCTTACTATCATAAATTAAGGTAAGCAAGTGTTTTAACCATTGTATTCCCTCATTCCACCAATGGCCATAAAGCTCAAAATCATATGGCGAGACAATTATTCCTTGCTTCTTATATTTTTCATTGAATTCTTTAGCTTCCTCGGTAATTAAGTGAACAAAATGAGTGGCATGAGCCTTAGCCTTTTCTTGAGCTTTTTCATGATTATATAATTTTTTATTATCTTTATTTACGTTCTTTCCCGTAATCCTCCAATAACGTAAACCAGATTCGTGATCTTTTTTATGAAACTCCAGATAAGACTCATCTCCAGGATAACCGATTTGAGCATCCCATACTTGACGGCTCGTGTTTTTATTCCTACCATACACAGAGACCCCAGTTTTTAAGTTATATCCGAAGTTGGTATTAAGTCCTATTTTATTTTTGTTTTCAAGGATCTCCGCCGTTAGGATTCCGTGGGAATCTACAAAAAAATATTCGATCCCCGAATTATTTAGCCAATAATCAATGCTTTCTCGAACTTCTCCGTTCTTTATCTCTTTTGGTCTGTAAGCGCATTCTGGAAGCCAAAATCCCTTTGGATCTTTATTGAAATACTTTCTGTAAGTATCAACTCCTATTTGGATTTGAGAGAATATACCCGACTCGTGTTTAAAAAGGGGTAAAAAACCGTGCGTAGCAGCAGAAGTAATTAATTCGACCATTCCTTCATTTTGAAGCCACTCAAAACTCCCAAGCAGATCTCGATAATAATTATTATAGTATGAATCAAGTATACTTTGGAAATTTTTAAGATGCATATCAGCAATTCTTTTTCGATTTGGGTTATTCTCAAACCTCTCGATATCATTTTTTGAACGATCAATTAGATCTTCCACATACTCACTGAATCTGTTTTTCATATATTCATCTGCCATTAACTCTGCAAGAATAGGGGTAATGTTTATTGTTATCGCTGTTTTAACACCTTTTTCTCTTAAATCTCGCAAGATATTTAGCATAGGAATATATGTTTCCAAAGCTGCTTCCGTGTACCATTGTTCACCCGCAGGCCAAGTTCCAGATTTTTTACACCATGGCATATGCCCATGTAATAATAGACCAAAATAACCGATGCTCATAGTTTTAATAATTTAAAAGTTGTTTTATAAAGATTATACTCTCAAAGAATAAATTAATTTCTCTTTTAGATATCCTATACCTTTAGTATATTTTAATTTATTAATTAATCGTGTAATGAAGAAATTGAATAATTGAAAATTAGATCCCTTCTTGTCAGAATAAAATATAAATAGAGACATAACACACTTATCTTTTAATAAATAATATTAAAACTAATGTTTAACATGAATGAAAAACCTAAAGCAATTAAAAAATCACCCAGTAAAAAAGAGCTTGCTACTCGTTTGGATAAAGTAAGAGATCTAATGAAAAAAGAAGAGTTGAATTATTACATCTCTTTTGATCCCGTTAATATCTATTATTTAACTAATTTTGCAAATAATGTGCATGAACGTCCTTTTATTTTGATCATTGAGAAGGAAGGAGTTCCTAAAATGGTGGTTCCACTTCTTGAAAAAAGCCATGTGGAAACGCGAGCTTTATGTGACTTAGAATTTCATGCATATTATGAGTTTCCAGCCAAAAAAGGAGAGAGATGGTTCGATGTTTACCAACCCTTAATTAAAAAAGATGCTAAGGTCGGTATTGAATCAGCTATGCCTTCTGGAATCGCGGAAAAAACGCCAGGGAATAAAATAATTACTGATATTATCGGTGAAGTTAGGCTTATTAAAAGTGATTATGAAGTGGGAAGAATGGTTCACGCGTGCAAAATTATAAATAGAGCCCACAAAGAACTTTTTAAGATGATTAAACCGGGAATGCCTGAATTTGAGATATATCAAAAAATCACGGGATACATGACAACTAAGATTATTGGTGATGTCCCAAATGCTAATTTCATAGTCTGCAAAAGTACGGCTGCTGTCTGGCCGCCTTCTTTTTCCCATGATCCTCATATTATTCCTAAGATTTTTTCAAAAATGGAACAAGGGGGACCTCATGTTTCGATTATTTCAGCTCAAGTCGATGGATATGGTGTTGAGATTGAAAGGAGTTTTTTTCTTAATTCAATTCCTGAAGATGCCAAAAAGCCCTTTAAAGTAATGTATAAAGCCAGGGAACTTGCCTACGAGATGCTAAGACCAGATATCTTAATGAGTGATATAGATAAGAAAGTAAGAAAATTTATCACTGAAAAGGGATATGGAGATAATATAATACATCGAACTGGACATGGCTTAGGAATTACTGGACACGAGGCTCCATTTATTGCAGAAGGATATGATCGACCCTTAAAACCAAATATGGTAATTAGTATCGAACCTGGTATATATATCCCCGGAAAGGGAGGATTTAGACATTCAGATTCAGTTTTAATTACAGAAGACGGATATATTAAATTAACAAAAGCACCTGAAAAACTTGAAGATGTTTTAATCAAAAGATAGAAAAGTAAAAGAGTCCCATTTCCACGATAATTATAATAAAAAGAAAGAAATAGATTAAGGAAAAATACCTTTCTTCATATTTCTAAATCGTTTCTACGATATCCTCTAGTTCCTTCTTTGGAGGAGGTTGAGGTTTTTTCTTGTAATAACCAAAAGGTAATATAGTTAGTAAAAAGTCATTATCATCAAGATTTAAAATGTTTTTAGCTTTTTTTTCTGCAAATTTCCATTCTTGCCTATTCGAAGCTGAGGGCGCCCATCGACCTGCTTCAAGA
>CAZZIC010000035.1:5442-7233 GCA_964653985.1 uncultured archaeon | reverse complement strand
AAATTTCCATTCTTGCCTATTCGAAGCTGAGGGCGCCCATCGACCTGCTTCAAGAATCATCTCAATTTCTTCATCCGGAATACTTTTTTGCTGATAGGATCTAATCGTTCTCCTGTCTTTCAAGAACTTTAAAAATGTTTTAGGATCAATCATTTTCTTATTAAAATGTAATTGAAAATCTTTAATCTATTAATTTAAGAATTGATTTTAAACTATTCCTAAATAATGTATTAATTTTAGTGTTAAAGGTAAGATACCTTATTTTCAATTATTGTAATAATCGGCTTCGAGGTTTGGATATAATTTCTTCTTTCTCCCGTCCTTTTTTCGATTGATTAGACCTAAATCCATCAATTTTTTAATATGATAATCAATTGTTTTTCTATTTATTTCCAATTTATCCGTAATTATTTTATTGTAGATTCCCGGTTTCTCTTCAATCATCTCTAGAACTTGTAAAGTTAATTCACTTTTCTGTAATTTCAAGTCGATGTTTGAAATTGGGTTTTTTTGGTAATAAGGAAAATAAGCCACGTAATTTCCTACACGCTTTTTTCCTATAACCTTGTAAGTTTCTAAGATATCCAAGTGCCAAACTAAATTTCCAGGAGCAAGATCCGTTTTTCTTAATAACTGATTGAAGTGTATTCCAGGATTATCTAAGATTAATTCGATAATCTTATTTCGATTCTCATTCTCTAAAACTTCCTCCATTGTTAATCGATGAGGACCTTTATCAACGGGAGTTATACGTTTTTTTAACATATCAAAATATTCACTTTTTGAGATTACTATGCTTAAAGTTATCAAGATGATGAAGAGGATCCCCATTATAAGTGAAATTGGAATCCAATCGTCTGAGGGTTCACTAACATTTTGAACTTCAAAAATTGTCAGAAAATATTCAGAATCAGATTGAATGTTAAAAAGATTAGCAATTAAGAATTCTTCTGAAGCTTGATTTGTATAATAGAAATCTGAAGAATCTGATATTGCTAGAGAGGATTGTGGAGATTTTGCATCGCTTCTTTCTGTAGCCAATAAGTTCCAAGATTCGAGATTTTCATTATACACAGCAATAGTATAATTTTTATCAGGATTTAACCCAAATTCTTTACTTATTTTAAATTTAAATAGAATATTTTTAATTGAATTATTAGTAAGTAATTGATAAATAGTATTGTAGGTAAAATTCAACTGTTTGGTTTTGTCTCTCTCATATTCAGGAATTTGAGGCATCTTATCGTAACCAAATTGTGTCATATTGGACTTTGCTGAAATATTAAGTTTTAGGGGATGCTCATTATTAATATTCATAAAAACTTGTCTATTCTGCATATTAGGGCCATATTCCACTGACAGAAATACACTTGCTTTGGTTTTGATCCCAAATTTGGTATTATTAGGAAATTCATATTCTTTCTCCTGATTCGGTCCAATTTTCTCCCTATATTCTTCTCCAGTAGGTAAATCCTCTGGAGGATAAGGAGGATCATATGGAGAATCGGCTCTTCCATTCCCAAAAGGAACAAAAAAACCAAATAATAGAAATAAAAGCAGTATTTTGGAAAAACGCATTCTTTTACTCATTGTAAAAATTTGTAAAAATCTTAATCTAATTATATTCTAACGATCTAAAATAGTTATATCTTATAAAGTATTAAGGTATAAACTTCTCCATATTTTACTTCCTTCTAATGATAAAATCAACAAGAAAGAAAACATTTTTTTCCAACAAAATCTAATTATAAACTAAATTCACTATTAGATTTTTAAGAACCAATTAGGATT
>CAZZIC010000035.1:0-5342 GCA_964653985.1 uncultured archaeon | reverse complement strand
CAGAATATCCAAGACCCCAACTTAAAAGAAACGGGACGTGGGTTAATTTAAATGGGTTGTGGGAATTCTCATTTGATGATGAGAACGCTGGACTTAAGGAAAAATGGTTCCTTAATCAACACGAAAAAATATTTAGGAAGGAAATTCTTGTTCCTTTTTGCTTTCAATCCAAGTTAAGTGGTATATATGATAGTTCTTTTCATGATATAGTTTGGTATAAAAGAAAATTCCATATCCCAGAAGATTTCAATAGCAAAAAGGTATTTATTAATTTTGGAGCAGTAGATTATTTCTGCGATGTTTATCTAAACGACCAATATGTTGGTTCACATGAAGGGGGATATACTCCATTTAGCTTTGATATCACTGATTTTCTAAATAAAGATAACAATTATCTTGTAGTTCGGGTTGAAGACCCGAGTGAAAGTAATGATATTCTCCGCGGGAAACAATTTTGGGAAGAAGAACCAAAATGGATCTTTTATCCTCGAATAACCGGTATATGGCAAACAGTTTGGTTAGAAGGGGTAAATCCTCACTATTTTTTAAAAAATATTAAAATATTCCCCGATATAGATAAATCCGAAGTTCAAATAGAATATGATGTTCACGGTATTGGAAATAGGAATATTTACATAAGAAATGAAATTCAATTTAAAGAGAAACTTATACAATCGGTAGATACACGATTAAAATTTTTAGGTACATATTCTGGAAAAAGAAGAGGAAAGAACATTATCGAAGAGGAACTTAGTCTAACCGATAGAATCTTTCCCACAAAACCCGCAAACAAGTTTAAGATTAGGTTTCAAATACCTAAAGAGCATATTCATTTATGGAGTCCCGATATACCTAATCTTTATGACTTAAATATACAAATTTTTCATAAAGATACGGAAGAAGTATTTGATGAAGTTAACTCCTATTTTGGAATGAGAAAAATTTCAATTTCAGACGGAAAAGTTCTAGAGATTAATTCATTAAATAAGACAGTTTTATTAAATAATAAACCAATTTACCAGAAACTCTTTCTAGTTCAAGGTTATTGGGAAGAGGGGTTATATACCGCACCTAATGAAAGATCAATTATTGAGGATGTTCAAGCAATCAAAGATTTTGGATTTAATGGTTTGAGGACTCACGAAAAAGCTTTTGATCCGCGTTTCCTCTACCATTGTGATAAACTCGGAGTTTTAGTTTGGGGAGAAATTGGGAGTACATTCTGTTTTACCCCAGAAACTCAACTAAGGTTCATTAATCAGTATATCGAAATGATGGAACGTGATTTCAATCATCCTTCAATTATAGCGTGGACCTTGTTAAATGAAGGTTGGGGGGTACCTGGAGCAGAAGAAGATCCCAAGAAGCGGGAGTTTACACAAGCACTTTACCATCTGGTGAAGTCTATAGATCCCACGAGACTGGTAATCGATGATGATGGTTGGTGGCACACAGAAACTGATCTCTTAACAAAACATTTCTATGAAGATAGTAAATTATTACCAAGGAATTATAAGGAGGAAAAGAGAAATGAATACCCCGACAACATATCACCTGAGATCTATTTAAAATCATTCAATTACCACGAGGACCCTATAATTTACAGTGAAATTGGAGGGTATACCTATGATGTTAATGAGGATATTAAAAACCCGGTAGGATATGGTAAGGTTGAATCAAGTGAAGAACTATTTGAACAAGTACTTTCTCTTTTGAAGGTATTTGATGAGAAAAAAAGGTGGATTCATGGATTTTGCTATACTGAGCTCTATGATCAATTTCAAGAAATTAATGGACTTATGACTTTAGACCGAAAGCCAAAATTTCCTCCAGAAAAGTTGAAAAAAGAGATGGAACACCTATTTTATTAACCTTTTTAATTAGAATATAAATTGTTAAGATCATGTTCCTGTAGAAATTTACGAAAAAAATTCCAAGTCTAATAATTATCTATTAGTTTAACTAAAATTTTTAAATTGAAAATTTTATTATACCTTAAAGATATAATATAAATTATAAAGTTTAATTCTGAATTTTATTTCTAACCTATAAATATATTAAAACAGATGAAAACCATGTCATTAAAAAATTTCACAAAAGAGATATTTACCGAATACGGTTTTACAGAAGATGATATCAGAGTATATTTAACTTTTCTGGGAACACCGCGTGCTACAATCAGTGAGGTTTATCTTTTTATAGAAATGCGCGCTGAAGAAGATGAAGAACTGGAGGCTCTTGAATATGAAACTGTTGCTCAAATAACAAATTCATTGGTTGAAAAGGGTTTTTTAAAGCAAATTGATGGAATAGTTGATAGATATATTGTTTTAGAACCTTATTTTGAATTATTTACAAATCAATCCGAAGAATTTAGAAATGAAATTGGTAAAATTAAAGATAATGTACTTACGGATCAATCAAATCGTTTCGAGAAACTAGAAGCGATTCAGGATAGTAGCATTGAAGAAATAAATAATGCTGTTGATACTCAAGTTGATACATTCTTTCAAGATGCGGATTCTCAAAATTCAAAGAAAAAGCAGATAATAGATGAAGCCCGTGAAAGATTTACAGATACTAATAAAACATTAGAAGATAATCTTCATCAGATATTGGATACGTTAGATTCCGATGTAAAAAACATATCAGATACAGTTGTCAATAAAAACGAACAGGATATCAAGAATACTAAAGATAATCTTACAGATTTAATTACTGAGCTTTTAGATGATTTCTCTACCCGAGTTAACGGTCTAGAAACAGAGTTAAAAAAAGAATTAGATTCCCATGTAAATAGGCATGAAAGCAGTGCTAGCGAACTTAAACCGAAAATGGAGCTAATTCTTGAGAAATATCTTGATAGAATGGATAAGATAATTGAGGATCTAAAGGAAAGGATTTCAAAACTTCTAAATACACATATTGAGCAAGTTAGAAGTACTACAGAATCATTACAAGAGGATATCAAGAATACTTTTAATCAAAGACACCAGAATGTCAAGGAACAAACAGAGGAATTTCGAGAAAAAGCGGTATTGTTAATTGATAATTTAGTTGAGATATCAAATAGATTTAGTGATCTCTCCGATGATTTAGCAAGTAGAGGTTCTGCTTTCAAATCATTATTCTTAGGGAAGCATAAGAAATATAAAGCAAGATATTCTCAAGTTAAAGAGGACATCGAGTCAATCGCTAAACCTCTTAAAGGAGATTTCGTTGGAGAAAGCGAAGAATACGTTAAAACTAACCAAACAACCACAAATGAATTGAAATCAGATGTAGAAAAAATTATGGATCGTGAAAGGGCATCAATAAGAGATGATACTACCTCTCTTGATGAGCAAGCTCAAGAGGAAATTAATGCTCAACTAGAAACTCTCGCAACGGATATGGCTGGAGAGATTGACGATACACTCCAGAAAGGAGTAAAAGATTGTTCAGACACAACTATCAAGTTAAAAGACAGCTTGGAAAATAATCTTACCCAGCATCATAGGCAATATGAGGATTCTATTAAACGTTATAAAGATGATGCGTTAAGGATGTATGATGAGTTTGATTCAGACTTCAAAAAAAAAAATAAAGATTATACAAGGGAGATGGACTCGAAGTTTGTAGATGCAAAATCTAACACATCCGATAAAATCGATGGGGAAATTAAATTTTGGGATGATAAATCAACAAACGTCAATAGAAATATTGAGGATGTGTTGGAAGATCATAAAAATAAATACAAATCAAATGCTAAAACTTTAGAGAAAAGTCTTTCTGATACCACTCGAGATACCACGCAAACGATAAAAGATGCTATCGCAGATTTCACTTTAGAATTCATGAACTCGATTGATGATGCTACCGAACTTGGAGAAAAAAACGATGAAAAGCTTAACGATATTCATAAAGCGGCTGCGGATGTATCCGAAGTAGGCACAGTTTCTACTTGGCATACCACAGGAAAGGATGCTTTAATTGCAACGATGAAGGACGCAATTTATCGGGTTAAATCTTCAGTTATTATAGTCATGCCAGTCGTTGAGCCAGAAATACTTCAAACCATCTCAGAATTTGCATTCCAGAAAAAATCAGCTCGATTCATGTTAACAAGCAGATTCGAAATGGACACCTATGGTTCAATTATTAACAAGATGAAACAACTCGGGAATATTCAATTCCGTCAGTTAGCTTCAGAAGGAGAATATTACGCAGTAACTCGTGATGCTGAGGAAGTTATTCTATGTCCATATACCGACAAGGAAGAAAACATGGTCAGTATTATTTCAAGTCAAGAAGCATATGCTCGTTTATACTCCCAGTTCATAGGTCCTATCTTCCAAGCAAACTCTCGGCCCATTAAATAAAACTATCTTTTCTTATTTTTTAACTTAATTTACCAATTTTGGTAATAAAATATTAATTAACCTTTTTTTATTCACTATTTTTATTCAGTTCTTATTTTATTACTTTTTTCTAACATTGATTCTTTCATTTAAAATAATTTATTTCGTGAGAATTCCAAAATGGTTCATATTTATTAGACAAATAAAAGTTTTTATATATTCCATTCTCATTGTCAAAAAAAAGGGAATCTCCAAAGATTCTTAACCTATTTCTACGATTCAAAAACTCTTTTATATCGGAATCAGTTTGGAAATTATTTATAAATTCATCGGGTAAATCTTTCCTTTTTAGAGTTTTTTTTATCCATGAAGAATTTCTAAATTGAGTAGCGCTGTCGACAAGGATAGTTCGGGCGTCCATAGACCAAGATGGAATCTTTGAGCCTTTTATTCATATTCAGTCCTTTTTGATCGGGAAATATTTACATGCGATCATTATCCTGAAGAATAAATCTAAAGAAACAATGTTCATCACATAAATAGATCCTAAAATTTGAATTATTTCTAGAGAGTTTAAAGGATTTAAGATTAGTCTTTTTTCCGCAAACTGGACAACTCTTCGGAGCAGAAATCGGACCCCCGACTCTAGCCTTCTGAAAATGCTTCTTTGGAATCTTAAATTTATAATATTTTTCTGAAAAAAATGACATCAAATTGTTATAAATATTAATTTAATAGAATTTCAATATAATTTTTCTTCTTAAGATCTTGATAATACTACATCAATGAAAATATAAATAAATTCTCCGTATTAATAAAAAAATTTTCTTTCTTTAACCTATTTAACTTCATTTTAGATATTAATTTTTAATTTTTTTTAATAATAAATAAATTGACAAATTTAATTCTTTAGAAAATTTATTGTAAATGATAGTATAAAAATGAAATTACGTAGATTAATAATTTTGGACCCTATAATTGAACCAATTCATAAATCTGAGT
>CAZZIC010000034.1:0-30557 GCA_964653985.1 uncultured archaeon | reverse complement strand
TAGCTGAAAAAGAGTATGAATTTGATGAAGTTCAAAAAGGGTATACCAATCAGGTACTCTATATAAATTTGACTACAAATGAAATAAAGATTAAACCTGTTAATGAATTAATGAAAAAACACTTCGTTGGAGGAAAGGGCTTCGATCTTTGGCTTATGTGGAACTCCCTCCCTCATAGGATCGTTAAATGGGATGAGCCCGAAAATGAGATTTGTATTTCCTCCGGTCCATTAGGAGGAACAACATTTTATCCGGGATCGGGAAAATCGATTGTAACCACAATTTCACCCCTTACTGGAATTCCAATAGATAGTAATGTTGGAGGATATTTCGGACCTTTCTTCAAATTTTCCGGTTTTGACGCGCTAGAAATTCAAGGCAAAGCATCTGAGGACGTTATTGTTTATATTGATGGAAGGGAGAAAGTAGTGAGGATCGAAAAAGTAGAAGATAAATCAAATGTACCAGAAAATTCTCATTTGCTGACCCAAAAATTAACAGAAAAATATGCTGAAGATGATAATGAAAAGCCTCAAATCTCAGTAGTAAGTACAGGACCTGCTTCCAAACATACTAAATGGGGTATGCTTAATTTTTCATGGTATAGTAGGCAACGCGAATGGGCATCTTATAAACAAGCGGGAAGAGGAGGCATCGGAACTGTGTTTAGTGATAAAGGATTAAGAGCACTCGTATGTAGATCACCTCGACCCACTACAAAGATAAATAACCCCGCTGATCTCGATAAAGCTCGTGAAATAGGAAAGAAACATAATAAAGAAATTATTCAATTTGATTCAAAGCAAAATGAGATGAGAAAAGTAGGAACCGGTCATTTACCGGAGATTATGAATGCCACCGATCTTTTACCAACAAAGAATTTTCGATATGGAAGCCATCCTACTCTAAAGGGGGATGATTTTCCATATAGAAGGGATGTTTGGAAAAAGATCTATTCCGGAAAAGAAGGCGCGGATGGTTGTTGGGTTGGCTGTACAATCAGTTGCTCACACTATTCAGACAAGCATACAGTTCTCACAGGGCCTTTTAAGGGGAAAGAAGTATTAGTTGATGGGCCAGAATATGAGACTATTGCTGGATGTGGATCAAATTGGGATGTTTGGGACCCTAAATGGGTTTTAGAAGTTAATTTCTATTGCGATACTTATGGGTTGGATACCATTTCAGTAGGAACGGGGATTGCTTTCGTCATGGAATGCTATGAGGAAGGAATCCTTAATGAAGAGATAACGGGAGGATTAGAATTAAATTTCGGAAATGCGGAGAACGCTTTAGAATTGATTCATCAGATGGCGAAAGGTGAAGGATTCGGAGTTATTGTAGGACAAGGTATTCGGGAAATGAAGAAGAAATTTGCAGAAGATTATGGAGCAGACCCACAATTTTTACAAGATATAGGAATGGAACATAAAGGCTTGGAAGTCTCTGAATATGTTACAAAAGAATCACTAGCTCAGCAAGGAGGATATGGTTTTACTAACAAAGGACCTCAACATGACGAAGCATGGTTAATATTCGAAGACATGGTCAGAAATTCAATTCCAACATTCGAAGATAAAGCAAAAGCCCTTGTTTGGTTTCCATATTGGAGAACGTGGTTTAGTCTGAATGGTTTATGTAAACTCCCATGGAATGACGTTGTTCCGCCTGATAATGATGAATATCCTGTAAGAGATCCTGAAACAGGAGATTTGGTTAGATCAAAAGTTCCCAAGCATGTCGATTGGTACGCCAAATATTTCTCTTCAATTACAGGGAGGAAGTCTACATCCGAAGATCTTGTAACGATGTCTGAACGTGTATATAACTTTCAGCGTATCTTCAATATTCGACAAGGAAAGGGTTTAAAAGAGAATGATGCGAACTTTCCTTATAGAGGAATCGGACCCGTCACCAAAGTGGAATATGAAAGTCGACAAGAAAGATATGACAAATATTTGAAGGAAGAAGTTGGAGTCGACTCTCAAGGAAAGTCAACCGAAGAGAAAATGAAACTTCTGCGTGAACATAGAGAACAAAGATATCGAAAATTACAAGAGCAAGTTTATGAGCAAAGAGGATGGAATGAAAAAGGCTGTCCTACAATTGAACTGGTTGGTCGATTGAATTTAAATCAATATCCTGATGTTTTAGATGTTATAAAACCTTATCAATAATTTTTTTCATTCTTTTTTTCATACTAACATAGTTAAAGCTTAATCTTATGTCTATTAAATTTTGATCTTTGAAGTAAAGCTTAATTCTATACTATTTTATATGGGAAACTAATGGGATGGTTTCGAAGTTATACAGCTTCTAAGAAAAATTTATTAAAAAGCTTGATATAAATTATATGTTATTGAATTTTCATTGATAATATGAATCTTAAAGAAACTACCTTTCCACTATAGATTGAGTGAGTTTTAGGTCTACAAAAAAAGTTCTGTGTTTTGAAATAATTTTGTGAGGAGTGAAAAATGAATAATCAAATTAAACAACATCCAATTTTAGAGATTCCAGAAAGAAAGCAAATAAATTTTACTTTTGATGGATCTCCATTATTAGGGTATGAGGATATGGTAATTTCCTCTGCTCTCTTTTTAAATGGAATAAAAATTTTTGGGCATCATCATAAAGATGATAGTCCTCAAGGTATATTTTGTGCTAATGGTCAGTGTGCTCAATGTACTGTTTTAGTAGATGGAGTACCGAAAAAAGCATGTATGACGATATTAGAAGAAGGTATGCAAATAGAAAGTTGTGAAGGGCTTCCAGAACTCCCCTCAAAAGATGAAGTTCCCTTAACTAAAAATCCAAAGATAATAGAAACCGAAGTTTTAGTTATAGGTGCTGGACCATCGGGATTATCAGCAACAAAAGTTATGGCAGAAAAAGGTATTGATATCATTTTAGTCGATGATAAAAATAGATTAGGAGGAAAGTTAGTTTTACAAACTCACAAATTCTTTGGTTCACAAAAAGACGTTTATGCGGGAAAAAGAGGAATAGAAATAGCCAAAATACTCGGGGAAAAGGTGGGAGGTTTTGAAAATGTTGACATCCTGCTTAATAGTACTGCCTTGGCAGTTTTTAGTGATGGATTGATAGGTATATTGAAAGATAACAGAGATTTTTTACTTATTAAGCCAGAAAACTTATTAGTCTCAACAGGTGCCCGAGAGAAGATGTTGATCTTTCCGGGAGATACACTTCCCGGAGTATATGGAGCTGGAGCATTTCAAACATTGGTAAATCGGGATTTAATTAAAGCAGCAGATAAGATATTCATTGTTGGTGGGGGTAATGTTGGTTTAATAGCCGGATATCATGCATTACAAGCAGGTATCGAGGTTGTTGGTTTGATAGAAGCTATGGCTCAATGTGGAGGATATAAAGTACATGAGGATAAATTAAGGAGGTTAAATATACCAATCTATACTAGACATACAATCTTATCTGCAAATGGGAATGAAAATGTCGAATCGATAACCGTTGCCAAATTAGATGAAGATTGGAATCCAATAGAAGGCACGGAAAAGACCTTTGAATGTGATACAATTTTGATTGCTGTCGGTTTAAATCCAGTAGATGAATTTTATCAAAAAGCCAAGGATTTTGGAATTAAATCTTGGATTGCGGGGGATGCTCAAGAAATAGCCGAAGCATCCGCAGCTATATATACAGGTAAGATAGAAGGATTAAAAATATTAAGAGAAAGAGGATTTAAAATTGAAGAAGATATCGAGGAAATGGAACAAAAAGCAAAGATAATGAAAGCAAGACCCCCCGAACCAGAAAAGATAGATATACCAAAGAAAGAAGATGGAGTATTCCCCGTTTTTCACTGTAATCAAAAAATACCGTGTAATCCTTGTACTACTGTCTGCCCCCAAGATCAGATTGCTACAGTAGATAACTTAATTACGGAATTGCCCTACTTTAAAAATGAGCAAGAGTGTATTGGTTGCGGGAATTGTGTTGCTGTCTGTCCTGGACTTGCCGTGACCCTCGTAGATTATCGAAAGGATGAAGAAGAACCCACAGTAACCTTTCCGTATGAAATGGCTTCCGATAAACTCGTAAAAGGAGAAAAAATAACGGTTATGGGAAATAAGAAGGAATTTGGAGAGTTCACGGTAAAAAGAATTAGAATCCTCAAAGATTTCCCACATACTCAACTTGTCAGTATAAAACTTCCAAAAGAAATTGCTAAAAATGCCGTCGGGATAACCAAACATCCAGACGTGCATGAACAACCATTAAAAATTTATAACAAGGAGATCTTACCCGATGAGGCAATTGTGTGTCGATGTGAAAGAGTTACAGCAGGAGAGATAAGGAAATGGATCAAAAGAGGAGTAACTGATATAAATGAGCTGAAAGCTTTAACAAGAGCTAGCTTAGGTGCTTGTGGAGGTAAGACTTGTACTCCCTTGATTGAAAAACTTTATTTAGATGAGGGATTTTCTAAGGATGATATTACCCCCGGTACATTACGTCCTGTTTTTATAGAGGTCCCTTTAAAACATTTTGCTGGTATTAAAGAAAATGAAGATGAAATGGAGGGATCTTAATGTCAAGGTATGATGTTATAATAATTGGTGCAGGTAGTATAGGCGTTCCCACCGCCCTTTTTTGCGCCGATCAGGGTTTGAAGACTCTTGTACTTGAGACTTTACCATCTGTCGCACAAGGTGATAATAAGCATGCAATAGGGGGTATTAGGGCTACACATTCTCAGAGAGCGAAGATTTGGACTTGCCAGCGTTCAATTGAGATTTTCTCTACTTGGAAAGAAAAATATGGGGATGATATTGATTGGGAACAAGGAGGATATATGTTTCTTGCCTCCCGTGAAAAAGATAAAAAAATTTTACAAGAAACCGTCAAGGAACAGAAAGAATATGGATTAAACATTGATTTCATAGGTAGGGAAGAAATTAACACCCTCGTTCCTGGAATAAATTTAGATTATCTATTAGGAGGTACCTATAGCCCAGAGGATGGACATGCATCTCCTCTATTGGCTTTAAATGCATTTTATCGCAGAGCTAAAAAGTTAGGAGCAGAATTTCATTTCAATGAAGAAGTTAAGGATATTGAGGTTCAAGATAATAAAGTTTCTGCTGTTAAAACAGAGGATAAGAGATATAATACGGCTTATGTAGTTAACGCAGCGGGAGCTTTTGCTAAAATAGTTGCCAACATGGTGGATATAAACGTTCCCGTTCAGCCAGAATCCCATGAGGCAGGTATTACAGAACCTGTAAAAAATTTCTTTTCAACTATGGTTGTTGATATTACTCCTAAGAAAGATGAAAAGTGGGGTAATTCTAAAAACTACTATTTTTATCAAACCAAAGAAGGACAAATTATTTTTTGTATTACTCCAGATCCCCCAATTCTCGGAACAAATAAGAAGTCAACGAGTTCCTTCCTCCCCCAAATTTCAAAAAGAATGATAAATTTACTCCCAAGGTTAAAAAATATCAAAGTTCGAAGAACGTGGCGCGGTCTTTATCCTATGACACCTGATGGGAATCCAATAGTAGGAAAAGCGGGACCTGAAGGATATATAAATGCTATAGGACTCTGTGGACAAGGTTTTATGTTGGGTCCAGGACTTGGGGAATTAATTTCACGCCTAATAAAAAATGAAGAAACCATTTCTGAAAAAGATAAAATAATTTTACATGATTTCTCCTTAGATAGAAGTTTTGCTATAGAAGAAAAATTAAAATAGAATTTGAATTGGGCAATTTAACCCACTTATTCACTCAAATTTAAAATTAAAAGAAATATTTTGAAAATTAGATTTAAAATTGAAAAAATGTGAGAAATATGACAAGACACCTTTTAACTATTACCGATCTTTCGAAAAAAGAATGTGAAAAAATAATCGAAAAGTCCATTGAAATTAAAAACGATCCAGAAGCTTTTGATTCGGTGATGAAAAATAAGACGATGTTAATGATCTTTGAAAAGCCCTCCTTAAGAACCCGTGTATCATTTGAAACCGGTTTGGAACAGCTCGGGGGTCATGCGATCTTTTATTCAATTAAAGATTCTCCTTTAGGACAAAAGGAAAACATCAGCGATACTGCTATGGTGGCTGCGAGATATGTTGATATTATCGGCGCTCGGGTTTATAAAAGAAAGGATGTACGAGATCTCGCAAAATATTCTGATATCCCCGTCATAAATATGTTAGATGACTTTGGACATCCTTGCCAAATATTAGGAGATTTTCAAACAATCAAAGAAAAGAAAGGCAATTTAGAACATTATAAGATGGCCTATTTTGGAGATGCTTTTAATAATGTGACATATGATTTAATGAGAATGTGCGCTCTTTTTGGTTGGGAAATGGATGTAGCTTGTCCAAAAGGTGAAAATTATAGTCCCGAAAAGGAAGTTTTGAAAGAAGTTGAGGAGATCTCAAAAAAAACAGGAGCAAAAGTCCGAGTAATTCACGATGCAATGGAAGCGGCTCAAGGTTCTGATATTATATATACAGACTCGTGGATGTCTTATGGGATACCAAAAGAAAAGGAAGAGGAGCGAGTCAAAATATTCAAGCCATTCCAAGTAACAAAAGAGATTTTAAATGCCGCTAAAGATGATGTAATTTTTATGAATTGCTTACCAGCTAAAAGAGGTTATGAACAAACCGCAGAAGTTATCGATGGTCCTCATTCAGTCGTTTTTGATGAAGCAAAAAATCGACTTTTTATTCAGAAAAGCATCATTTTATTCTTATTAAATAAATATTAAATATTAAAACCAATAGGTTAGGTGGAATAAATGGATACTCTAATTGTTGCATTGGGTGGTAATGCTTTAATTAAACCAGGAGAAAAAGGAACTTCTAAGGAAATGAAAGATAATCTTCGAGATCCGATACGCCAGATTGCCAGTCTTTCAAGAGATTATAGAATAGTCATAACTCATGGAAATGGACCGCAAGTTGGCAACTTACTGCTCCAACAAGAAACATCCCAAGAAATAGCGAAAATGCCATTAGAAATACTAGTTGCTGAAACTCAGGGTCAAATAGGATTTATGATTGAATCTACATTAGATGAAGAGCTAATGCAAATCGGCTTAGATAAAGAAAAACTATTTCTTACTGTTCTTACTTATGTAAAGGTAGATCCGGAGGATGAGGCATTTCACAACCCTACAAAACCTGTTGGTCCCGCCTATAAAGAAAAAAGACCGGGATGTGTAAAGACCGCAAAAGGTTGGCGTAGAGTTGTTCCTTCACCTAAACCACAGAAAATTTATCAATGGCGGGAAATCAAAAAATTATTGGATGATGATTTCATTGTAATCGCGTGCGGTGGTGGAGGGATTCCAGTAATGAAGTTTGAAAAAACTTTAGAAGGAGTCGAAGCAGTAATTGACAAAGACCTTGCAAGTGCAAAATTAGCGGAACAAGTAGGAGCCGACATCCTTTTGATCGCAACTGATGTAGAAAAAGTAGCCCTTAATTTTGGGAAACCTAATCAAAGATTCTTGGACAAAATTTCTGTAGAAGAAGCGAAAAAATACATGAAGGAAGGACATTTCCCAGAAGGTACTATGGGTCCAAAGATCCAAGCGGTTATCAATTTCTTGGAATCCGACGGGAAAAAAGCGATAATTACATCCATTGATAAGATTAAAGATGCTTTATATGGAGAGGCTGGAACATTGATTTATAAATAAATAATTTCTTTCTATTTTCAACTATTAAATTTTATTTTGATTTCAATGCCTTGGAAGAAAATAAGCAAAAAGAACATCATTTTTGATCCTAAAGTTCAATCTTATTGTAAAAATCCTGATTTTATTTGTCCTAATTACGGTCATAACTGGGCTTGTCCCCCTGAAGCTCCATATTTGGAAGAGGAAATACTTCAAAACTATCAAGAATTTTATCTTATCTACGTTAAAACGGAAATAACAGAACGAGGAGCGATGGATAGAAAGCCAAAAGATTCAAACTCTGGAACGGGAACTAAGGTTATAAATAGCCTTCAAAATTACAATAGAATGAGAGATTGGATTGAAGAGGAAATTACTGAATTTATTGAATCTTATTCAGAGGAATATACGGATCTAAGGATATTATGGTATGGGCACTGTAGAGTTTGTGAGAAAAGGAGAGAAAAGTGTACTTACGATGATGATATCCCATGTAGATATCCCGATGAGAAACGGTACTCTATGGAGGCTGTAGGAATAGATGTTACAGAAACTGTTGAAAATGTAGATCTTGACATTGAGTGGCCACCAAAAAATCATATCTACCGCTTTGCTTTAATCTGTATAAACTAATTTGCCAGATACTTTTTTTAAGTTTTAATTTCAATTATAGGATAACTTATCCAAATAATATTTTATTAAAGGTATTTTTAAATTAGTTATCCAAAAATCCTATCTTGTATATAAATTTCAAATGAAATTTAAAAGGGATATTAAAATGAATGAATTGTCAGATGCAATAGTTAATTTAGAAGAAGATAAAGTTCTTAATCTAGTGAAAGAAAAACTTGATACAAATGAGGACCCTTATGATGTTCTTGAAGCGTTAAGGAAAGGAATGTCAGAAATAGGAGAACAATCTGGAGAAGGGGGATCTGTATTTCTAACAGATCTTATTATGGCGGGTGAGATTTTCAACCAAGCTATGGACATTTTGATGCCAAAATTAGTTGATGAAAAGGCTGAGTCTCGGGGAAAAGTAGTTATAGGAACCGTTGAAGGCGATATCCATGATATCGGAAAAAATATTGCCATTACTTTTCTCGAAGCTGAAGGATTTGATGTGATCGACCTTGGGGTTGATGTACCAGCGGAAAAATTTGTTGATGCGATAAAAGAACATAATCCTCAAGTTGTAGGGTTATCGGGGTTATTAACTTTATCAATAGAACCTATGAAGAAAACAATTGAAACTATAAAAAACGCAGGTTTACGAGATCAAGTGAAGATAATTATTGGTGGGGAACGTACCGATGAACAAGTCTGCGAGAATGTTGGAGCAGATGATTGGGTGAATGATGCCGTAGTTGGAGTTAGAAAGATTAAAAATTGGGTAGGGGGTGCTGCTTAAATGAGTTCAGAAGAGATTATAAATCAAAAATTAGAACGATTAGATATTGCTACGAAAGGAAAAGTACCTGATAGAGTACCCATAGGCATAGCAACCACTTATTTCCCCGCTAAATATGCTGGAGAATCCTATAAAGATGTTTTTTTTAATAATGAGACATACATAAAGGTCGGAACTAAATTCGCACAAGATTTTGATTGGGATGGCTTAAGTCTCCATCGTTCTTTTGAGAGTGTTCCTTTAGGATTAGCATTAGCGGGATATGATCCCGATCTAGCGATCAGTGTCGCTGTTTCTTCTGTGCTAGGTGGAGGCGCATCACACGATATTTTAGATGATGTTTATTCTTCTATGCCCGGCAGAGAATTAGGTGATAATGTGGAATCACAATTTGTAATGGATAATCCAGTAATGATCGCTGATGAGTATGATGGATTTATCGAAAATCCATTTGGATATCTTATGGGTACGGTAATTCCTCGGGCATACAAGAACCTTGAAGATTTATCATCCCCAAAAGCAGTCGGTTCTTTACTTAAAATGGGACAAGAAGTTGCCAAATTTCCAGAGTTTCTCCAAAAGTTTATTGGACAAATGAGGGAAAATGCTTGGGTACCATGGTACTATGCATTAAGTCCAAATCCATTAGACTTTATTGGAGCTTGGCTGAGAGACTTCGATACCCTCTCTTTAGATTTATATAGAAAGCCAGAAAAAATTAAGGCAGCATGTGAAAAATTAGCCCCGGTATTAGCAGCAGTTGGAAAAATGACAGGAAACATATCGCAACAATTTACTGGCAGCAAGAGAGTATTTTGTCCAATTTGGTACAATACATATCTGTCTCCAGAAAAATATCGTGAATTCCATTTCCCATATATTAAGACAATTGTAAATGAATTGGTTGAAGCAGGATTTACTCCACTTATGAGCTTCCAAGGAAGATATGACCATCTCATCGATACCTTACATGAACTTCCTAAAGGTAAAGTAATTCTTTGGTTTGATAAAACTGACCTTAATAAAGTACGAGAAGCAGTTGGAGATGATTATTGTCTTGCTGGTGGCATTCCATCGTCATTACTTATTCAGGGAACACCTCAAAAGGTAGAACAAAGAGTTCAAAAAATTATGGAAGAACAAAAACCTAATGGAGGATTTATTGTTTCCACAGAATTTAACGGAATGGGAGATGCGAAAATTGAAAACGTTAAAGCAATGACTGAAGCGGTAAAAAAATATGGTCAATATTAATCTTTAGAGTAAAACTTTCAATTTTTTTATTTTTATTTATCAGACTATTATGAATCTTTCTTAATCTCATCTATTTCATGATTTGTATAGTATCAACTACTAAATTTCAAAAATGAAACTGTCTCTCTGGCAACCTTCCAAGGCCTACGGCGAGCAAGTGGGGTGATCATCATTATTTCCTTAAAACTAAAGAAACAGTAAGAGTTAATAGAATCTATATTTCCAATCATATCATTTAAAACAAGCTAAGCCGAATTTAAATGCATACTTTTGTGATGGGTAATTAATGTCAACATCTAAATTTAATACCGTTTTTATAACATCTATTCCTACAGCCTCCATTGAATATTGCCTTTCTTTCGGGAAACGACAAGGTTCTCCACTATCATAGGTACACTCTCCAGCATCTTGAGTCTGACAATATGTACAAGTTCCATAATATAAAAGCAGTTTCTTAGAATAAGGTTCGTTTATCTCACTCAACAACTTATCAAATTCATCATCAAGCAAATTTTGCTTCACGCTATTTAAGAGATACATACTTTTAATATACTTTTTGGAGCGTTTAGGTTTTTTCTCTTTTTGTTCCTTAATGTATTTCTCTAAATCAAATTTTGAGTAAACCAGATAAAATATCTCGTATTTGGAAAGAGTTTTTTCTAGATAAGGTGCCGCGGGAGGACACGACCAAGAATGTTTATAGTAAGGACATTTATATCCCGAACTTACACACATTTCTTGGACTTTTGGGTCGAAATATATATCATCATACGTAATTTGAACATAGGGCATGAATATCCACCTAAATTATTGATAAATAGAAAAAGAGTATTTGAGTATCTTTTTCCAAAATATTGTAAATCAAATTTCCAAATAAGGAATTGATCAAGTCAGTTTAAAGTTATCGATTAATGATTATAGATTTTTAAAAATAGAACAAAAATAAAAGCTAAAATTATTTTATAAATACTTCCTCAATGATATCCAACGCCCAGTCAATTTCCTCCTTAGTAATAATTAGCGGAGGGGCAAACCTTATTGTAGTCCCATGAGTATCCTTTGCGAGGATTCCTTTCTCCTTTAATTCTTCAACGAATGGTCTAGCTGGTCCATCAAATTCTATCGCAGTTAATAATCCTTTTCCTCTCACATCTTTAACAGGGAGTTTTGTATCCTTCTTTGCAATCTCTTTTAGTCCCTTAATAAAATAATTTCCCATTTCAGTCGCACGCTGAGCCAAATTTTGATTTATATGAATGTCAAGAGATTTCATTGCCACGGCAGCCCCTAATGGATTTCCTCCAAAAGTAGATCCATGAGTGCCTGGCTTTATAACATCAGGTCCGACAACATCTTTCCGAGTAACTATTCCCGAAACGGGATATACTCCACCACCTAAAGCTTTCCCTAACATAAACATATCTGGTTTTACATTCTCATGGTCGCAAGCAAATAATTCTCCAGTTCGACAGAATCCAGTCTGGATTTCATCTACCATCATTAGAACATTGTATTTGGAACAGATATCCCTAACTTTTTTTAAATAGCCTTTAGGAGGAACATTTACACCCGCTTCTCCTTGTATTGGTTCTAACATAAATCCCGCTACTTTTTCAGAACCTATTTCCAAAATTGTATTTTCCAGAACCTTAGCATCCCCATAAGGAATAATTGTGAAACCAGGAGTAAAAGGTCCATAATTACCAAAATATCTTCCATGTTCAATATCGGTACTAAATCCGACGATTGTAATTGTTCTTCCATGGAAATTATTTCTACATACAATAATTTGAGCTTCGTTTTTGGGTATTCCTTTTTTAATATAACCCCAAGCACGAGCTACTTTCATACCTGTTTCAACTGCTTCTGCTCCAGTATTCATTGGTAAAGCCATAACGCCTGAATTGTTAGGATCATTTAAATGCGGTCCTACGATATCACAAAGCTGTTTTAAAAAAGGACCCATTACATCGTTATGAAATGCTCGAGAGGTCAAAGTTACTTTTTCCGCTTGTTCTTTAAGCACGTTAATAATCTCAGGATGACAATGTCCTGTGTTTTGACTTGAATAAGCCGATAAGCAATCTAGATATTTATTACCTTCTGGATCATACACCCAAACGCCTTCTGCCTTCGAAATAACCACGGGAATAGGATGATAATTATGAGCACCATATTTGTAATCCATTTCAATGTATTCTTCTGATTTTGGCATAATATTATCACGAATTTTTACTATAATTATGAGTTATTTAAATGATAATATTTTCCATAATTTTTTAAGTCTTTTATGGAACTTTTGGGAAACCAATGGGTTAACCTATAAGATCATACTCTCATCCCTAAGCTAAAGGTATAATTATGCTCTTAATCTAAAAGTTCTTTCTTGATAAAATCTTCCAGATTTTGAGTATAGGAAAATCCAATTTTTTGAAGTTTCGATGTGTCAGCCAAATTTCGCTTTAATTCATTAATCTTAGATTGTTCATATCGTATTTCTGGCTCCTTATCGAGAGCTTCTGAAAATAATTCTATTAGATAATTAACAGAATATTCCTTATTACCTGATAAATTAAAAGCTTCTTTCAAGCAGTTTGGATTTCCTAATATAATTTTCAATGCTCTATAAAAATCTTTTACATGCATAAATGCCCTTGATTGAGTTCCATCACCGTAGACTGTAAGAGGTTCATCATTTACAATCTTCTCAAATATAATATCGATTATATTGTCTTGATTTTTTCCATAAACAGAAAAGGGTCGAACTATAGTCCAAGCCAAACCAAAAAGACCAAAGGATTCTATAACTTGTTCGCCCATTAACTTTGTATAACCGTAGAGATTTATCGGTTTTTTAGGAGTATCCTCCATTATTGGAAAATATTTGGGATGACCAAATACTTGACCTGTGGAAAGATGAATAAAGTGGGAAATACGATGATTCAACGCTTTCTCTGCCAACTTTTTGGTAGCAATTACATTTAACTTAAAATATTTATCATAATTTCCTAAAGTACCCTCCCTTACTTTTGTAGCTGCTGCGGTATGAATAATAAAATCCAGAGTTGAAAAATCAAAAAAAAAACTCCAATTTTCATCAAGAAAATCCTGGGACCAAACTTCCAAATTATTGGATGGATATTCTGAGTTTAAAACATTTTCTTTCAATCTGTTTACTGATTCCTCAGAACTTCCGTGAGCAATAATTTCATAGCCATCCTCAAGAAAAAATTTGGAAAGCCAACTTCCTATAAAGCCCGTTGCTCCGGTAATAAGAATCTTTTTCATTATGTTAAATGAGATAAATTTTCTTTATTTAATTTATAATTCTGGGTTAATTATTATTCTGATCCTAATTCCCGTTTTCAGATAATAATAGTTATGGACTTAATGAAAACTTTACACTAAAACTATTTATATGAATCATTTTATTTCTCAATAGAATAGTGTTGTAATATGATTCAATGGATCAACTTTATATCACTTATTGTAAGTATTTTGCTATTTTGTTATCTTTATACGATTAGTTTGCAACCGAAAAAGAGAAGTCAAACCAAAGGTAAGAAAGCTTGGAAGCAAGCAGCAATTTACAGAAGTATTGCAGGTTTCTTAGAATTTATTATTGTTCTGAACACATTCCTAGGGATCTGGTTTCCTATTTCTTTATTTAACTGGAAAATACATCAGAATATAATTGTCGGAATAATTATTGGCTTACTGATTATTATTCCAGGAACAATCCTTGTGATTAAAGGGATGCTCGATGCGGGATCAGAAACTGCAAAACCTTCGGAAGATACAGAAATGTATGGAGGAATTTACAAATTTATTAGACACCCTCAAAGTCTCGGAGAATTTCCAATTTTTATTGCTATCGCGTTTATAGTAAATTCATGGTTTTTAGTAATCATTATGGTTCTATTTAATATCATTTATATTCCTATAATGATCTACTATGAAGAAAAAGATTTAATAAGACGCTTTGGTAAAGATTATAAGAAATATCAAGAAAAGACTGGGGCTCTATTTCCAAAGTTACGTAAACTAAGAGAATAAAGACCCAAGAAAATCTCCATTCTTGTAAGAGAGAATTAAGCAAAAAAATTTAAAACATCTTTTTTCTCAAATTCTCCTTTCTTTTTCCAATCAATTGAAATTAAATACTATATATTAAATGTTTAATTTATCATTATATTAGGTTCGCCAAAGATTTGTAAAGATGAAGTGAATTAATGGAAAATAAAAATATCTTATATTTAATAGCTGCGAATGTACTCTGGAGTATCATTCCCATAATGGTTTCGGATTTATTTCAAGATATTTCAATTTTTATGATAATTTTCTTAAGGTTTTTCGTATCCGGAATCATTTTATTCGTACTGGCTCTCATCTTTGTTCTTATCAATAATAAATACACTTCAAATAAAAGGATCCCACCAAAACAATTGTTAAGATATATTAAATCAATAAATACCAAATTTTTCAACATTAGAAATATCACTTTTTTCGCTATTTTAGGGTTTTTCGGGGTAATTCTAAATATAATTGGTTATTTTTTCGCATTGAAATTATTAACTATATCGTTTGCGATGGTTGGATTTCAAATAAGTATTATAATCGTATCTTTTTATGAGCATGGTGTAAAAACCGAAAGACTCGATGTATTTAAGATGTTATATCTTATCATCTTGATTTTTTCGATTGGACTCATTACTTTTGTTAAAATTAACCAAGGAATCTTAGAAGATAATGATTTAGCGTGGTACGGATTTGTTTATATTATCATTTTTACGATTTCTATATCTTTTCTACATATATATATTAATAAAGACTCTTACACCAAAGAAGAATTACGCTTAGTGAGTAAAAATAAGTTTTATAAGACACCAAGACTCCTTTTAAAATTATCCTTAATGTTTATAATTGGAAGCTTAATTCTTGTCCCTATCTTAGCATTATTTTCGCTTTTTCCTTTGGACACATACCTTATCAATGAAGTAAATCTATTTTTTGCCCAATTTTCCATAGTTTTCTCGATATTATGGCGATGGCAAATGCTATTTCTCATCTTTTTCGCAACTATCTTAACTTATATTTTTATATTCATTGCTTATTCTACATGGAATCCTTTTAATTTAACCTATAATCAGTGGAGCAGTATTCTGACCATAATAGAACCAATTGGTGCAATCTTCTTCGGAGTTTTATTTGCCAAAGAAACTTTCCCCCTCGATTTCTTGACTATCATAATATTTCTCTTGGTAATCTCCATCTTCCTTAGATACATTCATGAAACCAGAAATAAGATAGTCTCAAAGATCCTTCTTACAAGAGAAGTTGGGAAGATGAAGGATTTAGCCCTTAAATTATTAGGAATAGAAGGAATTTATAAAGTTGATTCAATAACTGGTACTTATGACATTATCATTTCAGTTAAGACAAATTCCATAATCAAATTCTATGCATTGACTGAAAAAATAAATAGCTTGGATGAAATTGCCAAAATTGAAATATTATTTTTAAATAAAATACATAAAGTTAGTTCTTAACGATTTTAAAATAGGAAATATGAAATGCCATTAAAAGCCATAATTCTTGGTAAACTTGGGATCAATGTGATCTCAAGAGTTATCGAACAGTTGAAGGAGATTCCGGAAATAAAACAAATAGTATCTCTAACGGGGATTTATGATATCATGTGTGAAGTTCAAGTTGAGGAACCTGAAGAGCTTTATGAAGTGTTCTCTCGTAAAATTGATCCAATTGAGGGGCTTATAGAAACTAACACTCATGTGATAATGAAGTCTTGGGAACGATAAATATCAAATTTTTTAATTAGCTTATTTCTTTTTCCATTTGAGAGAAAAAAATGCATTAAAGGGTATTTTTAAATACTTGGTTAAATATATAGAATAGTGAATATAAAGATGCAAGAGCGATCAGATTCTCAGATGAAGGAACCAAGAAATAGAAATTCATTTGTTAGTACAAGACATCGAGATGCTGAGCCAGATACATTCGATCCTAATGAACCTCGTTTAGGTCGTAGGGATAGTGAACCTCATTCTGCTGAAATCACATATCTTCACGACATACTAACAACAAACTTTCCAAAAGACCGCACTATGTGGGATCTTCATCATTTTTTTCAAAAAGAAGGTATAAAAATTGATATCCAATTTGACATCTCCTTTTTTAAAGGACTAACAATACCTTATACGTTATCCTCTTATCAAGCTAATAAATTTGATAATAAGGTACCTACAATGGCAATAAATATTCTTTCTAAGAGTACGTGGCGTTCCGATCTTGCAGAAAAACTTGATTATTGTCGATTGTTAAGAATACCTCTTTATATCATTTTCCCATCTTATCACGTCGCAAGCAATCTATACAAGCCACCTTTCCTTCGAGCTTATATATTGAAAGAAGATGGAACATATCATATAGAAGAATTGAAGAAAGTGTTAAATCCATCTCCAGATAAATGGAATTTTGATGAAAATATTGATCTAAGTAGAATTGTGCCTTTTAGAATAGGTTTAAAACAAAGAAAGGAAAAACATCAAGATGAAGAACCTCTCTATCGTGTTGTTTTGATAAAGCCAGATAAAGATGAAATATTACTAACAGAATCTGAAAAAAAACAAAAAATTATCGAAGAAAAAAATCGAAAAATTGAAGAACAAAACCAGAAAATCGAAAAATTAGAAGAAGAAATAACTAATCTAAAGAAAAGATTAAAGTAAATCCAATTCTCAAAATTTCTTTAAATAAAGTATCTCTATGTTTATAGGTTCAACAACTTTTTATTTAAAAGTTTATATACATCAAAATTAAACAACCTTCTGACCCTTCCATTTAATTTTTGATGAAAAAGAGTAAATAGGAAAGAATAATTTTACAAATTGATCAATATTGGTTTTTAAAAAGCTTAAAGTCTCTGGTTTAAAAATTTTTACTGGGCTTTCATTTTTTCAAGTCCTTACTATGTTCAGACGGGGCTTATTTTATACGTACCTATCTATTTATATTAGAAATTTTCTCGGACTAACCGTTACAGAGTCAACTCTTTATGCAACACTCCCAATGATCATGTCTGTTTTCTTTCAAAATATCGTTTGGGGGCCAATAAGTGATAAAACGCAAAAGAGAAGAACTTTAATTGTCTTAGGAGAATTATTAGCTGGTATCGGAATAATAATAGTATGGGGCACTCATTCCCTATTTACTAATCTATATCTCGCAGGATATGTCATAATAATAGGATTGACTTGTATAGAAGCTTTTTGGTCCATGTCCAACATAGGTTGGTCTGCATTAGTCTCAGATATATATAAACCTATGGAAAGAGGGAAGGTTTTAGGACAACTTCAGAGTTTGGGAGGTATTGGCAGAATCTTAGGGATAACTATAGGAGGGCTTATTTATGCAGATGGATTCGGATTTAGAAACGGTAATCTTTTCTTCATCGCGTCATTCGTTATGTTTATTTCAACAATTCCAATGTTTTTACTTATTCCTGAAGGAGGTATACATCTTAAAGAGCACCAAGGCACAGATAAAAATTTGGAAGCCATCAATGATACCCCAAATGTAAGTGATTTTGAACGTAGTATTAAATATTTTACAATCTTTATTATAGCCCTAGCATTTATCAATTTCGGTCGTAATTCTATTTCTGTTCCTTATAGTCAATATCTTACTTTAGAATCGGGGTTTGATGTAGATAGTGTGTTATTAAGCTTTATTGTAAACACAAGATCAGTAGCCACGATCTTAATAGGATTCACAGCAGGATTTTTGAGCAAAAAATTTGGTCATGGAAAGACGCTAATAATGGGGACGATAATAGCGATAATAGGATTGATAATTACTGCTTTGACTGGATTTCTCTCGTTTATTTTTGTAGGAAGTTTTCTTATTGGCACCGCAGAGGTACTTATTTATGCTTCATCTTATGCAATTGCTTCTGTTCTAATTCCAGAGGAAAAGCGAGGAAAAAGATTTGGAATTTATAATACTACATTCTTCTTATCATGGGGTCTCGCGAGTACATTGATTTCTGGGCCGTTAATTGATCTTTTAATTTTTCAAGGGCAAACTGAAGTGTTTGCATATCAAATGGCTTTTATGGCGGGAGCGATTATGTGTTTAATTGGGCTAATTATCTTTATCGGATTAGAGGCATGGTTATATAAAGAAAATAAGCTCCATCGATCAATCTAAGTATTTTTAAATTGCTAATTCAAAGAGAACCAACCTAATTTTGTTAAGAAATATGACTTGCCAACAGAATATTAATGGAACACATTCAAGAGGATTTGGAGTTTAATGAATAAGAAATCTAATAACTAATGAGAGCTAAAAAAAGATAATATATTCCAGATCCCTTAAGGAGAGGACTGGATTTGGGGAGCCTTACCTGACTCTTAGATGCGCCTCCAAGAATCTCTAAAGTCTCCTTTTCAGTAAAATAAAATGCTTTACATCTATTTAACACTCCCACTATGGTTTAAAGTCTTTCAAGGGATTAATAGCTTATTAAGTAAAATTTTATATACTTTTAGATAAAGATTATCTTAATGATATTTTCCTATACTCCATTTGATTTTCGAGTTTTTCCGATCTTCATTTTTTATATCTTCTTGACTTGCTTTAGTATTTTTATGACATATAAAATGTATCAAAAATGGCAAGAAAGAAGTTTAAAGCCGCCACTTTACTTATCAATCGTATTTTTATTACTCACTTTATCCCTTATTATGCTAACAATAGGAATGGTTGAAGCTATTATAACTGGATTTTATATGGAGATATATCGTTTCTCTTTACCATTTTCATACAGTATGATAGTAATTGCCGATATATTATTATACAAATTTGCGATAAATATCACACTCCAAGAATCAAAAGCATTGATTCCTTTAATTATCATTGGGAGTATAATCGTTGTTTTACTTTTTCTTCCATGGAATTATTGGGGCGTTCCACAAGAGGATTATCAAGACCAAATCAGCATCAGGTTATATTCTACTTTGGCTTTAATCATTTATTCATATTCAATTTATTTTTATAACATAAGAATAGTTAACAGTGCGAGGCATGCCGCTGATGATAAAATTGCTAAAGCGGGGCTTTCATTGTTTATGTATTCCATTTTTTGTTTGATTTTTTTCTTTCTTATGTTCATATTAGACACCCTAATGATTGTGTTTTTTAATCATCCTGGGTACTCCCCTTTTGTATATATGGCATGGTTATTTGGAATAGCTTTTTACATTTTATCCTATCTGTCATTAGTTATGCCCAAATGGTTAAAAGATTTTATTATAAAAGAAAATGAATAATTTCCTACAAATTACTTAGATTTACCAACCTTTTTCTACTTTTTTTTAGTTCTTAATAAGAGAAAGTTATAATACATTAATTTTATCTTTAGTTTTCTTTACATTATTACTAGAAATTCTTTAATATATAGCTTGTATATAATTTATCTAGCAATCTGAATTTCATTGCTAAAATCAAATCTGGTTTAAATTATGAAGGAAAAGATTTTCTATAAAACGGTTGCGTTGATTTCAGCTTTCTGCTTATTAAGTATAAGCTTTATATCTATTCTTTCAATATATTCACCAGCTGTTTCGATTGTTCCACCAAACGATCCTCCCATTGCTGAGGATGATTCTTATATTATAAGCGAGGATTCAACACTGAACATTTCTTCTCCGGGTATATTAGGTAATGATTATGACCCTGATGGGGATGTAATCAATATATCCTACTGGACTGAACCTTCGAATGGAAGTCTCCTCCTAAATTTCGATGGGAGTTTTATTTACATTCCCGATTCAAACTTTTTCGGAAAAGATTCTTTTGATTATCAAATTACAGATGGTACCGATTCGAGTGAGTTGGCTAAGGTCTTAATAACAGTAAATTCAGTTGATGATGCTCCTGTTGCGATTGAAGATACCTATTCTATGGATGAAGATCACGTTCTTTCTGTAATAGCTCCAGGTGTTATTGAAAATGATTATGATATAGATGATAATTGGAGTGATCCAGAGATAGATTCTCCATATGTCATTTTAGAATCTGATGTCTCTTTCGGATCTATAGATCTTAAGCTAAATGGGAGTTTTACATATAAGCCGAATGAAAACTTC
Organism: uncultured archaeon; assembly: GCA_964653985.1. Classification (GTDB taxonomy): domain Archaea; phylum Asgardarchaeota; class Lokiarchaeia; order Sigyniarchaeales; family SOKP01; genus CAZZIC01. The sequence continues at coordinate 10,034 of CAZZIC010000034.1, read as the reverse complement.
TTTGGTCAAGATTCCTTTGTTTACAGGTTATATTCTAGAGACCTTTCCGACACAGCGAATGTATCTATCAAAGTAAATTCAGTAAACGATCCACCAATAGCTGTAGATGACGAAGTAAGTACCCAAGAAGATACCCCAATCACAATTGAAGTTTTAACCAATGATTATGATATTGAAGGAAACAGTATCTCAATTCAATCGATATCAACAATTGATAATGGATCCCTAACCATCAACACAAATGAGAGTATATCTTTTTATCCAGATACAAATTTTGTGGGAACCACTCATTTTAATTATACCATATCTGATGATCTAGGCGGTATTGATGTCGGAAAATGCGTGATTCATGTCATAGATAACACCCCCCCAGAAACAACGATAAATATCGATGGAGAATTAGGAAACATGGGATGGTTTCTTTCAAATGTTTCCGTTAAATTGAATGCCCAAGATCGTGATTCTAAAATTAATTACACCGAATATAGGATTGATGATGGTATTTGGTTAATTTATGAAAATCCATTTGAGTATTCAAAAGAAGGGATTAGTTCCATCGAATTTAGGTCTGTGGATAATATAGGTAATTTAGAATCTATTAAATATGAAAAGCTTAAGATCGATAAAACTTCTCCGCTAACTGAGTTGTTAATATCGGAGTCTCAAAAGGAGGATGGAACTATTTATGTGACATATGATTCCGAGTTCTTTATTAACGCTACTGATTCTATATCAGGCGTAAATGCATCATTTTATAGCATTAATGGAACTGAATATACTACATATAATGGAGCTTTTCAACTTAATGGAGAACCTGGCTATTATATGATATTCTTTTATAGCATTGATAACGCGGGAAACAAAGAAACAATAAACAAAATTCAAGTTATATTGGTAGAGATTTCTGAAGAACAATTCCAAGGTTATGCATTAGTTAACTATGAGAATAAGCTTATTTTTGAAAGTGCTCTTCTTTCATTATCACAAGATTCGATAAGGTTAGAGGTTTCACATCTAAATTTGCACTGGGACATCATTAAAAGAAACATAGTTGGAAAGTTTGAATTCATTGTCGGAGAAGGCAATCTAGGAAATCTACATATAATTATATACAGAGGACATGAGTGTTCATATTTACTCGCTTACGGTAAAAATGCGTTTTTCATTGGTTACTCTTAAATCAGATACTTTTTTTTTCATTTTACCTTTTTTAAGAAGCCACTCTCAATATTTGATTGAAAAGATGGTAATTTATAAAGGATAATAAGATACTTTTCAATTTACTTTAGATTATTATATAAGATTTCTGTTTTTTATTTCATTTACGATAAATGCAGCTACTTGAGACGCATAGGTTCCAGGACCAAATCCCGCATCATATCCCAATTCTTTGGTTAATTGATTATTAATCCGTGGACCACCGCAAATAAGAATAACATCTTTCCTTAAATTCTCTGCCTCTAATAGCTCAACCAGATTTGTTAGATTTTTGATATGTATATTTTTTTGGGTAACAACTTGAGAAACTAAGAGAACATCAGCATCCAATTCGATACTCTTTTTAATAAATACCTCATTTGGAACTTGACTCCCTAAATTATGAGTTTCAAGCATTTCAAAACTCTCTAAACCTTTATGTCCCGCATACCCTTTCATGTTCATGATAGCATCGATACCCACAGTATGAGCATCAGTTCCAGTTGTTGCTCCCACCACTACGACTTTTCTTCCAAAATCTTCTTTTATAGTGGTATTTATTTCTTCTTTACTCATTGATTTGAATGCCACAGATTCTGCCGCAATTTCCGTATAATCTATTGAATGCATAAAAGATCCATAAACAATGAAAAAAGTAAACCCCATATCTAAGTCTTCACTGTAAACAACAGAGATATCAGTTAAGTCCATTTTTTTACAGATTCTCTTAGCAGCTATTGTTGCCTTAATTCCTTTTTTGACCGGTAATGTAAAACTCAATTGTACTTTTCCATCATTCATCGTATCTCCATAAGGTTTAATTTTAGTCAAATCAACCTTATTCCCCATTTTATCTTTCTCTATTGAAGTTTCATCAGTCAATTTTCTTCCCCCCCGAGTAATTCTTCAGTCATTAATTCAAGAAAAGGATTATAATAGCGTTCATCCTTTTTAATAACACCTTCAAGACCTTTTCCACCATCAATAGGCCTAGAGATACCTGCAAATATTCCTTTTTCTATAGTTTTGAATAAACCTATCTTATCAATTTGTTTTAATAGATTAAATGCTTGATTTAAGACGTAATTGGCTCGCTTCTCCATCATTCCTCCCTCCTTGAATGAGATTTCCTTACCTAAATTCTTCATGTTTTCAAAAATATACTGCGCATTTTCAATTGAAAGTGCCCGATCTTGCATAAAGGGAGTATGAATTGCTTCTGTAAGCATTCCTAGTAAGTGAATTCTTTGATCTGTAAGGATAGTAATCATATTAAAGAGAGCATCTTGTATATGCCCCTTAAAGATATTTCCAGTCTTATATTTTGTGGGAGGCATATATTTTAAGGGATAATCTGGAAAGATTTCTCTAGCCATTTGAGCTTGAGCTAATTCATATAAAAATCCATTTTCTAAAGAGGGATCCATCTCAAATGCATGTCCCAAACCAATTTGTTCTTTTTTTAGACCAGTGAGCAACGCAAATTGTTCATTTAAAAACTGAGAGGCTAATACGGTATGTGCATTCTCAAAGGCATCAGCTGTAGTCAAATAATTATCTTCTCCTGTATTTATTATGATTCCGGCATATGCATTAATCATTCTCGAAAAATATTGATCTATTATGGTTCTTTTCATATTAATGTCTCGAAATAAGATTCCATAAAGTGCATCATTTAACATTACATCTAACCTTTCCAAAGCACCCATTGCTGCTATTTCAGGCATACATAACCCCGAACAATAGTTAGTTAATCTTATATATCGTCCAACCTCTTCGCTAACTTCATCAAGAGCGTTTCTCATTAATCGGAAGTTAGCTTGTGTAGCATAAGTCCCTCCAAATCCCTCTTTTGTAGGACCATAGGGTACATAATCCAATAGACTTTGAGCAGTTGATCTAATTACAGCGATTATATCTGCCCCTTGACGTGCTGCTGCTTTTGCTTGAGTAATATCTTCGTAGATATTCCCCGTAGCTACAATTACATACAAAAAAGGTTCCTGTTTTTCTCCATATTTCTCAATTAAATGTGTTCTCTTTTCCTTATTTTCTTTAATCTTTTGGAGTGATTCTTTTGCTATTTCTCTGATCTTCAATTTTATCTCAAATAAATCCTTCATTGGCAATTTTGTTAAGGATACTTTATTCTCTGAGACATTTTCTGCAATTTCTTGGGGGGTATATCCCGTGTGGAGAATAGTATTCCCAAGATATATTGCGGCTCCTAAACCCAAACCATTATCCTTTCTTACTTCATTTACGACCACATTAGGAAGAGGTACATCTAATTCATTAACTCCATCTATTCCTAATAACCTACATACTGTTCTCTCAATTGTAGTCGTAGTATGAACATCGATAAATTTCTGAACATCTAAAGCAATTTTTTTTGCCTTATTTCTGGCATCTTCTACAAGATTAAAGTCTAAATTTAATTTACTTTCAGTCATTTTTCTTTTCATTCTTTTTATAGTATTCTTTTGCGAGATCGATAATATTTTGGTCTAATCCCAATAAAATAGCAATATTTAACGCATCTTTTGGAACTTCGCTTTCTGGTGGAACTTTTTCAAGCTTATAATCCATATGGTCTTGAATTACTTCGATAGAAGATTTGTTATTTAAATTGATTTTGTGCTTTAATTTTTCAAAATTAACATCTTTCAATCCTCTAACTTGATAATGGGTCATATTTTCCTCCACTATCCCATCATAATGAGTTGCAATAATCGTTATAAAATTAAGTTTACTAAGATAATTTAAGACTGCTTTGATAAGATATGAAGCTTCTTTAGGATTAGTACCACGAGCAAATTCATCCATAACAACAAGACAATCTTCATTTTTCCGATTTTGAATTAAATTATTTAGGGATACTATTTCAGCTCCAAAAGTACTTAAACCTCTTGATACTGATTGCATATCATCAGAAATAAAGTGAATATAGTCAAGAAGAGGAATTTCTGCTTGCTCGGAAAAGACAAAAAAGCCAAGTTGTGCTAAGAGGGTGTTAAGAATAAAACTTTTAAGAGTTACAGTCTTTCCAGCCATGTTTGCTCCTGTTATTACGGAAACACCCTTTTTAGCAGGTAATGTTATTGGAATGAATTCTTTCCCTCTTTTTTTCAGCTTTTCGTTTATGTAAGGATTAAATAATTTTTTTAGATGGATACTCATACCATCAATGATGTTAGGTTTAATAGCATTATACTCTGTAGCAATTTTCGCTTTAGCAATTAAAAAATCAAGTTTTCCGATTGCATCAACATTTTTCCATAATTGATCTAAATGATTGCTTAACTCCTTAGTTAGCCAATTTCTTATCTTTAATTCTTTTCTCCTCTCTTTTTCAACTAGTTCAAGTCTTTTTTCTTTCAATTTTTCTCTCTTCTTATCATCTCTCTCACCTATTATTTGACTTTCTAATTCTAATTTTTTACGCCTGATTTCTGCTAAATCAGCGGAATAAGCTCCATAGATATGGAAAGTAGGCAGCTTTTTGTTTTCGGGATCTAAAAGAGAAATAACTTCGGATATGGATGAAATAGATTTTGCTGTATGTTCAATTGGTAATTTTTGTAGAATGTTTGAAAGATCCCTTGAAGCGAATGCAAAATTTTTTATTTCAAAAAATTCTGTATCATCTAATGTATTCAAGCCTTTACATCTTTCTAAACTATATTTGATATTCTTAACTTTTTTTAAGGTTTGGTGTATTTGGTCAAATACATAGGGTTTATCTTTTATTTCCTCAATCAGAGCCTCTATTAAATCTAATTCCGATAATAGATCTTGTTTTTCTTCCTTTCCATAAGGTTTTAGTTTCTTTTTATAGGCTAAACCAAATGGAGTGACAATATTTAAATGATCTAGAATGAATTTAAAACCAATAACTTCTCTTTGCTCCTCAGTAAGAAATTTATTCATTTTTTTTCTCTTCCATTCGTTTTATGTCAAAAACGGGTAAATTTATCTGATTTTTTAATTTTTTTAGGAATTTATATCTGTTAAACTTAAACCCCTCAGATGGAGAAAAAGGGTTTGAAATAATACAAATTAGATTGATTTTATTAATAACTTTAATCCTTCCACCACCTTTCAAAAATTTCTCCAAAGTATCCTTACTAAGAAAGATTTTCGTGGCATCCTCAACTATTATATAGAGATTTTGGATGTAATCTGTTGATTTAATTAGATCGTTAATTAGCTTATCTGAAAGGACACCTCTAATCAAAAGATATTTTACCTTTTCATTAAGATTATCAGCAATCACTTTGGCAGAATCTAGAGAAGTTTTCAGTTGAAATTCTTTAAAGGATAGGTCAGAAAATATGAAAGCTACCTTAGCACTTTTTAAAGATGTTTTTAGTTTTTCTAATAAATCTTCATCGGTAATCTTATTCAGATTGAAAATATTCACAGTATGCTTTGTTTCTTTAACTACCTGATCCATATTTGAAGAGAGAGCAGCTCCCGTGCATAAAATGGTTGCATCAGATATTAAAGGTGTAGCAAATGTTTTGCGACTTATTGCCCCGTCAATTAAGACTTTTTCACATCCCAATTCTTTTAATTTTATTACAATTTCAGAAAGATAAGAAATGATGGATGGTCCTCCAAGCTCAACATATCCATCACTTAAGGCTCTGACAATTATAATTTCTCCCATTGGAGTAGATATACCAGTCTTCCCAATTATTTCTCTCGTTATATCACAATTAAAATAACATTGTTTTGCTGTAGCGATAATACTACCCTTTTTAACATAAATACGTGGTTTAGGTCTGGAATCAATAATATCTTCCAACTCTCCATCTCTTCCAATGGAAGTTAAACCTAAAACTTCTGTATCCCAAAATTTTTTTATAATATAATTTAAGGCGGTGGTTTTTCCTACATTTTTAGCCATACCAATTATTGATATGATTCGATATGGTTTGATTAAGTCAACAAAATTTTGTGATTCAATCATTTATTTGGAGTAAACATCATCTTTATTTTAAAAATAACCATTCTCTATATTGAGTAGGGTAATTTATTTCATAAAATTATTTCTAATGTAAAAATAAACCCACTTTTCCTTTTTTCTGGAAACCAATCTTTTCATATATATTGATTGCAGGTTTATTCTCTGTATTTATCGTAAGAATAGGGTAATTCCCTTTCTTTCTAATTCTATTCGCTATCAGAGAGCATATTTCTGTAGCATACCCCCTTCCTCTATATTTTGGTGGAGTAAAAACGTTGTTTATTATTTGTAACTTTTCTGTTTCCCTCGAGATGGTTGCCATGGAAACAAATTCATCATTATAATTCAGTAAAAAAACTTTTTGTTCCTTAATTCTATAAGATAAGTTTTGCCTACACGACTCGAGAAATGATTCATGAGCTTCTGGCATTAATTCCTTAACTGCTTCATTTGACCATTTATTTACTCTAGTTAAATGGTTTTCATTAGCCCTAATCACGTGACCTATATTCTTTGAAGGTACTTTTAACTTCTCAAGAAAATACAACCACATTTCATCTTTAGTTTGAAAATCTTCTCCCGATAATTTATGCCATTCTTTTCTAAAATTCCTTATGACATTTAAAGGTCCATAGATTCCTGGAAACTTAATCCTATTTTCCCATATATACTCAACTAAGTTTTTTACAGCTTTATCATCCTCAGAATGAGATATTAAGATATTAAAAGGAATGGTTCTAAAGGTAAACAACCGAATAGACTTATCTATGACTACACTAAAAATTTCCAAATTATCGCCAAATTTCAGAGGATCCTCAATTAAGCTCGTATAGGAAGAAAGAATCTCAAAATTAAGCATTTTATACTTCTTTATGAAATTAATTGCCGTTGGGTTAACATCTCTAAAATTATCAGAATAGTTTACTTGATAATCCATTGTCTGATACCGAATAAATAATCGTATAATAGATTATGTATCATATCAAAAGTCTTTTCAGGTTTTTATAATGTTCGAAATCCATTTTGGTATCGACTATTAAAAGAGAACTAATCTCACAATCATCTTAGAAAAAACTTGTTCTGAAGTTTTTCCTTCTCTAATCTTCTTATTTGTATTTCGAATGTTAATTCTTTTTCGAGTACTGTTATTTGTATATCATTAATTTCTCTATATTTCCTTATTTCTCTAATTGGGAAATGGTATGGAGAGGACATAGAATTGTATCCACAAGGAGTTTGAAATACGCGCCAAACCTGAAAAGAGAAGGGTAAAATAGGAGAGAATAATCTGTTGGGTTTAAATTGCCTTTTCCAGAAATAAAATATCTCAATTATCCAAAGAGGGTAAAAATTGAAATTATTAGAATTAGTTTAATTAAAAAAATAAAAAAAATCAAAACAACAGAAATGAAAAATTAAATTTTTTGTAGGATTTCTTTAGCTCGTGATTCGATATATTTACGCTTTTTTTGTTTTTGCCCATAAATTCTTCTGGCTTTTTGCCTTAAATACCTTTCCCAAGCGGGAAAACCGCGTTTCACAAACTTTTCACGATTTGGGAAATCTTCGGCAACCCAATTGAAAACTGTATAAAATCTTTCTTTTCCTGCGGATTTTGATAAATGCTTAGAAGGAACTCCTAAACTTTTAAGATGAGAAAGAAATCTGCCTTCAACGGCATCTTGTAATTTACCTTCTACTATTGCAGGTAAATAAGTAATTTCTTCTTTTTCGAACCATTCTCTTACGAGGTCAAAACAACTTCCTCTGCAAAGTAAAACTCTATCACGTTCTCTATTAAAGTTTAAACTTTCAAGTCCATCTTGGACTGCTAAAAGAATTGTTTTTTTAGGTCGATCTTCTTCTCTGTTTTCTTCTGTATAATATCCAACAGAGATTCCACGAAAGATAATATTTCCGGTCGGTACGTCGTGAAAGCCTATAAAGGCATCGCCAACGATATCACCAGTGCCAGAATCGTCAATTTCAATCGTTCTTCCGTTCCATTGTTTGACATCTTCGGTTGATATGCATTGCATAACATTCAACTCCGTGTTGTCTAATTAAATTTATATATTTTATGTTATTGCTATTCCGAACTCAATTGTCTTGATTGGCGTCACAATATTACTTTTATATTTAAAAAAGGGATTCATACCTTATATTTCTATTCTTTTCGGAATCTTTATCCTTTTTTCATTAGGGTCAAATATTAATCTTATCTCTAATAATATGATATTTATGATTCCTAGTTGGGGGGAACTACTGGGTTATCCTCATAAACTTGGTTTTTATATGAACAAGGAAGTCACGAAAATTCACACCGACTTAATTATATTTTTTAGTGGAATAGAATGCCGTGTCAAAACAACCAGAGGAATTATTTACTTTCTTTTTGGTATAGGTTATTATTACACAAAATTCGAATTATCACAAAGTATCGATTTAACGAGAGGCAAATATATAACTGATAGTAGATTACTAACGGGATTAATACTCTCAGATTTTGTGTATGATAAATTAGCTTCTTCTGAGGAAATAACTTTAGAAGATGATCCCGATGTAATTTTTGCCAAAGACATTATTAAAGTCCCATTCGATGTCGCTTATAAAACTCCAAATAAGCAGACTCTGATTAAAGGTGCAATCATGAGAAATATATTTATCCCCTATAAGGATGTTATCCTCGAGTTCATGGGAAGAATTCCTTCTCCCGAAAGATTTAATTTAGAATTGTTAGCTCAAAAAAGAAGAGGAGCCAGATCATGGGAGTTGTACCAATATAAACACCGAGTAATATAACGTCATTTTTATCGAGATTTTCCCAATACTCTCTAATTTTCTTAATAAGACCATCAGAACTATTCCTATCGAGATCTTTTTTATTAGATTCCATTTCTAAAATCACCTATAAAAGTTATGGACAGAATCCAGCAAATTGACACACTATGAAGGAACTCCCTGTAATGAGAAAATAATCTATAGCCCAAATACACCATGCTGCGGCATAAAGTAAACTCGCTGCAACTAAAGCTATACATTTATTTGTTTTTCGATTCTACAGTAAAAGTAGTTCTCCAATTTCTCTTTTTCCCTACAAAGTACATGATTAAAGCACCCACCCCCCATGAACCAAACAGGAGGGCTAAATAGATTCGCCCTCTAAATGCTCTTAAAGGAGCCCAAGGGGCGGCTATAAAAATATAGCCAGTAACGAACCATACTATGCCACCTAAACCAATTCCGCCCAGAACTATATATACTGCTTTTGCCGTTATTTGCTTGTATTTGGATTTGCTTAAAAACGTAATAATTACGAGAATGACGGTAAAAATTGTAAAGGCAATTGGTGCTCTGAGGTCTATTAAACCCAAAAAAAATAATATCCAATTCACTGTGTTTATACCAACAATTACCCCACTTAAGAAAATTAGTCGAACTTCCTTATAGTTTTTCCATAATCTCTTTATTCTATCTTTTATATTCATAATTTACATCAACAACAACCAGCTAATTGGCAAGCAATATAACTACTTCCAGTCAAATGAAACATTTCTAATATGTATACACAAAGTTCTCCGCCAGTTCCATAAGTTGCAGCAATTATTGCAGCACATATTGCTACGCCTGATACGACAGCAACAACTTCACACCAGAAACAATCCTCTTCTGGATCTCCCCCAAAGCAACCTGTCTCGCCGCCACCTCCAGGGGGAGGTTCTATCGGATCTATAATTATAGCAGAGCTCTCTTCAGTATAAAAATCGTATACATAAAGGTCCTTCTTTATAAATTGTGAAAACTCTCTCATCTCTTTGCTAATAGTTCGATAATTCCTTGAAAATTTCTTTAAAATATCATCTTC
>CAZZIC010000033.1:28063-30623 GCA_964653985.1 uncultured archaeon | reverse complement strand
ATTCTAATCATAATATCCTTATTTTCGGGGTTTAAGTTTAAAGCACGCTTGAAGGCATCAATAGCTTGATCATAAGACCCTCTCTGATGTAGTAATTTCCCCTTTTTCAACCAATCTTTATTGTTTGCCATTATTTTCCTCACATCTCTATTTAATCAAGTTAAATTCACGAAATAAAAAAATCTTTCTATAGAATTTACAAAATATTTTTCGTTCTTATTTTTATGCTAATGACAAAAGCGTTGGAGAGAAGAATATATAGTTCAAAGAATTTTTAAAAATCTTAATCAAAATTTCATATAAGAATTAATATTCAATTCCCTTTCGAGCTTCAATTCCTTGATCATAGGGATGATTAATAGAACTAAAGCTAACAACATAATCTGAAATATTCTTTAGTTTGCTGTAGTACATAAAACCTGTGCATACTACTTCAACATGCTCTGGTTTTTTTTCTAATAAGGAAGTTAACTCATCCAAATCTATGAGATTAAGAGAAATCGCATTAATTATTTCATCTAATCCTACAAAATCATACTCCCCTTTGAGTATTGTTTCTTTTGTAAATTCAAATCCTTTTTGGATTAATTTTCGGTTCAGTATGGATGGTTTTCCGTGTGGATTAATGAATTTTCCGGAACCAAATTGATAAATTGGTATAAATTTGTTAAGAAAGTCTATTTCTCCCATGAAATAGCTTCCATTTTCATCATCTCCGCTATTTAATTTAAGAAATTGGATAATTATTGGTTTGAGATTATTTCCTAAAGCTCTTATTGTAGCTCCAAAAAGTGAAGAAGTTTTCCCTTTTCCATCTCCAAAATAATAGTGAATTAATCCGGGTTCTAATTTATCTCTACTTAATTCTGTTTTACCCTTTAAATTCTCCTTTTGGGTCTCTCTTGATGTCATCTTAATAATTATGATTTAATTAATGTTACTAGGATAAGTTTCCTAATTAATTTATTTTGAAAATTTATTAAATGTTTATTATTTTCTTTTCAACTCTCATATTCCCACAGCTTAGTTTATATGCATTAACTTTTTGATTTATTAAACATTGTTTGTAATGATGGGGAGAAGGAAAAGTAAAAAGCGGGGCTTTCCCGTGGGAGTGCTGGTTGGTTTTGATGAACAAATTATTCATATTTGGAAGCTTTTTAGCGAATCTGTAAGAAAGTACAAAAGTTTACCTCTTCCCCGTAAATGGAAAAACGCAAATGATAAAGATAAATATCATTTTTATCAAGATTTATTAGATCTCTTGAGACCTCTAATAGAGAACGGTCGAAAAAGCATTCTTCTTGTTGCTCCTCAAGGTAAAAATTGGTCAGAAGGATTCTTAAAACATATCGAAAAACACCATCGATGGTTAATCGGTTCAAGAGGAAATAATCAAGCAAGTTTCGGACAAATTTCTGGAAAAGCTCGAACTATAGGAGAAGTTAGATTTCTTTTAGAACAAGAAAAAACAGAAGAGATTCTTAAAAAAGTTATTTCCCAAGAAGCTTATTTCTTGATAAAAGAATTGGAAAAATCCATTAATTCAAATAATCCCAATATTAAGGTTCTATATGGACTAAAAGAGATTGAAGATGCCATCTATAAGGGCGGAAAAAAAGATGATTCTGTTGCGGAGGAAATTGATTATCTTCTTTTAACAGATGAGTATCTTGAAGAACACAAACAGAAGAATCGTATTTATAGGCTTAAACAAATTGCTAATAATAAGGGAATTACCACCAAAGTGATCCCCGAAGAAAGTCCTGCAGGAGAACGGATAGATCAATTTGGCGGTATTATCTGTTTTAAAACGGTAGGGTATTTCTAATATCGAATTTCAAACAATTAAAAAGATTGAAAATTACTGAAATTGAAAGAAACCCATTACATTTTAGTTTTGAAGCATTAAAACAAAAAAAAGTTAATAAGATTAAAGATATTAATTATTCTATAATCTTCCTATCAATCCTAAGAAGCCCCCAATCATTAATAAATAGGTTCCGACTGTTGCGGGATATCCCGCGAATTTTAATGTCAAGGGGAAGATCCCGGCAATTATCTCTTCTGAAGACCAGAAAATTGAAATTAAATTCTGCCAATCATCGGTAATAACGTTCACACTATATAAAAAGAACATTAAACCCACTAATATTGGTAAAATAGAACCTAAAATAGCAGCTGCAGAACTATTTAATCCCGCCATTTGTATTAAGCCCGATAAAAGGAAGGCGATCAAAAATAATCGCAAGAATAATGACCGCCCAAGCTTGCATTTTTTGAGAACTTCCAAAACCGCTTGGATTACTAATCATCTGGAGTGCATTTTGCCAAGCTGCGACTCCGTAAGCATAAACTGTAGTTCCATTCCACGTAGTTATATACCAAGAAAAAAGATACGTTGTTACCAGTGTTATAATTCCTGCTACGATGCTTAAAACATTCCCTTCATTATTATCTGTCATTTTTTCAGAACCTCTTTAGTTAAGTATGAGATAAATTTAGAGATTTTAAAATAAATATAACAATTGTGCTAATAGACTAAGTATGTAAAAAGGAT
>CAZZIC010000033.1:0-27963 GCA_964653985.1 uncultured archaeon | reverse complement strand
TTCTATACTCTCACCAAAATTGATTGGCATTTTAAATTATCTCAGAAAAAAAGAAGTTAAGTAAAACCTTATTTCATTCTCATTATTCAGTTATCACTTCAAAGACCATTTTATCTATCATAGGCTTACTTCGGTATTGTTTATCATAATACCAACCTACGACATGGGCTTTTTGGTCTTTTTCGGGGACAGGAGGGATAACAATAATCATAACTCCGCTATTCATATATTTTAAAATCCGTTTATCCATTTTATGGAGCTTTTCTTTAGCAGAGGGATGAGAATGCCATTGCCAGACGATATCTACGTCTTGTTCCTCTTTGAATTTACGCATTTTATATATTTTGGATTTTTTATAGCGCATCCATGAGCTAGGTTTCTCATGTTTCTTAGTTTTTTTAATATTTATCTCTTCGTTAACCGTGAACTTTTTACATATGCCAAAGTTATCCTTACGTTTGGCAAAAAGCCATCCATGGACAATGTATGGATATTCCTCTGCTGCTTTTTCCGTAAGTTCTTGAAATAAGGTTTGAGGAATTAAATATCGAAAGTTTTCCGCACTAGTATTTGAGATAATAATTACCCCTATATAAATAAAATGAGCAATCCCTATTAATTTTTAAGTATTCGAATGATCATTAAATTGGAGCTCTTTTTTGAATCTAAGTGAATCTCAGCTCAGAAGTCAACTTACCAATCAAACACTCTCAAAGAATAAAAATTGAAATATTAAGAAAGAAAAAAGGAAGATTAAATCTTATTTTCTATCTTAATCATCGGTAAGTCTAATCTTTCTTCATGACAACTAGGGCATTTTGAAGGTATTCTAAGCTTTCCGCTATTCAATTTAACGATATATCCACAAGCAAGGCATTCTGAAGGCTGAATGAGAAAATTTTTTCTTTTAAGTTTATGAGCAAGTGAATTAAAATCATTCACCAGTGATTGGATATCTGTATATTCTAAATCTTTCATGATCTCCTTAATACGAAATACTCCTTCTGCTTTAGTTAACCAACCATATAACCTTTCTCGATTTGTTTTCAAAATTCCAATTACAAATGATGCATATTTAATGCGTCAGACGCATTTTTCTAAAAAATGAATTTATAAGCTAAAGTTATTTTCTTATTAATGATTTCATAACGCAATAACAAATTATAGCATGTTTATCAGGTGATATTAAATTGGATGGATTTCCGAGATTTGATGATGTGGGAAGTTTTCCCTTGCCGGAATACGTGGATAAAGCCTCTTTTAATAAGTTTTATTGGATTGCTTACCAAGCTTTATTGAATAAATCTGATCTCGATGGGCATAGGGGGATCTATAATTACGTTATACATCCAATCCTTCAAAGTTTTCAGTTAAAACTTAATGCGGGAGTCGAAGTAATTAATTTTCCGCAACACATGGATATCTATGCTCAATTCATGAAGCCATTACAAGAACATGAAATAGAACCGGATTTAATCGATAATAAAAAAGCGATAGTCTTAGAGATAAAAATCTTGGAAGAATTTGCCAAGGAATATTTTGAACGTACTGGGAAACCCTTGAACGTGAAATCTTGTGTCACTGGCCCCATTGAATTATATTTGAAAAAGCATGATTTTACAATTTACCAAGATATGGCTTTAAACTTGTCAAAAACGGTCAATGCTTTTTTAAAAAGTTCGATAATAAACACAAAACATATGAAAACATCTGTTATTTCGATTGATGAACCTTCATTTGGTTATGTGGACCTTGCAAATGTGGATGATGACGGTTTGATAAAAATTTTTGACAAATCTTTAGAGGGTGTCAATGCAGATCGCCAGATCCACCTTCACACGCTGAAACAAGCATCTATACCCTTGAAAACCAAGAATGTAGATATTTTAACTTGTGAGTATGCTTCAGATAATAAAAACGTGATCCCGAAGAGAGAATTAGATGCTCACGATAAATTTATCCGGGTTGGAATAACTCGAACTAATATCAATAGCATAATGGCAGAAGCGTTAGATTCAGGGAAAGAATTTGATCAAATCAAGACCTTTGAAGGAACTATGAGTTTAATTGACTCCAAGGAGCGTATTGAGAAGAATCTGAATGATGCGATAAAACATTATGATGATCGGTTGAAATACATAGGTCCTGACTGCGGACTCTCGGGTTGGAGTCCACCACAAATAGCTTATGAATTATTACATCGGACTTATGAAGTGATTCGCAAGAATCAGGAAGAATGAAGCCTATCTTATCCTTTTTTTTTCGAAAGAAACGGAGACTCATGATGAAAAAGGGAAAAGATGATTTACTAAACTGAGCCGCTTAGAACATGGGCATCGACAGGGGTTGAATTTTAATTAACCTTTATCCCATTCTTAATAACTCAACCCTTCCCTTGTTTGAGTCGTTGAGTTAACGTTTTACACTTGTCCGCAGAAAAAATCTCTAAGATCTGTTCCTAAGAAAGAATCGCATTTAAATCAAGCACTTGTTCAAATCTGCTGAGGCTCGAGATGAACTCATCAACCACTTTCTAAATAAAATCATGAAAGCGTTGCCTATATAAATCTATCGATTTTCGCGAAATTCCAAGTAAAAAAAGGATTTTATCTAACCGGGAATTAGCAAACAAGTTGAAGTTTTTCAAGATTAGCTCCTAAATTATAAATAAATGATGATGTTTTGTTAGATCAGCGTTTTTTGCTTGGTTTTTACCTTTAGGCTGACGGGATTGAACACCTCTTCAATTCCGAAAAGTAGTTTCTTGTTTTCCAGGACGAATTTCGGTCCAACCCCTCGAATTTTAGCGTGTTTTAACGGATCTTCAATGCCTTTCGGATTGCCGGTTCGCGTATAGAGAACATTGGTCATTTGGATGGCTTTGATCACGTTCTCCGGCGTCGAAAAAGTCTTTATTAATTTCACATTATAACATTAAATCCAATTTTATAAATTTCTCCCTAATATATAATAGAATTAAGAGAATTTATTACATTATTTGGATCCAAAGTAGAGATTATGAATTTCTCACTTTAGTCCAAAAATAAGCTATTTAATCTTTAACTCCTTAATCTAAATAACAACTCAATTCTAAGAATTGAGAATTAGGAAATGATATGGGAATAATGAGAATGAAAATTAACCCAGTTATAATTGGAGCATCTCAATATACACAATCTAAAGAAATTGAGCTAAAAGTTGATCCTTTAAGACTTATGGAGAAAGTTTGTAAAGATATGTTTTCCAAAATTAAAGAAGATTTTTCCACTCTCTCCGCAATTATCGATTCCATATATATGGTCAATATCAACAGCTGGTCTTATGAGGATGCTCCTACTGATTTGAGCAAGATGCTTGGGTTAACTCCAAAAGAAAAAATATACTTGCCAGATGGTGGTAATACTCCCCAGAGCTTGGTTAATCGGGCTGCGAAAAATATTTCTTCTGATAAATCTAAAGGAATTCTCATCGTAGGGGCAGAAGCCGCGTATTCCGCCTATCAAGCTAAGAAGGGTAAAATTACATTAAATTGGCCCGAAAAAAAAGAACCCGAATATATGGAAGGTGAATTATGGGACGGGATTAATTCATTTGAGAATAAATATGGCCTGAAGAACCCTCCATACACATACGCACTTTTTGAGACTGCCCTGAGGGCGGAAAATGGAAGAACAATAAAGGAACATCAAAGAGTTATTGGAAAACTCTTCTCAAAATTCTCTAAAGTGGCATCAACTCATCCCTATGCTTGGAATCAAACATCCTATTCTCCAGAAGAAATAAAAAATCCATCTCCAAATAACCGATTGATCACTCATCCATATACCAAACGAATGTGTTCCAATATGTTTATAGATCAAGCAGCTTGTATTTTAATGACAAGCGACAAGACTGCTCAAAATTTGAAAATAGAGCAAAATTCAATAACTTATTTAATGGGAGGAGCTGATCTTAAGGATGTTCATGAAACGACAAGACGCCCAAGCCTAACTGATTCTGTTCCTACGAGAAAAGGCGCCAAATTAGCTTTAAGACAAGCGGGGTTATCAATGGATAATATTGATGCGTTCGATCTCTATAGTTGCTTTCCATCGATCGTAGAAATAATGGTGAAGGAATTAGGTCTTGAATTAGACGATCCGAGACAATTTACGTTAACTGGGGGACTTCCATATTTTGGCGGTCCTTGGAGCAATTATTCAATGCACGGGATTGTAACTGCAGTTCATCTTATTAGAGAAGATCCCTCTTTACATATAATGGTTATTGCAAATGGAGGTTATAACAATAAGAAATCTATTGGTATTTATGGAAGTACCCCTCCTAGTATCAATTGGTTGGAAAGAGATGATTCGGTAATCCAAGAAAAAATTCTTTCGAGAAAATTAAAACAACCAGTTAAAGAAGCTGAGGGAATAGTTACCGTTGAAGCATATACAATTCCTTACGACCGTAAAGGAAACCCAAAGAAAGTAATAATTCTAGGTCATCTCGAGAATGGAAGTCGAACACTTGCTCATATTATTTCAACTAAAGATGAATTGAAAGAATTAGAAAATGAAGAATTAGTGGGAAAGAAGTTTAAAATAAGATTTGACCCAAAAGAGGATTTGAATATGATAGAGTTTTAGGAAAAATTTTACTAATTTTTGTTCCAAATTACATACTCTAAAATTGTTTTTATGGAAAAATACCATTTAAGGGAATTTTAGATTAAAATATTGAAAAGAGTCTAAAAGTCTTTAACTAAACATCATCTTTTTTTTCCAATATACCCGTCCATTCCATATGGTATTCTGGAGGCCATCCTTTCGGCCCATCGTCATATTTACCTTTATAAAACCGATAATCACAGAGATCGCCACCGTTTGCTAAGGTTGTTGTACGAGTTGTTTTAACATTTAATATGTCCCATAAAACCCAATCGGTTAGGCAGAGATAAGGTACAAATTCTTCTAACCCTAATTTTTTCCAGTACTTTAATAGACCACATTCTGTCATATTAATTCCATATTCAAAATCTTCTCCTTCTCCGTCAACAAATTCGTATACCCAATCCATAGGATAGAAACGTTTTTGAGACCATTCTGCACCCTTTTTGCTTTCTATGATCTTTCTATTGCTAATTAATTTCCTACGAAGATACCATCTGAACGGCTTGGGAAGTTTTCGATAAAGTTTCTCGGCACTATCTACAATGATCTTTCCTATCTCTCTGGTCTTTAACCCTTCTTTTATTAAAGCCCTTACTAATGGAATGAGCGCACTGGGTAAAAGTAGATATTCTGTCATACTGTTTTCTTTTCCCCCAATATATGGAATGGTTGGAATTATTTTCTCATATTCACTTCTGATCCGGTTAATAATTTCTTCAACCTTTACAGGTTCAAAATATTCAGAAAGGATCTCAATTTCAATTTTTTCATATCTTTTTAAATTTTTTTTCAATTTTTTGATTGTTTTTTGAGGATACCCTTCGCTATGGTTTATAACTTCTATTTCTTCCACCTTTTATAATTTAATTTAAATAGGATTTCTTTTCGGAAAATAAATAGATAATTAATCTTTTAAATGTTATTATCCCAACGATTTCTTACCTGAATCGCTTCCAAGAACGAATTATAGAAAAAAATTGAAGTATTCTTTCATTTAAGTTATTTATATGATTCAATGCTAATTATAATGCTTCTCAGGAAAGGATCATTATTAAATCTAAAATGTTAAATAAAAGTTTTAGTCACTATTTATACAAATGAGTGAACTTATTTTTATAGGGATGGTTTATGAGTCTTTTATTATTGTTATCGCATTCTTTCTTTTGTTTTTAGTTTATAGAAAATATCGAGAGAAACGAAAAAGGCTAACCTTGGTTCTGTTTGTAATTTTCATTAATTTTGTATTAGGTATTGTATTTTCATGGCTATCAAAAGTTGTAAGATTATATACCGGATTAGATTATCTCATCTATCCCGATGTTCCTAGCCCCGGTACTTTTCTCGCAGAGTTGTTGCTAAGAATAGTTGCATTTAGATTTACTTTCTTATTTTTAACGATTGGGGTTGCTATTTCTTACATCCTAAAAGTTGAGGCATTCAATGAGGAATATAAATCTTGGGAAAAATATACAGTTATAATTTTTGGATTTATTACTGGATTTTATCTCATGGTCTTTTATAATAAATCGATGATTCTTTTAGATTTAATCGCATTTCTATTAATTGCGGCATATACAGGATTAATTTATCTCCCGTTTATGATAAAATCCTTTAGGATGGGAACTTTGGTCGATAAAACAGAATACAAAACAGCATTTTATTCTTTAGGAGTTATGGCGTTAGGGTTTCTTGGAGTACTTGTTTTTCAATTCATAGATAGGGTATTCATCCTTTTTGGAAGCCCAGGATATACGATTTTTTATTTTTTTGGGATGAGTTCCGCAATTGTTAGCATTTTAGGGGCTTACTTGGGGTACATCAGACCTGGAGAAAAAACAAGGTAGAAAGAGAATAAACATTTAGTTAATTAGAGTCTCTTTTAAAAATAGAGAGAAATCAAAAAAATAAATTGAATAGTTGCTCTTGATCCCGAAAAAAGTCTTGAATAATTTTAATCTTTAAATTATAAGAAATGGCTTAAATAGACGTAATTAGCCCTAAAAAAAATAAAATAAAATAAAATTAAAAAAAAAAACTCGATAAAATTTATTTATTCATATCTTAATGCTTCTACTGGTGGTAACCGAGAGGCACGCCAAGCTGGATATAATCCAAATATTACGGAAACAAGAACTCCGAAAAAAAGTGCTTGTAGAATTAAATCAATCCCTAAAACGGGAACTATATTAAAACCTCCACCACCGATGCCTCCTCCGCCTCCTGTTCCTGGGGGAGCGAACCCTCCACCACCCATAATTCTTCCGAAGAGGTTACTTAATAACCATCCGGTAAAGATCCCACCAATTGAACCTATTAACCCAATCAATAGACTCTCGGCAAGAAATATTGCTAAGATGGTTCGATTTTTCATCCCAAGGGATTTTATAATTCCAATCTCTCTTGTTCGCTCCATTACAGAAACAATCATAATATTCATTATACCGATTCCCGCTACAATCAATGAAATTCCCGCAATTGCTCCCAAAAATACTTCAATTGTTCCAAATGCGCTCTCTATTGTCTCAATAGATTCCTTCGCCGAGGTAACGGATACCTTATCAAAGAAAGCATCCTCAATATCCTCAGACACTTGATTAATAGTTTCTTGCGAATCATCATCTAAGATTACAATAAATGAATTGACCTCTTCGGTGTCAAAGATCTCTGTGAATTGATCAAGAGGTAAATATATACCCGTGTCAGTAGGACCTCCGCCAAAAGAAAAGGAACCAATTTCGGGTAAAACTGCTTTAACAGTCGTATTTATCCTGTTTTCGATGAATGTTGTTCCTTCTCTATAATTCCATATTAGCGTTAAATTATCTCCTACGTCATATAAGTATGTACCGTTATCCCATGGGTTATAGAGCGCATTTCCAACTACACTTACATTATTTTTATATTCAGTTGGAATGGATCCTCGTTCTGCTTCAAATTCATCGTATATACTAGCGTAATCCTGATAATCTACACCGCTAACCGTAAGAGGGGTAGTTTCATTTCCAATCTCAACTTGGACTGTTTTAGCAATTAAAGGAACGACGCTTTCTACATGATCGATATCTTCAAGAGTAGCAGTATCATTAAGATAAAGTATAAAATCACCATCGCCATCACTTTGTTGGAAGGCAGAACCTCTCGTTGAAACAATTATTGTTTTTGTATTTAACCCTTCAGTTAGTTGGTCTGAAATAGTTGCTTGAAATCCACCGCTTAATGATAATAATGAAACGATTGCTGTAATACCGATTAAAATACCTAAAACCGTTAAAAATGTTCTAAGTTTTTGCCTTTTTACTGTACTTGCTGAATATTTAAAAACATCCCAAATCTTCATTTTTCTTTATCCACCTCTTTTTTATTAGTAGAATTAGAATCATTAGCATTTTCTAAAGTATGCGGAACTAATCCCGTGATCTTCTCACTTTCTTCCTTAGCCCTGATTTTACCATCAACTAAATATTCTACCCGATCAGCAATTTTCGCAAGAAAAGGGTCGTGAGTAACAATTATCATTGTGATTCCGTGTTCCTTATTTAAATTTTGAATTAAATCAATTAATTTATCTCTTGTTTTTGTATCAATATTTCCTGTAGGCTCATCCATTAAGAGATATTCAGGATCCTGAGCAAGTGCTCGTGCTAAAGATACTCGTTGTTGTTCTCCGCCACTTAATTCGGGGGGAGTGTGATTAATTCGTTCCCCTAATCCAACTTCTTCTAAAATCTTCTTAGCTCTTTTCCTTCGTTCTTTTTTGGAAATCCCTTGGACACTCATAGCAAGTTCTACATTCTGTAAAGCTGTTAACCTTCCTATGAGATTGAAAAACTGGAATACAAAACCAACTTCTCGACGTATTACGGCTAATTCATTTTTTCCCATTTCTGAAAGTCTCTTACCATCAATAATAACTTCACCGCTTGTTGGTTTATCTAATGCCCCAATTTGATTTAAAAGGGTCGATTTTCCAGAACCCGACGGTCCAAGAATCAAAACCAGTTCACCTCTTTTTACTTTGAAATCAATGCCTCTTAGTGCATTTACTTCTACTTTTCCGAGCATGTAGGTTCTATGTAGATCGATTGTCTCTAAAACATAATCACTTACATTGCTTATTCTTTTATCAAATATTGACATAATTTACCTTTTTTTATATAAATTTATACATAAATCTCTTTTTAATCAAAAACTTTATGTATTAATTACATAAAAATAATCCTCACTTATAAATGGTTGTATAAAGAATTATTAATCTTTATGTAAAATTACGGATAGTTTTAATAATGTATATTCAAATATCTTATATAAGGAAAAAAAATTTCTGTTTTTATATAAACTCAATCAAAAAAAATGTCAAATAAAAGAATCAATCTTGTAGTCAGTGAAGAGCGAAAGCAAAAATGGGATGAATTTATAGAACAGAACGATATGAGTCTCTCTCAACTGATAAGAGAGGGAGTGGATCAATACATATCCTCTAATAAACTCACTAAAGAGATCGGTGAATTCTCCCAATATAGTCATGATCTTAAAGAAGAATTAAGTTCAATTAAGGGCTTTTCTCAGATGCTTATCGAGGAGTATAAAGATCAGTTAGAATGGGAGGTTCTCCTAAAAATAAAAGAGATTTATGATAAAAGCATCAATATTGAAAAAATTATGGACAGGATTTTAAAAGAAGATTCTCCAGATAAAGGTTCTTATGATGTGTTAATAGTAGATGATGATGATTCAACTGTCCACTTACTCTCAGAATTTTTTAGAAAAAGGGGATACACTACGAAAAATACATCTAATGGAGCGGAGACATTGGAGTTCTTAGAATATGCAAAACCTAAATTAATCCTTCTGGATATTTTACTTCCTGATAGAAAAGGATATGAAATCTGTGAAAAAATTAAGGAAGATGAGAGATTAAAAGACATTCCCGTATATTACATCACAGCAGTTCCGAAAAATGAAGTAAGCGAAAAGCTAAGAGAGACAAAAGCAGAAGGTTATTTTTCCAAACCATTTGATATGGTAGAATTTAAAGAACTTATAGAATCTTTATAGTAGTAGAAAAGGGGCGATTAACCCGTGTGGCTTCAAGAATTTGACCCATTCAGATCTCGTGATTATTTACGGGTACCATTTTTCGTTATCGAAGCATTATTTTTAATTGGACTAATTTTGGCGATAAGACGGTATCGAAAGAGAAAAAGCTATAACAATCTGATCCTCATTTTTCTTACTCTTCAAGGCTTTCTCAGCGGAATTGGGGCAATCTTTTTTGCTATTACAGATCTCTGGAATATTATTCCCCTCTTTAATATTTTTGCTATTTTTATCTATATTACAGCTCTCATTATTGTTAATGTCAAATTGGAGGATAAATTAGTACAAAAAACAGAAGAAGTGAGACAATCGGAAAAAAAATATCAAAATCTTGTAGTTAATATTGTAGATGTCTTATTTGAAATGAATTCTAAGTTTATTTTAAGTTATGTCAGTCCTCAAGTAAAAGATATATTTGATATCAAGCAAGGAGTAATGGTTGATCGTAAGATTACTGAATTCATAAACCCTCAAGATCTCCAAACAGTAGAGAAAAATTTTAATGACGCTTTTGAGAATAAGGAACAGATTCATATGGAATGTAGGATGGGAGTTAATTCTAAATATGAAAAATACATCTCCATTAGGGGAAGCGTTGTTAAAGATAAAGCTGGAGTAAAATTAATTGGTATGATGAGAGATATTACGGATCAAAAGAGAGCAGAGAAAATACTTAAAGAACGATTCGAGAAAATGAAAGAAGTAGACCAAATTCGCTCTAATTTGGTAAGAAGAACCTCACATGAATTAAAAACACCCTTGATTTCTCTCTTTAGTTCATCAAAATATTTAATGGATACATATAAGAATGAGATGGATGAGGATGTCTTAAAATTCTTAAAAATTATAAATCGTGGTGGAAAAAGATTAAAAAACCTAATCAATAACATGATTGATGCCTATAACATAGAAAATCGGGGAATAACTTTAGATAAAAAAGAAATTGACATAGTAAAATCAATACAAGAGTGTGTTGACGATTTAATCTTTTCATTAGAGGAAAAAGACCTTTATCTAAAAAAAGATTTACCAAGTAGTTATATAATAGAAGCTGATAAAGACCGAATAGAGCAAGTAATCTTAAATTTATTGTCCAATGCTATTAAAAATACTCCCCCAAAAGGGCTTATCTACGTAAAACTGGAACCGAAGGATTCATCAGTTGAAATTATTTTTAAAGATACGGGAATCGGTCTAACCGAGGAGGAACAAGACAGACTTTTCCAAAAATTTGGAAAAATTGAGAGAGAAGATTTAAAAGGGAAATTAAATAATGAAGGTTCAGGGTTAGGGCTTTATATTTCTAAAGAGATCGTAGAATTACACGGAGGAAAGATTATTGCGGAGTCTGAAGGGCGAAACAAGGGGTCTACCTTTATTGTTAAATTACCTCAAAATTAAATTTTTATTCATTCTAATTATTTAAAAAAAATTAAAATTAATTAAAGCGTCAATGATTGCTTTAATGGTCTTTCCAATTAATTCTTTCCTTTTGACATGACAGCTTAAAAGAGTTTACTTTAATAATTTAAGCATTGTATGGGTGATTCTTAATCGTTTTTATTTGCATATGTATTATCTTCTCAATCTCTTTTAATTTTTGATGAGCACTATTTTCACAGAACGAAATTGCAACCCCTCCAGCTCCTGCTCTTGCCGTACGCCCAATACGATGTAAATATGTTTTAGGGACGTTTGGTAAGTCATATTGGAAAATATGTGTTATATCATCTACATCGAGACCACGTGCAGCCACATCTGTGGCAACTAGTACACGAATTCTTCCCGTTCGTAGATTTTTGAGTGCTCTCTGGCGGGCATTTTGTGATTTATCTCCATGAATCGGTTGAGCCGAAACCCCTTTTCTTTTTAACCTTTTAACGACTCGATTAGCTCCACGTTTCGTGCGAGTAAAAACTAATGCTTTTTTCACTTCTGAGTTATTGAGCAAATTCTGCAACAAAGCCTGTTTTCTCTGTTTGGAAACTAAAAAAACTGCTTGTTCTATATTTTCGAGAATAGGTTTCTCAGGAGATATATTAATTTCATAGGGATTTTGTTGAATATCACTTGCAAGTTTAATTATTTCTTTAGGAACTGTAGCTGAGAATAAAAGCGTTTGTCGATTTTTTTTTGGTATTTTCTCGACAATAGACCGAATATCATTGATAAACCCCATATCGAGCATTCTATCACACTCATCCAGAATCAAAACTTCAACGTTGCTTAAATCTACATACCCTTGTCTCATTAAATCGAGTAGGCGTCCTGGTGTTGCCACTGCTATATCTACTCCTTGCCTTAACTTTTTTACCTGTGGATTTTGACTGACTCCCCCATAAATGACCATACTTTTTAGTCCAGTGTATTTCCCATAAGTTTTGAAACTTTTATTAATTTGACGCGCCAACTCTCTAGTAGGTAAAACCGCTAAAGTTTTTATTTGACGAGAGAACTGATTTTTTGATCGGTTATTATTCGAGTGCTGTTTGGACTTCGAATTTTTCATCAAACGCTGCAGCGTCGGAACTGCAAATGCTGCTGTCTTTCCTGTTCCAGTTCTAGCGCAGCCCAACACATCTTTTCCCTTCAATACAACAGGAATTGCTTCTACTTGGATAGGGGTTGGATTTTGATAACCAGCATCCTTAATTCCTTGTAATAACTTTGATTTTAAGCCTAAATCTGTGAATTTTTTACTAGTTTTCTTATAATTTTGCTTAACTTTTCCATTTCCACCATCTTTTTTTCCTTGGTCGAATTGTGGTAAATCAACTTCTTGTATAATCCGCTTTACATCACGAGCTGCAGGACCTTTTTTTTTATTTTGAACTTTAAACATAAGGCGATCTCCATCATTGACATAGCCGTTTTCATGTCTTTGTAGTTCAGTGCGATGTAAAAATACATCTTTCTTACCTTCATCAGGATTGATAAAACCAAATCCTTTATCACCATCGTACCATTTGACCGTTCCGGTCATTTTCTGATTTTCTTTTGACATTTTCATAACAATTTTTCTTTTTGTATAGGGTTTCTCTTTTTCCTACGCTCATAATATCCCTCTTTATTTTCTTTTTGGAATGATCACTAAGCGAAGTTCATCATCCAAATAATGATATCAATAAAGATATACCTCTTTAAAAGAAATCGAACATATTTGTCGATGAATAAATCTCCAATCTTGAATCTTTTGAAGTATTAAATACTAAAAAAAAACCCCTGATTAAATAAATAAAAGTTTCATTCCCTATATAATCTTGGCTTTCCCTAAACACTTTCAATATTTGGATTTGTAAAAAACACAAATATTCAAATCGATCTGCAATTTTCATTTTATTACTTATTTTAAATATATTTTTGAAAATTTACTCATTGAACTATCCCGCTAAAAACTTCTGGAAGAAATAATATGGTGAATGAATATAAATTACTTGATTATCGGGATCAATTACTTATAACCGCTATCCAAAAAATAAACTCGGAATTAGAAAAGGAGAAATTCAGGATACATTAGAAGTTTATTTAGATTACTAAATCTTAGTAGATAGTCTTTCCGATTGGATATATAGAATAGATAGAGCTCAAGTCATTTTAATTGAACAAATTATAGATTCTGATGTATTTTGGAGATTATTTATCAAAAAGAGGTGTTTAGTTTATTCTTTATCATTCAAGTTTAAAAATTGCAGTAATTCCTTCCTTAAATTTTTTATAAAATCCTTTTGAGCGCTTTGAATTATTAATAAAGTCTCGTCTTCCCTCATTTTAGTTTTCTTTTCTATATATTCATCATCGCCTTTAATATCGTGAGAAGGAATAACTAATTGATAATATTCCTCGATTTTTATATCTGATTTTTTTAGATTTTCAATTGGGGCAATGATATAGTTATCGAGATTGCCTTGTGATATGGGTTCTTTGGCATCTTTCCTTAAAAAGAGAATATTGGGAGAGTTTTTTTCGATGATAATTCTTTCATTGCGTCTTAAAGTATTGATTATCATGTATATAATAAGTGCTATAATGAACGTAAATATTCCAAGAATGAACGCAAGTGAAATAAAAAAATCAAAACCCGAACTTCTAAGTGCTAAATCTAAAGGTAAAAAAAGATAAGATAATAAGATAGAAATTATAATTAAAGCGAATATAGCAGCATAGTGAAAAACCTTATCAATTCCAATGATAAGTTTTGAATTATTTTTTTCAATTTTCCATGGTTCTATTATAATAGTCCCTGTTTCTGAACTAAATAAATTCTCAATAGATGTATAATATTTTTTATTTCTAATTATTTCTATGATGACGCCACTGATAATGAGAATTCCAACAATAAGTAGCGAATGTCCGATGCGGATACCCGTGGCGAATAACCAATTAGAATTTGGTAGTAAAGAAAAGAACATTCCTACTACAAAACAAGTAATGATAATTAAACCATTCTTAATAGTTAGTTTAATCATGAGAAAAATTGAGTAATAATATCTTATAACTTTTTTTATTGGGATTTGCTTTTCTACTCAGATTTTGGTAGTGTGTATTAATACACATTATGATCCTAAGTATTATAACCTATAAAAATCATTTACTTAAGAACAAGAAAACTAATTTAAGAAGTATAGATAACTAAAGGATAAATTATAAAAATTCAAATCGGATATTAAAAATTCTAGTAAAAGAAAATATTCCAAAAGCTCCTTTAGAAATAATATTCAAGAATGAGTAACACACACTGAAAAACAAACATTTAAATATAAGAGTACACATTATTTATTTGAGTGTGTAGTAATAAACACCCAAAATACACACTAAAAATTGGTGAACAGAAAAAATGAATAGAAAAAATAATGGTTGGAATAGGAAATATTACGATGGATATGAAGAAAATTTCGATAATTTGAAATATAGCCCAAAGAATGTTTTAGATTCAATGGCAAATATGCATTTTTAATTAAAACCTTTTTTTCTCTTTTTAAATTTTACACATATAAATCAAGATATTAATAAAAACTAACTCTAATTCTGAAAGGAAGATGGATAAAAATACTAAAATTAATGGAAATAAGGAAGAAGAAGTTCAATTCAGTACTATCGTAAAAAAAGGATGGCCTTGTTATGTATCATATGGGATACGAGCGTTTTCGGCTTCAGTCTTATTTATTAATCTCCTTATCATCTCTCAACTCATTTGGCCAGGAGATCCCTTCCATTCCTATGAGATTGGTATACTCATTGGATTAGGAACGTATATGATGGCCTTTTCCGGATTTTTATTCGGTAATTTAGCAGATAGATTCTCAAGAATTAAACTTTTCACAATCGCGACTGCGGCTTATGGGTTTGGATTATTTCTCAATGGATTAGCTCCAGAAGGGTTGGGATTGACAACATATATCTTCTTTATTGTATGTCAATTGATACGGGGTTTTTTTAGTGGCGCCTTATGGCCAACAATTAACTCCTATGCCAATGATGCGACTCAAGATGTGGAGCGATCACGATTTTTTGGTGGATTGACTGCGATATGGCAGATATTTCAAACAATCGGGATGCTCTTAGTTGCGATTAGCTTTGAGGCAGGTTTATGGCGTTCTTATTTCATGATAACAGGAATAATTACAATAATAATTGGCTTCTTCATATTAAAAGGTAAAGAATATAAACGTGCTGCCAGCCGTGAAGAGTTAAAAGAAGTTCTTGCAGAAAATGATGTTGAATACGATTATAAGTTAAATAAAAATACGATTAAATCCACTATCTTAGCTCCGACAAATATCATTGCTTTTGCAGAAGGGATATTCACTACTATAATTCTTTCAATCCCAGACTTTTTGTTGGTAGCCTATCTCCAATCCCCTCCTCTAAATTACTCACAAGTCTCGATTAGTATTCTCTTAATTATTTCAGGCATTCCTGCCGCAATTTTCGGAGCGGTCGTTCTGGGAAAAATCTCTGATCGACTGGCGAATATCAATGTAAAGCATCGGATTCATATGATTATCTTTGCAATAATACTCAGCTATATAATGTTTATTTTGGTCTTTTTTTTACCTTTACCACATTTAAGTGTTGATGAAGGGAAGAATATATTTCGAATATTTGATTTCCCTATATTTTGGATAATAGGACTGATAGCCTTTACCGCGAGGTCGGTACTGGGGTTATATAGTATTAATCAGTCTCCTATCCTTCAGAAAATCAATTTGCCAGAAGCTCAAGGGGTTGTGGGTTCCGCCAATCAGTTTTTAGAATTGATTGGATCTGGAACTGGCCCAATCGTTGCGGGAGGTTTATTGATGCTCTTTGGAGGAAACTATCAAATAACCGTATTAATAACAATGACAATAGGTATTTCAGGTGCCTTCTTATGGTTTTTTGCAGTATTTTTTTTGGAAAGAGACATTAATCGAGTCTCGTCTATTTTGGAGAAACGAGGTGCCGAATTGTTAGCTAAAAAGAAAGTTAAAAATCTTTAATTAACACTTTCATAAACCTTCCTATTTTTTTAAAATTTTTCCAAAATAGAGATTGACTAAATTCTCAAGTATTAAATAAAAAAAATTAGAATTTGAAATTTTTTTAGCTTTTGTAGGAATTCTTTTTTTGAAATTACTTGATAATAATTACTATTGCTATTTTAAGAAAGGCTATAAGGAATCCTAGTTCATAACCATAAATTACATTCTTTCATTTTTTTTCTTTAAAACATTCAGATTTTATATGAAATTCTAAGATAACACTATAATACCATAAACTACAGTAAACAACTTAATAGATAATAGCTTATTCTATCATATACTACATATTTCATTGATTGTTGCTTTAATCGAGAGTAAATTTTACTAATTAAAACCGATATTAACGATAAACGTGACCACATACAGTAAAGAAAAGGAACTTAAAGCCAATCTAATTATCGTTTTGGAAGAACATGAAGATTGGATTGAAGGATGGATGCTTCTCGATGAATCATTAAAAGAATTTAAATATCACCTTGAAGAGGAGATTGAATACAACTGGGGTTTTGAATATGCTGATCTGGATGATTATATTCTTTTTTTTATCGATGTTGAAGATAAAAATAACCTTAAAGAAATCAAATCCGAGGATATGTACCAGAGACTTAAACAAAAAGATGATATTTATATTGTAGTTTTAGAAAAGACTATAAAATATCGCTTTATAGAAAATCTCCCTTGTGTGTTTGAATGGTTTAGTGATTATCATGGAGTAAATCCCTTTTACCTATAAAAAATTTTGTGATCAGAGAAAGAAGTAACTATCTTATCCTTAGAAGAAGAGATCTACTAGAATTTTTAAGAATATTTCATATTTTAATTTTGAATTAATATAACGATTTTTAATGAAATTCTTCTTAGCTTTGGATAAGATTTTAAGCCAGAAAAAAATAACTTTTATTAAGAAATAATTCTGGCTCATAGGAAATGAAATTCAGAGACATGAATGAAATATTTTCAGATAAAATGGAACATGAGAAACGAGATAAAGGGATCTACTATACTCCCGAATATATTACGGAATATATATGTAAAAAAGCTTTACTCTTTTATTTGAGTCCCGATAAAATTAGCCATTCATTTAGTGATTTGATTGAGAGTTATTATGAGAACCCTGAAACCTTACAGAAGAAGTTACTTTCTTTAAAGATTTTAGATCCTTCATGTGGAGAAGGTGCTTTTCTATATAAAATGGATGAAATCCTAACAGATTTGCATCTTAAGCTGGAGTATCTAAAAAAGAATAAACAAAATAAGAATACACATAATTCTAACCTATCGATTAATAATATTTGCTTTAAAAGAGAATCTAAGAGACATCTAAAAAAAGAGATTTTTAAAAATAATATTTTTGGAGTTGATCTACATAAAAGTCCTAATTTTAATTCGGAAATTTCAGTTAAAGAAGGTAACAGTCTAATCTCAGACCTAACCGTTCATGATAAGGCATTCATATGGGATGATGAATTTAAAGAGATACAAAATAATGGAGGATTTGATATTATAATTGGCAATCCGCCTTGGGGCGCTGATTTAGAGGGAATAAAGAGTTATCTCGAAAGTGAATACGACTTTGTTACAAATGGTCAATATGATTCTTTTGGACTTTTCTTGTATCAAAACATCAGGGATTTGCTAAAATCCGATGGTATTATAGGATATCTCATACCAAATGAACTGTGCTTTATTGAAAACTATAAAGCTTTGCGTAATTATCTATTGAAGTATAAAGTGTTAGAAATAATAAATCTAGGATTTGAAATCTTCGAAGATGTTCAAAAACCTTCACTTATCATTTTTATTAAGAAAGAGAGATTTACAAAAGACTCCACAGATGTCGTTAAAATTGGGACCGGATTGAATAGTGAGGATAAAACTCTTTTGAGTAAAATGGAAATCTTACTTAAGGAATTAATTGAAAGGAGCCATTATTTTCGGAAACAATCAGAATTCAAATCCAATAATGATCAGATATTCGATATTTTTTCTAATGAAGAAGATCGTCGAATTAAACAGATAATATTGGAAAATAATTTCAACTCTCTAAAAGACTATTTTCTAAATGGAAGGGGTATAGATACAAACAAAAAAGGAATTCATCTTATTTGTCCTAAATGTGGACTCTTAAATCCTCCTTTTGGAAGAGGTCATTCTGGAAGAATAAAGAAGAAAAAGTGTAAAGCTGAAGGGTGTTCTTATTATTTTCAAAAGTCTAATAAAAAGGAATATAAAAAAGTCCAATTAATATCCGAAAACAATTACCCCCAAGAAGGCTATAACGCACCTGGGTATATAGGAGAAGATTTACATAAACTTCATTTTAACCGTAACCCAAGAGCTTTCAAATATTTTGGAGATAAATTCAATAGTGATATAAAGAATCGAGAAAAGTATAAAAAATATTCAGAAATCTCTTGGGGAAAAGATAAACTCTATTATGGTGAAAAATTACTGATTAGGAAAGTTTCTACAGGTCATAATCTTCAGATAATGGTTTCAAATGATTATCTAATTACAAATCAACAGATCTACATATTTAAGAAAAAAAAAGATTTTGATCATATCTCAATTTTGTATTTTTTGGGGATATTAATTTCCAGACTAATTCATTACTATTATATTAAAGAATTTGGAGACCCAGAAAAAAAGGTTTTACCCCATTTTACGCAGAGCAAACTTAAGATACTGCCAATCTCAATGCCTAATTTACAAAGTGTGGAATATAAAAAAATCATTAATTATGTTCAAAATCTCCTATATTTAGTTAATAAAATTGAGAATGATAAAAATAAAATGGGAGAGACCTACCAAAAGACTAATTACCAATCCCATGAATTACAAAAGAAAAATTTGATGGAAGAGATCCAAAAAAATTATGAAAAATTGGATGAACTCGTTTTTAATATATATAACATTAATAAAAAAGACCTTAAGAATAGAATCATAAACGAATCAAATAGATATCAATTTGAAATGTATTAATGTCTAAAGGATTCTACTTCCAAAAATATAAACCATATATTGAGAGAACTAGTTGAGAGAACTAGCACATCTTAATTAAAGGCTATATAAAAGAAGAACTAATCCATTTTCTAAAAAAAGAATCGATCTATAGATTTATTTATTAGCTTATCTCTTATTATTATTGAATCTCAAAATTCACCTTTAAGAGAAATTAGACCATATTTACTTATGAAAGGTTTAGATAAAATATTAGCATTATTCTACTCAGATGAAAATAACCATGTTTTTGATACAGTTAAGTATCATAAGGATTTTAGCACAGATCAAATAAAAAAAATCCAGACCCTACCATTTAAATTTTTAGGTCCAGTTTTTTTCTCTGACGCGGCTCCGCAAACTAAAAATTGGATAATAGATTTGGTAGAGACTTCTTTAACTTTAGATCAAAACAAAATTTCGAATCCCGATATTTTACAAACTTGCTTTCTCCTTAATTCTTCAAAAAAGTTCCAAGAGGGACTAACTAATTTATTTTGTCTTGTAGCTTCTCCTTTTACAGAAAATATTGAATTAATTAATAAAAAAATGAGGTCTTATATCCATCCCAGTATCCTACAAGGTAAAATGGTAAATGAAAGTCTCTATGGGGAAAAATTTAACTATCACGATTTTATGAAAGATGAATTAAGAAGAGGGATAAACCTTTTAGAATTTTCTCTTGGTAAAACAAGGAGGACTGCTTGGAGATTTAAAAAAAAATACTATTGTGTTGGATTGATTAAAAGAAGTTATAAGGAGGGAGAAAAGCTTTCAGAACTCTATACCTTTGATACAGATTATCTTTATAAAAAATTAGTTCTTGATTTTATTCCCTCCTTTTACATTATGTGCATCTTGCCGGATTTTTACGAAAAAAGTTTCTCTGAGACGTTAAAATTGTTTGAAAAGAAGAAAATAGAACCTCATATAAGAATGATTAAAATACATCAAGAAGAAAAGGAAGTTTTATATTTAGAAGAAAATAAAACAAGGAGAAACGCAATATTAAGTTATGGGGTTATCTTAATTCCGGAGACTAAGGAAAAGGAATACTTGAAAGAAACGGCAGTATTCGTTCCAACTGAGGAAATAGATAAAATTCCAAAACAACTGAGTTTTTTCAAAAAAGCATTAAGGGATCTACTAGATGAAAAGAGGGAACTTATCGACACGCTTCGAAAATTTAATCCTAACATTAATCCTGTAGAACCTTGGCCAATACACTCGGAAAAAAATCTTGAAGATATACAAAAAGAATTGGATGTTCTTAGCATCTAAAATTTTCTTTCAGTAATGAAACTTATATTGGATTCAGCTTATAAGGAAGGAATTTTTTAAGAATATTATGAAAATA
Source organism: uncultured archaeon (assembly GCA_964653985.1). Taxonomy (GTDB): domain Archaea; phylum Asgardarchaeota; class Lokiarchaeia; order Sigyniarchaeales; family SOKP01; genus CAZZIC01. Next base: position 7,333 of record CAZZIC010000033.1, on the reverse strand, counting down.
TTCTTTTAACTGTTGCTAAAACTGTTAAATATATTAACTTAATGAAAAATAAATTAATAGTTTCTTATTTTAAATATAGAAGAATTAAACTAAATAGGGATAAGAAAAAAATGACATCAATAACCTTTTATGGAGGATTATCAACTATTGGAGGAAATTCCGTTATAATAGAAGAAAATGGCACTAGGATAATGTTAGACAATGGGATGTGCTTTTCCAAAGAAGGATCATATTATAAAGATTTTCTTCAACCCAGAAAAAATAATGATCTAAGGGATTATTTCGAATTGGATTTGGTTCCAAGGATCCCTGGGATTTATGGAAAAGAACAATTATATGATGGTTGTATAGATAATACAACCTCAGACAGTGAATATTTATTTGAATGCGATCTATTGAGTTATGAAGATTATCTCCAAGAAAACGGCAAACCATATGTATCTGCATTATTCCTAACACATGCCCATTTAGATCATGTTCGTAATGTTATGTTTATGGCTCCCGAAATCCCTATTTATTGTTCTAGGGTAACACTCGAATTGTTAAGAATAATTGATGATCTTTCTAATTATAATTTCCTGGAATATTATTTTTCTGTGAAAAAAGAGAGATCTGGTCGAGCAACGTTTCCAGGACATATATATAAGGAAAACTGCAGGAAAAGAAGAGAAATAAAGATAATAGAACCTTATAAAGTAATTAAAATACCTGAAAGAAACCCTATCTTTAAGGTAAGAGGATTTCCCGTAGACCATTCTATTCCGGGAGCTATGTCATTTGAAATTCTAACAAAGGAAGAAAAAATTATAACATATACAGGAGATATTAGGTTCCATGGACATGATCATGAAAAGATTAAATCTAATTCATTTTTAACCAAAACTGCTTCAAATCCAGATGCGTTGATCACAGAGGGTACTAGAATCAATGATGATGATGATGATTTGGTAGATGAAAATGATGTTTACCTAAGAATCCGTAATTTCTTAAAAAAAGATAGAAATTTATCTCAAAAGTTGATTTTCACATCATTTCCTTGGAAATCTATATCTCGTTTTCTTACAGTATATAATATAGCAAAAGAATTAAATAGAGTCCTTGTAATCCAGCCGAAACTTGCTTATACTATCCATCATTTACAAAAAATTAAATCCTTAAGATTAAATGGCATTTTAAAGGAGGATTTAATAAAAATTTATCTTCCAAGAAAATATGGTATGATTTATTCATATGATGATTATACAAGTACCAAATACCATCTTTCTCCTTTTAATGAGTGGTCTAATGATAAATCTATTAAATTTTATTCGGATTTATACGAAGAAGACATCTTTGTTAAAGCATATGAAATAAAAAAAAATCCGAACAAATACATAGTCCATCTCAATTTTTATAAACTTAATGAATTGATTGATATACAACCACCAGAGGGGAGTTATTTTTTCAATCTGAAGACGGAACCATTTGATGAAGAGGGTGAACTTGAAGAAAAGGTTCTTTTGAATTGGCTTTCCAAATTTGGACTTGAATACAAAAAAGATTATTATCATGCTTCTGGTCATGCTTCAGGTGTTCAAATAAAAGAAATGATTGATAAGATAAATCCCAAACTAATTTTTCCAATACATACGGAACATCCAGAAGCCTTCAATTATAAGAATGCGATCAACAAAATTGGTTATGGAGAAAAATATCAACTTTAATTTGATCAAAATCACAAAACACAAAAAATAAACTTCTAAGCATAATCCTGTTTTTTATCCCTTTTTCTATCTAAAAAGTTAATACTTCGAACAAACTTTCGAAGTTCATCAAAATTTCGAATGGAAAAATTAAAATAGAATAATGAATGGATAATATATAGGAATTATATCTATTTAGAAGGTATGTTTTAATTGTAAGATGCATCCATTTTTACTTTACTTCTTTCTTGATACTTTTTCTTGATAGATCAAGACGGAATTAAATCTTTTATCGTGAGAATAAATTACTATTTGGAGAATATTAATTTGTTTGGGAAAATTAAAAAAGGTTTTAATGAATACCCTGGACCATTTAAGGTATTGACACTTGCCACATTCATTGATATGATAGGAACTTTCTTGTTATATCCATTTTTCGCCCTTTATATTACAAGTCGTTTTTCCGTGGGGCTTCCCGAAGTTGGAATCTTATTTGGGATTTTTTCTGCTGGAAATTTAATTGGAGGATTTATCGGTGGCGGTTTAGCAGACAAATTCGGCCGTCGTTTCATAATTCTCTTCGGGATGGTGGTAAGTGGTGTTGGAAGTATCCTCATGGGACTAGCTAATGATCTTTTCACATTTTATCTCCTTGCCGCGGCATTAGGTTTAATTGGAAGTTTAGGAGGTCCTGCTCGTCAAGCTATGGTAGTAGATTTGCTTCCTCCAGAAAAAGAGACGGAAGGTTTTGCTGTTATGAGAATTGCTTTTAATCTTTCTGCGGTAGTAGGACCTATATTGGGGGGATTCTTAGCAACTCAATCTTACATGCTTTTATTCATTTCTGATGCTGCGAGTAGTCTTGTGACTGCTGTGATAGTTTATTTTGTCATTCCAGAAACAAAACCAGAAATTAAAGAAGGTGAATCAGAAAAGTCTGTTTTAGAAACTCTGAGTGGATATAAAGAAGCTCTAAAAGACGGGGTGTTTATCTCATTCTGCCTAGTTTCAATATTTCTAAGTTTAGTTTATTTACAAATGAATTCTACTCTCCCGGTATTTTTAAGGGATCAATACGGATTCTCTGAACAATGGTTTGGTTTGTTATTGGCTATGAATGCTGCGATGGTAGTCCTTTTCCAAATGGGGATCGCGAATATAATCTCAAAATATGATCCCATGAAGATGATGGCGCTCGGAGCGATATGTTATATGATTGGGTTTGGTATGTATGGATTCATATCTGAATTTTATTTATTCTTTGTGGCTATGGTAATCGTAACAATCGGAGAAATGATTGTAAGCCCCGTGTCTCAAAAAGCTGTTGCAAGCCTCTCTCCTAGAGATAAACGAGGAAGATACATGGGATTATTTGGTTTCACATGGGCTATTCCTAGTATTTTTGGAGTTTATCTTGCTGCAGTGGTCTCTGAAATTATCGGTCCGAACTGGATTTGGTACATTGCGGGTATAATATCTTTCTTTGTTAGTATTGGATTTTATCTTCTAAGAAAAGTAGCCGCAGAGAGATTCAATAGAGACGAGGAAGCTGAGGTATTAGAAATGAAAAAAGTGATTGAATAAATTGAATCTTTTCAGCACTCTGAAGTATTAAAAAAATCTATTTTCTTAAAATTTGGGATATATAGTAAACAGAAATAATCCTTGAAACTCCTTAATTTTTAAAATCTTTTATTCTTTTTTAGGGTCCTTTTTTGTTTTTCTCTATATGGTAAGAAGGCGTTCAATATTACTGTGTTCGGCTATATTTGGGGCGATCTTAGCAACATATTAATCATACACATATTAGATCTTACAATTAAAACTTCTAATAAAATAATGAGAAATCAATATAGAAGAATAGAGTCTCTCTATATTTTATGGTGGATATTTTTAAAAAATTTGAATTTAAAAAAGAAAATAGTGGTGTTTAAAGTAAAGATGTTAATATATAAGGAAATAATGTATGAATCGAAAGATCCGATTGATCTTTGTTTTTCTCAAAAAGAATTAGATAAATTAATCGATATTCTCTTAGATATGCCTGTTGGGATGTCGGAACAAGCAGATTGTAAACACCTTAAAACTTTATCAGATCTGGAAAAACAAGAGATCTTATATATGCTCCATGAGGAGCTAAAATCCTAATTTTTCATTTTATTCTAATTTCTCTCAGTTTTCATTATATAAAATGACTTTTATCTATGCTATCTTGAAATTTAATAGATTACCTTCCACTTTTTAGGTTTTACGCAATTTTATAAGTTTAGCCTCCTTAAATATTTTAAACATTCTGGAAAAACAGATTAAGGTTGATATTAATGTCTGAAGAAAAGAAAGAAACAACTGATGAGGAATTAGCATTTACATTTATCAAAGGAGATAAATTAGATCTTGTACCGGGAACGAAAAAATGGGCAAAACACTACGCACGATGGACAAATGATCCTGAGGTCCGTCAGTATGCAAGAAATATGATCCCTCATAGTATTGAGGAAGTTGAAAAATGGAATGAACCAAGAGATCGAGAAGGTGCTCCAAAAGGGATCTTTATGACAATCTTTCATAAAGAAGATAAAAAACCAGTTGGCGTAGTTGGTTTGGGAGATATAAACTGGTTTAATCGATGGGCTAATGCTTTCATTCAAATAGATAAAAATTATTGGGGTAAAGGTGTGGCTACAGAAGCTACAAAACTATTACTGCAATATGCCTTCGAAGAAGTGAATCTTAATAAAGTAAGCGGAAAAGTTATCATAGATAATGTGGGATCTTGGAAAGTCGCTGAAAAGGTAGGCTTCACATATGAAGGCATCTTAAAGGACGAGTTTTATGTCCATGGGGAATATAAAGATGTTAAGCGTTATGCTTTCCTTAGAAAAGACTGGCTTGAAATGAAAGGTAAAAAAAAATCCGAAGAATAGAGAAAAAGGATACGTCAATAAAGAAAATTCAATTTATCCATTGTATTTTAAACAATATAATCAATTCAAGATATCTAAACGACTATGAATTATTGTGGAGAATGTGGAACGAAAATTGGCAAGGATTGGGAGAAATGTCATAATTGCGGAGCTCCTTTAGATGAGTCAGATAAACAAGAATCTAAATCCTTGAATATTCAAATTGGCTCAAAAAAATATTCTACTGAAGAGATTTTAGATACCGTAGGTTGTGTTTTACTAATTATTGGGATAGGCTTTTTAGCAATTATTTTTTATTTCTTCAGAGAATGGTTTGATTTTATTATTCCAATCGTCATAGTAATTATTGTGCTGAGCTGTGTAGCTCGGATTATTTACGCTGTAATAGGAGAAGCAATACATAGATTGAAAGAGAGAAAGAAATCAAATAATAAAATGGAAAGATAGTAAGGTTCTCTATATAAAATGTAAAGCGTTTCAGCTTCTATGAGTGAAATCTTTCCTTTCTAAGCTATCATTATCTTTAGGTAACATTTGGTTGAGCAAAGGCTCCTTTTTTTACATATTTGTACAGTTTAATATCTTTAAGAAAGTCTTATATAATAGTTTCTTCTAAATTTATATAATTTTAAAATTTAATCAGATTATTTTGATGTTAATTAGTTTAAAAGTAATGATGCTTAATGAAAAACTCTAAAGAGTTTAAGGATACAGAAATAAATCCATATTATTTTGAAAATGTTCCGTCAAGGAAAAGGTTTTCTGGAAAGTATAAAAAAAGTTCTCAATATCTGACGATGAGAGATGGGGTAAAAATTGCGATTGAGCTTGTTTTACCCGAAGACTTAAAAAAAGATGATAAATTACCCGTAGTTCTTATGCAGACTAGATATTGGAGAAACTATGTTTTAAGAATTCCATTTCGATGGTTTTTGGGAGATATACCCGATAAAAAAATGCTATATGAAATAATTACCTCCCGAGGATATGGTTGTGTAACTGCAGATGTTAGAGGAACTGGTGCCTCTTTTGGTACAAGACTATATCCATGGCACAGGAAGGAAGTTGAAGATGGGAGAGATATAATGGATTGGATTACTGATCAGCAATGGTCTAACGGGAATATAGTTTCTATGGGCGGTTCTTACTCGGGAGTAACTGCAGAGTATGCTTCAAGTCTAAATCATCCTGCCTTAAAGGCGGTTTTTCCATATAGTAATCAATGGGATGTATATTCCGAAGTTGCTTTCCCAGGTGGGCTCTATAACCATTATTTTATACGAATTTGGGGAGAATTGGGGGAAGGATTAGATCAAAATACAAGTAAGAAATTTTTAAGTTTATCTCCTTTATTTTATATCTTTTTGAAAGGCGTACAACCTGTTGATTCAGACAAAAATGGAGAGTTATTAAATAAAGCGATAAAAGATCATAAAGATAACATTTATGTATTTCAACATGAAGGAGAAGTTGATTTTAGAGATGAACCACTGACAGGTCAAGAGATCGATAATGCAGATACGGTCAGTGTGTTTACTGAACAAAAAAAAATTGAACAATCAAATATTCCATTCCTAACTTGGGCAGGATGGTTAGATGGAGCCGCAGCCGAAAACATCATTAATCGATTTATGAACTATAAAAATCCCCTGAGAGCAGTAATTGGTGATTTTGATCATGGAATGAGACGTAGAGCTAATCCATACTTTCCTTTGACATATGATGTAATTCCCGAAAAAGAAGAACAGATGAAGTCTTGGTTTGATTTCTTTGATCTGTGTGTATATGGTCAAGAAAAATTCTCTGAAAAACTATTGTATTATTATACAATGGGAGAGGAGAAATGGAAAGTAACCAATACTTGGCCTCCAAAAGGTCAAGAAAAGAAGAGGTTATTTCTTAATGCAAATTCGAAATTAACAGATGCCGAGCCAACTGATAAAGATGGCGAAGATAAGTATAAGGTTGATTTTGATGTTACTTCTGGGGATGGAAATAGATGGCATGTACATTACGCTCAAAAAATGAATTACACCGAGAGAGAAAAAGTCGAACGAAATCTTTTAGTATATGATAGTAACCCATTGAAGAAGGACATGGAAATTACAGGACATCCCGTGATGAAAATCAATCTAGCTTCCACTCATGAGGATGGAGCAATTTTTGTCTACTTGGAAGGTGTTGATGAGGTTGGAAAAATAACCTACCTAACAGAAGGTGAATTCAGATTCATCCATCGCAAACTCGGAGAAAATCCTCCATATAAGATTGATGTCCCATATCATTCATTTAAGAAAAACGATTCTCAACCCTTAGTTCCGGGAGAGGTATCTGAAATTACATTTGGTTTGTTTGCAACTTCCGTTTTGGTACGTAAAGGGCACAAGTTAAGATTGGTGATTGCTGGAGCCGACAAAGATACTTTCTCAAGATATCCTTCAGAGGGAGCCCCTGAATTAACGATAAAACGATCTCCAGAAAATCTCTCCTTCATTGATTTACCAATTATTAATCGTGGAAAATAATTTTCAATATTAATCTATAAAGAAATAGTTATTGAGTTTAAATTCAAAATGAACGAATCAGAATCAAATATAGAAAATAATATTCGAGAAAAGGAGTTAGCTAAAAAGACCCATTCAACAGCAAATGTGGTCTCATATTCTTTCTTAGAATTTATAATGAATATCTTTGCCATCACTTTTGGAGCTTTTATCTTTTACTTTT
>CAZZIC010000032.1:29805-31372 GCA_964653985.1 uncultured archaeon | reverse complement strand
AATGAAAAATGGTAAATAATCAAAGGGGATTCAAATGGAAAATGAAGATAAAGCTAATGTGGATATCAATAAGGAGTTAATAAAGAAAAAAATCAAAGAGAAGATAACAAAAGAGCTTTTAGATGAGATTTATGAGGAATTAAAGCAAGAATATGAGATTGAAGCATTAGAAAAGGAACAAGAACCCACTAAGCCAATACCTGAAGAGGATTTAGAATTAGTGGAAATTCCTAAAGAAAAATTTTCCGTATCTCTTAACCTCAAAACCCTTCTCAAATTTGCGAGTCATGCGTTAAAATATGCAAATCCGGATATTCCTAAAAGTGAGTGGGTTGAGGTGATTGGGTTGTTAGCAGGAGAAATGGATAGTGAAGATGTTTTACATGTAAGGGATGCCTATCCGATGGGTCATGGAACAGCAGTACATGCTCAAATTAAAGACTATAATAATTTTGCCAGAGCTTTTAATGATCTAAAAAAGAGAGGGTTTTTCATTTGTGGATGGTATCATTCACATCCAAGTTATGGAACTTTTATGAGTAATGAAGATATGGATACTCAAGCCAGATACCAAAAGCTGTGGAAAGACTCAATAGCCATTGTAGTTGATCCTTATCAAATCGATGGATCTTCGTACGGATTTGAAGTTTTCCGAGCAAATCTTAAAAAAAATAAATGGTTCAGTGTTCCATTTGAGATAAAAGAATCTGTTGATGAAAAAACAATTTATAAGTTATTGAAATTTATCAGTCCCATCATTGATGGAAATGCAATTTATCTCGAATATGATGAATGATAAAGATATGGAATATGGGAAGTGAAATCTTTTGATCAAGAATAAATCTTATCTTTATATTTTTTTAATTAGCGGATTTTTCGCATTATTAGATGGAATTTTGCTAAGATTATCTTGGAATATCTTTTTTTCTTGGTTTATGATCGGTTTCTGGTTAATGTTCACCGTTAAATTTTTTAAAACTGTTAGTTATTATAGAGAACTTAATTCTCCTTTCAATACTCTTATTTTTGTTTTAGCACCCTCAGCGATTGGTCTTCTTTACAGTTTTTGGGGTTATTTTACCGGTTTGTTTGAGTTTAATATTTTTGGTAATGGAGTTATAGGACTAAGTGTTTGGAACTTGTTTCTTGCCACTCCATATTTATTATTTGGTATTTATTCTTTATACGCGTGTTTTAAGAAGTTTGATGTTGTATATATTTTCAGAAGCAGATCCGTTAAAGCAAAAGTAATGGGATATTTTTTGTTTGTATTTAAATTAATTGCTGGAGTAATTATTTTAGCTTTGAATGTTGTTGTTTCTCAAGGATTTTTCTTTTTAGCTCCAACTAATCCAAGTGTTGATTTATCCCTTATTTTAGTTATTCTAATTTTAATTATTGTTTTTGTAAGATATGGAATTTTCTATGAAAAACGTTCTCTTTCAGAGCTATCTCCGGAGTTAGTAGAGCAGAGAATGAGATCTATCGAGAGAAGAAGTCGACCACAATCAAGATCGTCCTCAAGAACTAGTTCGAGACCAAGATCTACATCAAGATCCCCTACAAC
>CAZZIC010000032.1:22322-29705 GCA_964653985.1 uncultured archaeon | reverse complement strand
AAAGTAATTCCCATCAGAGAATATAGGAAGATTGTAAAAGCAATTCTTAAGATTGAAAAAAAGAAATAGCTTCTCTGAATTCAAGCTGGGGGAGCGATAATAACTCTTATTAATAAAAATGTTCCGAAAAAAATCATAAAAACTCCGCAAATTATTAGGATAACGTTATAGATCTTGGAGTTGACGAATTTTCCTCCATAACAGACTAAGAGTGAAATAGGAACATACCAAATTAAATCTCCAAATTCATGACCGAGAAAAAATAATAATATTCCTAAAGGATTTTGAAACCCAATGTTAAAATTTATCATTAAACTCAGCCCAATAACCGCCCACCATAAAGTCCAATACGGATTGGATAAGGATACTAAAATTCCTCCTAAAAAACTATTTCCTTTAAATCCTTTTATATTATCTTCTTGAATAGATTTAACATCAAAATCAACTGGATGTAAAAGAGTGTCTTTTACTACCAAAATCCCAAAAAAGATAAGTAAAATACTTCCGAATAGTCCAATTGAAAATAGGATAATTGTGTTTTGTAGAAAAATTGACGCTCCTAAGAGAAGAGCGAGTATGATCCCTAATTCTAAAACAGCATGTCCCAACATTATCAAGAAGCCCTCGAGATAGCCCTTTTTATTCTGGAGTGATTTAAAAATGGTGAAGGTCAAAAGAGGTCCCGGTGAGAGCGCTCCGCTTAATGCGACGATAAATGAAATTATGAATATTTCAAACATTAAATAATATCCCTTTACTAATCGTACTATTTAAAAAGTTGGATTCAGAGATCTTAAAAATCTTGTTTGACAGGATTATGGGGGAGTAGGCAAATATTGAAAAACATATCCTACGACTATTGCGATAACGATGATTACAATTAAAATCGGTACCATGAATAATAAAAACATATAAGAGGACTTAATCATCTGTTTATTGAAGTCGCTCACACTTTCCTTCCAATCTTCGCGGACTTGGTTCTGCCACCCTCGCATATCATTTTCGAACTTTTTTACATTTGCTTCCCATTGTTCTTGGGATTCAATATGTTTTTTCTTGATGTCTTCTGAAAACTTCTGTATCTTTTCATCCCATCTTTGTCTCACGTCGTTAAAAAATTGATCTGCCTTCTCTTTATTTTTCTCCCATTCTTCAATGTTCTTTTGAGTTTGATTCTCAAGAGATTTCTGAAAGGTTTCAAAATTATTTTTTAATCCGCCCACAAAATCATTCCAACCTTTTGTAAGGAGATTTTCATTTCTCTCTTCTTTTTTTTCTATATCATTCATAATATAATGATCATTATTAGTTCTAATATTTATTTGGTCTTTACTAATAAACGTTTTCAAACTTAAATTTTTTATTTTATTAAGAACTTTATTTAAAACATTCATAGAATTAATTCTTATTTTGAAATTATGACAGATTTTGATATCTTACCGAAAACAGCCCTTTATAAAGCCTTTTCCGAAATGGGTAAGCGCATTTTTTTACCCGATGGAATATTTTATTGGTCTGGTCGGGCAAAGAAAGAAGCTGAAATTCGTGCAACCATTGGTGCTGCCTATGCATTTGAGCAAGATTTTCTATTTGAAGGAGAGAAAAAATGGGTTACCTCTTATCTTGGTATGGTCCGAAATATCTCCAATAATATGGAAGAATTAGTTCCTTACGCATCCATTGATGGTCTTCAAAGGATTAGGGAGTTATGGAAAGACTGGATAATCAATAAGGCGAATTTAGGAAATGAGGGGGAAAAGGAACACTTAAAAAAGTATATTTCAAATCCTATTGTTACAGCGGGGTTGACCAATGCTCTATTTATCGTACTTTCACTCTTTCTCAATGAAAACGAAAAAATTATTATTCCCAATAAGCGTTGGGGAAACTATGATAATATAATAAAAAGATTGATTGGAGCTGAAATTGAATCTTTTCAATTCTTCAAAAACAAGTGTTTAAACCTAAAAGGATTGGAAGAAACAATAGATCAAGTTTCTAAGAATCAAGAAAAAATTATTCTCTTATTAAACTTTCCAAATAATCCTACTGGGTATGTACCAACAGTTAAAGAGGTAAATGAATTAATAGATTTTATTAGAAGAAAGAAACAAGAACTAGCTTGTCCTTTTGTAATTTTAATTGATGATGCCTATGAACCCTATGTTTTTTCCAATAATTCAATGAAACATTCAATATTCTATGATCTGCAACAGTTAGATGAGGATATAATACCTGTAAAGTTAGACGGAATTACAAAAGAACTACTCCTTTATGGAGGGAGAATTGGGTTTATTACAATCGGTTTGAAACAAAATTGGATTCAAAACGAAGAAGATCTTGAAATTCTTAAACAAGAGTTAGATAACAAGCTTAAAGGGATTATTCGAAGTACTATTTCTAATAGTAACAGATTTTATCAAAATTTAGTGGCAAATCTTCTTGGAAATAACAAATTTGAAGATATTATCAGAGATCGAGAGAAGATTGTAAATTTATTGAAACTTAGATTTGAGAAAATCAATATTGAATTAGCCCAAATTAAAGATAGCAAATTTTCTGTTGACCCAAATGCAGGAGGGTTTTTTCTTTTTATAAATCTGGATCCGAATGAAATTAAGGCAACTGATTTTGCAGATTATCTTCTTAAAGAATATAAAGTGGGAGTAATTCCAATTGAAAACTTAGAAGAAAATATAAATGGAATAAGAATCGCCTATTGTTCGGTTGACATTGAGAAGATCCCAGAGTTGGTGAGGAGAATTAGTTCAGCATTAAAAAATTTCGAAGATTGATTTTTGTTTATTACCGAAGAATACATAAAAATTTATTTTCAAATTATTAACATTTTTATAACGATTCAATTATATTAATATTATTATATTGTTAATGAGAATTTTTGAGTTGATTTTATATGAAACTTTATATGATAGAAAAGGGAGAACTCACAGAAGTAAATAAACCGATATTTTCTACCGGTGATGTGTATCTTCTTGACGATGAATCTGTAATATATGTTTGGATTGGGAGCAAATGCAGTGTAGATGAAAAGACTGGTGGAGCAGCGCAAGCCCGACAACTTGATCAAAAGCGAGGGGGTTCAGCAAAGATTATAACAGTGGATCAAGGGCAAGAAGGAACTGAATTCTTAAAGCTAGTCAGAGAAATGGGCATTATGAAAGTAGTAGATCAAAATATAGCAAAAACCATGCTTAAGGATGTTTTAACAGGAGATTATGCTCAATTTTCTGAACATATTAATGTGCTTTATAGAGTATCCTCAGAAGAGTTTGAAGATATAAATGCTATGAAAATGATTCAAGTTCCTTACTCACTTGATTCATTAGATTCTGAAGACTGCTACGTTGCGGATTTAGGAAATAAAGTCTATGTTTGGCAAGGTAATGCGTGCAATGTGAAAGAAAAGGTTAAATCTGGACAATGGGCTCGAAAAATTGATGCCGATAGAGCAGGGCTTCAAAATGAGGAGATATTTGAGGAAGGTGACGATGAGGAATTTATCAAAATGATCGAAAAAGGACCGCACTATAAAGAATCTGATGCTATACAGTTAAAGGCAGAGTCAGAAATGGAAGGAAAGGATGAAGATGATAAAATCGCTGAAAAGGTACAACCGGAACATAAGGCAGAGATAAAGGACACGGGAACTCCACCTAAAGAAGAAATAGAAACAGCTAAAGAAGAATTAAAAGAAGAACCCAAGGAAAAAGAACCTGAGGAAAAGGAAGAAACATCCATCAAACCAAAAAAACCCGAAATTAAAACGTCCAAAGCTTCACAAGCAGCACCGGGCATTCCAGGTCAAGAAGATGAATCAATAATGACCATAGAAAAACCTGAAGGTAGAAGAGTATGCCCTAAATGTGGTAATGAGAATAAAGAAACAATTCATGAAAGTATAGATAAATCAAACATCATTCTTGATTATCCTAGGATGTACGGTAAGAAATATAAATGTGGCTTATGTGGAGTAGAATGGAGAGAAAAATAGTTTGAACAATTAGATTAAATAATTCTTATTTTATTTTTAACTTTTTTTATTATTATATCCAAGTGAACTAAAATTTTATCTATTTATTTTGATAATTCACGTCTGAGAACTTTTATCCTTTTTTTAAGTTCTACAATTTCATTATCCTTCTTTTCTAACTGAGTTTCTAGTTTTAAAGTTTCATCTTTCTTATCTTGTAAATCCGAAAGAATTTTATCTTCAATTTTATCTGATTCGAAAATCTTATTTTCCAATTTCTCGTTCTCTTTCTGAAGCTCTTTGATTTCTTTATCCTTTTTGTCAAGTTTTTCTTGTAAATTATCGACTTTAAGTTCTAATTTGGCACTCAAACTCCCCGATCTTTGTTGAACATCATCTAATTTTGTTTCTAAACGATCAACCATTTCCAAGTTTGCGGAATTTTTATGCCTTAATTTCTCTACTTCTGATGTCAATTCTTTGATTTTCTGTTCCTTTTTTGCCAGATCTTTTTTTACCAAGCTAAATGTTTCGAGTTGTTGTTGTAAATCATTTAATTTTTGTTGTAATTCTTGATAAGAATTTTCCATCTCGAAAATTGTTTTTTCTTTCTCAGTTATAATTTCATCTTTTTTTTCTAAGAGAACACTAACTTTTTCGAATTTAGATTTTGGTACCGTGTCTGATTGTAGATATTCTATTTGTTCTTTTAAATCTTTAATTTTATTATCTTTTTTCCGTAATCGATTGACCAGATCTTGAGTTTCAACCCCTTGGTTTTTGAATTCTTCAAGTTGATTGAAAAGTTCTTCAATTTTATTGTTTTTTTCTTGAATCTTTTGATTTAATTTTTGAACTTCTTGAGAATCAACCATTCCTTCATCTAATCTACTTTCTAAATTACTTAGTTGAGTTTTTAATTGGTTAATTTGTTCATTTTTACTCTGAATCTCTTTTTCTTTGTCTTCCACTACCTCATTAATAGAACTCTGTAATTGATCGATTGTAGTTTCTTTTTTCTCAACCATCTCAATTAGCTTATATTTTTCATCAATAAGAGATTCATTATTTTCTTCAATTTCTTTGATTCTACGGGTTAAATTCTCAATTCTTTGATTTAGTTTTTGATTTTCCTCAGTTAAAAGATTAATTTGTTCAGATTGAGAAGTATCTTTTTCCGCTGTTTCCTCTTCCTCGGGCTTCTCCTCTTCCCAACCAAGAGTGCTCAGAGCTTTGGAAATTTCATCTTTACCTTCATCTGGCATATGATTAAAAACAACATACAATCTATTAAATTTTTTTATTTAAATTACAATTTCATTTAATAAGGCTTAAAAACAAGTTAAAAAGAGTCTATGAATTTGGTTATTAAGGAAAATATATAAATACAGATTTAGGTTATATCATCTTTCCAATCTAATTTTTCCTATAAGTTCTTCCTCTTTAATCTCTTTATATTTCTTATATTTTAGTTTCTTTTTATAGTACTTTCTCTTTTTATCTAAATATTTCTCTTTTCGCTCTTTAGATTTTGATTCTTTCTCTAAAAATTCTTTTTTTGCTTTCTTGTATTCCTTTTTCGCTTTTTTATATGCTTTCTTAGATTTTTTGTATTTTTTATACTTTTCTTTTATGTCCTTTCTTAAATCTTCTTTTATTTCATCAATTCCTAATTGGCTTAATTGATCTTTAAATTTTTCAAAAGATTCAAATTTTATAACAGCCATCCCCAATTCTCTTGCGGGGATTAAGTTTCTTAGCTTATCATCAATAAAAATGCAACGCTTGGGTTTCGTATCTAACTTATTTAATACATGCTTATATTTTTCAAGATCTGGTTTCCTTATTCCAATTTCATTTGAAAGAAAAACATGGTCAAAAAGTTCAAAAAATCCTTTCATCTCATTCGACTTAGCATGAACATCTACCGTATTAGACATCAAGCTAACAGTATAACCTGCTTTATTTAATCGCTCAATAATTTCCTCCATATTTGGTGATAGATTTGTTACTCTATTATAAATATTGAACCAAATCTCTAAATAATAACCTACATTAGCCTTCTTAGCGGGTAGAGCACCCTCTTTCTTCTTCTTAGGATCATAATATTTATCAAAAAGTAATTTTAAAAAATCTCTGGAAGAAATTATACCAGCACTCGCTCTTCTTCGATGCTTCTTAAAAAAAGGATCTTCCCGTGATGTTTCAATTCCTAAATCATGATTAATGATTTCAATTAAATTCTCCAAGACAAATGTTTTACCGATCATAACTCCTCCAAAATCAAATATCCAATGCTTAATTTTATAGAGTTTTACTTTTTGCCAACCAAATACTTCCGAAATAAAATAATCTCGATAGGTCTCTTCTTTTTGTAGATTCATGATTTTTCCCTTATTTTAAGATTAAATAGATTAAAAAAGTTCAATTATTAAAGGTTTTTCCTATTTGTTTATAAAAACATATTTACGATCTAAAAAGAATTTAGTTGTATATCCTATACTTAGAGCAATAATCGCACTTAAAATTAGTGGAGAATTGAGGAAATTGCTTAATATGAATTGAATCCCAAGGTTTTCAATTGTTGTTATAATCGCAAAAAATAGATACTTAAAAAACTCAAGTGAAGTGTCCTTGATCTGAATCTCTGTTCTTTTAAAAACTAAAAATTTATCCAAGAAAAATTTTGTAATATAAGTAATTCCGACAGCTAATACTTGACCTCCGAATTCTCTCATATCAAATGGATCAACCGAGCAATAAAATGATTGAATAAATTCGATATGTCCCAAATTCTGGCAAATAAATATAGATAAGTAAAACTCGTTAAAAAGTTGAATTATCAGATTTAAGAGAATCATCATCACAGCAAAAAATAAATATAATCCCATTTGTTTCCTTATATCGCTCTCTTCCTGGTCTTCTAAATCATTCATAATTATTCTCGGAAAAATGCATATTCTTATAATTTATTCCCACAATTAGGACAAAATCTCAGATTTTTTTCCTCTATAACACTTCCACACCTAGGACATATATATTCATACTCTCTTGAATTATCAGACGTTTGAGTCGGTGTTTCTCTATCTCGAGTTTGAGGTTCATTATTTTGGTTCACACGTCTCTCGATTCTCCTTCCCGAACCACAAGAAAAAGGTAAACAAAACATCAAGGGAAGAATAAAGAATTGTTGGAAAAAGATAAAGAATAATAAACTAAGTAAGAGCATTGCTCCGAATATAATATAAAAAAGTTTTCTAAGATTCATCTTGTTCTTCAAAATTCGCGTTTCTTCTTAATAGAATGAATTATATAAATTCAACTTTCCTTATCTAGCTTTGTAGTCTATCTTTCCAAGATTTGGATTCAGAAGATTTGGATTCTTTGGATGT
>CAZZIC010000032.1:0-22222 GCA_964653985.1 uncultured archaeon | reverse complement strand
GCAATCGCACATCCGAGTCTACAATTTTCACAAAATTCAAATGAATCATGCTTTTCCATAATTTCTCTCGCTTCTATTGAATTAAAAATTTCTGAGACTGAATGTTGTAAAGCATTAAATTCTTTTATTGGGTGTATTTTACAAGGTAAACTTATATATCCATCGTATCTTACAAATAAATAGGCTTTAGCCACATGACATCTTAAAATATCTTGAAATTTTGGATTGCCTCCAAAACCTCCCTTCTCAATAATTTCGATGGTAAGGGGGTCTGTAATGATATTGTTATACTTACTCCTTAAATCTTTTATCTTCCTTGCCCAGAGGTTTAATGGAGGTACAAAATCATCCATATTTTGTATTTGATGTGATCTTCCATTTATTTCTCTAATTATATCTTCACATGGATAAAGTTCGATGGAACAGTTTAATTTATTAGCCAAATCGCATAGTTTATCTAAATATGGCAGGTTATCATTCATAACAACCGTACTAATTACTGTTTTAATGTCCCTTTTATTAGCTAATTTTATAGTATTAATAACTTTGTCAAAAACGGAAATTCCCCTAAACTTGTTATGCATTTTGGGAAAAGGATAATCTAAAGATAGTAAGATGTAGTTTAAACCCTCAAGACCATGTGTATTCATAAGTTTAGGAAATAAATAACCATTAGATGCAACACCGGTCAAAAGATTATTTTCAATTCCAGAATGATATATAAGCTTTGGAAGATCTTTTCTCAGTAGAGGTTCACCTCCAGTGAATGATAACGCTATGACGCCTAATTCGGATATTTCATCAATTAATTGCTTGACTTGCTCTGTACTCATTTCTTTATTAGCATAAGGTTGCTCTTGAAGGTTAGGAAATGAGCAGAATTTACATTTTGCATTGCATTTTTGGGTTAATTCTATTTGAGCAGAATAAGGTACATTAATATTCGTGAGATTATTCAGTAAAAAGTTCTTAATATAGGCGACAATTCTGTTTTTCATGTAAGATCTTCCCTAGAGTAAATAAAATGTTAAAACAGCAGAATAAAACAAACCGATAACATAATCAATTAAAACGGAATTAAAAATCTAATTACTAATTACTTTAATAATTAATTTAGGTATAAAACTATTTTTAAAATAAATTATTTAACATCTCAAGAATGGAAGATAGTTATTATCAAGAATTTTGTGAACGTAGAAAGAAATTTTTAGAACATGATTATAAAACGAGTTTAAAACAAATTCTTGCATATCTTTGGGAATATAAACCACTTTTTATCCTAGTGTTAATCTTGGGGATTATCCAATCGATTTTGTTCCTTACGCTTCCCCTCTTTTTAGGACCCGCTTTGGATATTTTAGTTAATCCTCAAGGAGATATTACAGAAGTTTATCCCATCTTTACACTATTGTTTATCATACAATTAATTGTCGCTGTTTTATTCGCAATTAGAATTTACATTAACCGATGGATGGGAGCGAATATCATTTTCAAACTAAGGAATGATTTATTCCTAACCATTCAACGTATGTCATTTAAATGGTTAGATAATCATAAAACGGGGGATCTTCTCTCAAGAACGACCAGTGATGTTAATCTTCTTAAAGAGTTCCTGGGTAACAATTTACAATTTTTTATTAGAGAATTATTAACTGTATCTCTAAGTTTTGTGGCTTTATTTGTTATTAATGTTGAGTTAGCACTATATGTTCTTATCATTAGTCCCGCTTTATTTTATGTCCTTTTTATGTTTAGAAGAAAGATGCGGCCCGTTTTTAAAAAATCACGAGAAACTTATTCAGATTTAACTCATGACATTCAAGAAAATGTACAAGGAATAAAAGTTGTTAAATCATTTGCCAGAGAAAGCCATGAAGTAAACGATTTCAAAATTATTAATGACGAATACTTCAACGATTCGATGGATATTATAAAATTACAAGCAACTTTTGATCCACTAATTCATTTAATAGATAATATCGCTTTTTTGATTGTGTTATTACTTGGGGGGCTCTTCGTTTTTGAAGGAAAAATGACTTTTGGGGATCTATTCGCTTTTGTTTTACTTTTGAATTTTTCAGTCGGTCCTTTATATTTCATTTCACGATTTTTGGGAAATATGCCTCAAGTAAGCGAGACAGCTGATAGAATCACAAAGATTTTGAATTCTAAAGAGGAGATTTACGAAGCACATAATCCAAGGCAAATATCGGAACCCAATGGATTAATCGAATTTAAAAATGTTTATTTTTCATATGAAAATGGAGGGAAAGATAATGCAGACAATAAAGATGATGTTCATTATTATGATCTTAAAAATATTAATCTTAAAATCAAACCAGGAGAAAATATAGCAATTTTAGGCTCTACAGGTTCGGGTAAATCGACATTAATTAAATTAATTCCAAGGTTTTATGATGTAAATAAAGGAGAGATTTTGATCGATGGAATTAATATAAAAGATATTACTTTGAATTCTTTAAGAAAACACATAGGCTATGTATCACAAGAACGAATTTTATTTTCAAGATCTATTAAAGAAAACATCTCATTCGGAAAGAGAAATGTTGATCTGCAAAAAATAAAAAGTGTCGCTAAAATCGCAAATATTGACACCTTTATTGAAGAAGAATTACCAGAAATGTATGAAACTAAGGTTAGCGAAAGAGGGACCTCATTATCTGGAGGACAAAAACAAAGACTGGCCATAGCTAGAGCATTAGCTATTAAACCTAAAATTTTATTATTAGACGATTGTTTTAGCTCGGTAGATGTAGATACGGAATATGAAATACAAAAGCATTTGAAATCTTTTTCTAAAGATTGTACGACTTTATTAATAACTCAACGATTAAGTACAGTCAGACATGCTGATCGAATCTTAGTTTTAGATAATGGAGAAATCGCTCAATTAGGATCCCATAATGAGTTAATTAAACAAAAAGAGGGTATCTATCATAAACTTTACACAACCTTAAAAGTAGAGGAGAGAGCTAATGTTTAAAAGAAATAAAAAGACAGACGACTCCGAACAAGAAGGAAAACCTAAACATAATATCCCCTATGTCGTAAAAAGACTATACAAATATATAGGAAAAAAAAATAAGAAGCTTTTTTATCCTCTTTTCATTCTTATTGGATTGAATGTGATTTTTAGCTGGATTTCTCCATTACTCTTTAGAGAATTAATCGATGAAGGATTGGGAGGAGGAATCGGGGCAGGACAAGGAGATATAAGAGTTATTTATCAAATGGGTTTATTATTCTTTTTATTTACAATTGGAGCCGTATTAACAAGAATCGCCCAAGGATATATAATTCAAAAGCTTGCAACTCTTACGATGTATAATCTAAGAGAAGAGTTATTCATAAAGTTTCAGAAATTAGGTTTAGACTATCATGATAGCCCAGATAAAACTATTGGCAAAAAGGTCTCATATCTCACAAATGATGTAAATACAATTCAGGAACTAATCCAAAGTGGATTATTGATGGTTATTGGAAACTTCTTTTTAGTTTTCGGTGCAATAGTCTTTATGATCATTTTATCTCCTCAATTAACTCTCGTGTCCTTTATGATTATTCCCGTTTTAATTTTAATCGGAATTCCTATTTTTACAAAAGCAAGAAAATACTTTAAGGAGTTAAGAGAAAAAGTTTCGGATGTTACGAGTAGTTTAGATGAATCGATTATGGGTATGAGGATTATTAAAGCGTTTGCTGTAGAAGAAGAAAATGCTTTAGAATTAGTCAATTCTACAACCGAAGAGAAAGAAATGACACTTAAGTCGGCAAAACTATTTGCTATCATCCCCGGCATTATAACACTTGTCCTTACTTTCGCCATTTTAACCTTATTCTTTACAGCCGGATTATTTATTAGACAGCAAGTAATGACGCAAGGAACATTGGTTGCATTCATATTCTATTTATTTCAATTTTTTGAACCTTTAATTTCACTAATCAGTTTCTTTACATTGTTACAAAACTCAATTGCTGCTGGATCTAGAATTATTGAGCTTTTGGATAAAGAACCTTCAATTCAAAACAAACCAAATGCTCAAGTTATAAATGAAGTTAAAGGTGAGATAGAATATGACCATGTTTTTTTTTCATATGAAGACGATCAACCAGTATTAAAGGATATTTCTGTTAAAATTAACCCAAAAGAAAGACTTGCCTTAGTTGGATATACTGGTGCAGGAAAAAGTACTTTCATAAAGTTACTTAGTAGGTTTTATGATCCAAATCAAGGCTCTATTAAGGTTGATGGAAAAGAACTTAGAGACCTTAAAATTGAAAGTCTAAGAAAAAAAATTGGAATTGTTCTTCAGGAGAACTTTCTCTTTTCCGGGTCAATTTTTGATAATATACGTTATGGACGGTTAAAGGCTACTAAAGAGGATGTGATTCAAGCAGCTAAAAGAGTAAGTGCTCATAACTTTATTATGGACCTCAAGAATGGATATGAAACCATAGTAGGAGAAAGAGGAAGTAATCTATCTGAAGGACAAAGACAGCTTATAGCGTTTGCACGAGCCATTATCAAAGATCCGCCGATTCTAATATTAGATGAGGCAACCTCGGCAATAGATCCTTATTCCGAACTATTAATCCAAAAAGCCCTTGAAACTCTTTTAGAAAATAGAACAAGTATCTCAATAGCACATCGTTTATCAACAATTATTAATTCAGACCGAATCTTAGTCTTAGATAAAGGAAAGATAATTGAAGAGGGATCTCATAAAGAATTAGTTAAGACAGATGGATTTTATAAGCATTTATTTGATATGCAATTCAAAGATGTATATATGGATTAGTGAAATCTTTTAGATTAAAAGTGAACCATCATTAAAGTAATTATATACCCTTCAAACTTATATAATCTAGCATATGTGTTGTAAGAATTCTCAATGGTGGTTTCTCATCTTTCTTAATCAATTTTTTAAGAGTCTATTACCAATATTGATGTTCTTTTTTCCAAATCATCTGTCGAGGAAGTTTTTTGAAATTGATAATCCTAAAAATATTATCATTCAATTTGATGAAACTTCTCAAATGATAATATTTAAATACTTAATTCACATCTTATTATTCAACAAAAATCTGTCTATAAAAAAGTCTACTTCAATTAATTCGAATTGGAGGGAATCATTAAGATGAAAATACAAATAAACAATCTAAATATAAAACGGATTTCGCCAATCATAATAATCCTGCTAATATTGCCCGGACTTCTTTTTATTCCCCAAGTCTTTGCTTATACAGAGTCTTATAATGACATCTCAGTAAAAACGGCTCGTAAGATGATTAAGAAAAGCAAGCATTCCGACTTGCTAATTTTGGATGTAAGAACAGACGCGGAGTATTCAGTAACTCATTTATACGATGCTGATCAACTCTCTTATGAAGATTTAGAAAATAATCTTTCCGAAATAGATCAATATAAAGACGTCTTAGTTATTGTGTATTGCAAATCGGGAGCGAGAAGTAAAAATTCTAGTCAGATACTCGTGGATGAGGGATTTTCTAATGTTTTTAATATGGAAGGTGGCATTTTAGCTTGGATTGATGCGGGGTACCCTGTTTGGTCAATTTCTCATAACGTAGTCGTTGAGGATAAGGGAAATATTGAAATTACTCCCAGAATCATTGATTCTTGTAGTTGCGGGTGTCCGGAGGGAGATGTCAATGATCTACAGAATAGTACTGAGATTTCGGTTGAGATCAACGTTTTAGAAGAAAATGAAACCTATAAAGAGGTCCTTATTGAATACGAGATCGATGAAATTAGTTATGAAACTCTTATGAAAAGAACTTTATTGTTTTCTTCTGAGTCGCATAGTGATGGAGTAAATCAATTTTATAAACTTTACTACAATGAGTATAATAGTCCAAGTTATACTTTAAGATACTACCTTTTAGAATATCGTAATAAAAATAATAACAATAATTTATCTATAACATCTATACTGGAAATTTCAAAATCAAATTTCTATGAATCAATAGAGACTTTAATTATATACACGCCAAAGGACAAATCAAAATTTATCACTTTAGAGTCAATCCATATACATAAAAATATAACACTATCCCAATATTACAAGATAATTGGAAAAGCAGCAAAAGTACTTTCAAATATATACAGAAAAAGTATGGATGATTATCTAAAAAGTTTATCAGATAATTATCGAGAGATTAGCCAGGAAGTGAAAGAATTTTCAGGTTTTATAAAAAAAGATCTTCGTACATATGACTTAGACACTCAAGAAACTTCTACTGTAATATTGGATTATATTGTCCCGCCACCAGAATATCCAATACCATCAGGGGATGAGGAGGGGTGTTTTGGAGGAGACCCTTATTGGGATTGCCAATGGTGCAAGGCAGCTGTAAGTGCTGCAACACTAGGTGCATGTGCTGCGTTAATATGGTGGAATCCAGTTGCCGGTGCATGGTGTCTTGAAGCATTCTACTGGATGTCAATATTACATGGTGCTCTTGCTGTTTGTAAAAGTTCTTATATAAATTGTTGTTAAAAGATCTAAAGAGGTAATAATATGAATGAAAAAAATAAAGAAAAGGAGGATCTTAAGAAAAAGGTTCAAAAATTTTGGACACAGTTTAAGAAAAACTGGTTATGGATTAATATCGGTGCTTATGGATCTTCACTTATTATCTTTTGGCCCTTATTTATCATTGGAGTTATAGATTTACTACTCATGCTAATTATAACCATTGGACACCCACTCTTTATCCTAATAGCTTACTATGGCAGAGTGCCAAAATATGAGAAGATTATCGGAAAGATAATGTTAGTAGGATGTGGAGGATTCAGTTTAGGTGGGTTTCTCTGGCTTTTTCTGAGTGCTATACTTATTGGTTCTGAATGGGGTCCACTGAGTGGATTACCATCACTATTAAGAGGAAGACTCAATCTATTATTATTTTTTACCTCATGGGGCATATCATCATATATAATGTATAGATTCGGTAAAAAGAGAGACTGGAAACCTAAGTATTAATTAATTTTTTTTTTATAAATTAGCAATTACACTGAGTTTGGACTTCATTTCAGATGTGATCGTTCAGATTACAAGACTGACAATAATACCATATATTTCAACCTTATTATTGTATTTTGAAATTTTGTATAGCATTACTATATTCATGAATTTTTGAATGTATTGCTCCAGCTTTAAATAAAATTTGAAGAAAGGCAAGAAAAATTTCACAATTTAAATAATGACTTAAGGAATTTTTATTGGCGAGATATATATCTTATTTCGATAATTCAAGTGAATACAATGTAAGTAAGATTCTTAGAAATGAAGAGTATTAACAGCTTCAAGATTCTTTTCTTTCGCCAATAAAGAACGTGACAATTTACAATAAAGGAAGCCAAAAAGAACCATCCATTCGGATCATTATCGCGAAACCAAAAGAAGATTCACTCGAAGTGATACTTTTAATTTCAAACGCCAGAGAATTATATAACCATTTAGGAGAGGAATTCATATTTCATGAAAAACATTCCTCGATAAAACAATTCGGAATTGAATTTGACAAAAATTTTGACTCCTCAAGTCATATATAAATGATATTATCCACTATCCACAAGGCTAAAGGGTTAGGATGGGATACTGATATTATACTTTTTTTAGTGGATGACTTTTATGCTAAAGGAAAAGAAATTATTGAGGAGGAAAAACGGATCCAAATAAACTTTCACGATTTATTAGTGGAATTTCTAAAAATTTATACTGTCAATTTGAAGGAAACTGAATAAACATTAAAGCGTCATTAATAATGCTGAAGGATTAGGAAGCTAAGATTAATAAGTGGTTTAAATAAAAAGAAAATGAAAAAATAATGATGTTTTAATTTACAAATGAGATATTTTAAGCGGGGAATTTATAGCCACAGTTCTTACAGACATGATTTTTCGCGTATATCTTCATACCGCCTTGTTGGTGCAAGACTCTGCTTTTATCCTCAACTTCTTTAAAGTCGGTTCCCCCACATTTGGGACATACTCTTCTTCCCTCAATTGGAGGAGCTTCCTTTTCTTTTTCTTCTTTCTCTTGTTTCTCGACAACTTCAGAGGGTTTCTTTCCACCTGATGTTTCTATAGTGGCCGATCCCGAGCCTGAAGCGGTTGTTGGTGCTGTTGAAGTGCTCGCTGCGGGAGTAGATCCTCCAGAGCCTCCCTCTAGAACTTTATCTAATTTTTCATTAATCGTTTCTAAAAGATCAATTACTTTCTCTTCAAATTCTGTCAAAAAAATCAACTCTTATATTGTTATTAGAATAAAACCTTATAGATGTTTAAACTATTAAACTAAAAAGTGTTATATATATTTTTGTATAAGGAAAACAATCTGATTCCTCTCCTCACTAAAACTGGATATCAACTACAAAATTTTTAAAATCCATTTAATCTAATGAGGAGGGTAAAAGATCATAAAATTGTCTAAAAAAAGATTTTAATCCTAATTATCGTTCTTTCATCGGAACGAAAATGTCAAAAAATTCCTTCTTTACTTGTATGGAGGCTTTAAATTTCACGATAATTTTATTTCCGGTAATTGTTGTAGCATGTATCTTATTAAAACCTCTTCCGAATCCCAAAAATTTTATTACATCCCCTTTTTCAAGGGTTGAGTCTAATTTACTCGAATCTTTTACTCTTAGAAACATTCCTTGCTCTAAATCCTCTAAATTTCTAACTTTATGCATACTGGAAAAAGAATATGTCCCAGAATAAGTTTCTGCTACATAATCCTTTAATTGTTTCATAGGTTTTTTCTTAAGATTCACAACTTCCCCCTTTATACCTCTTTTAGCGATTAAAAGTGCAGCAATTGCATGGTCTACAAAACCTTTCGATTTTACTTCACTTACTAACTTCCCTTGCTTTAAATGATATAAGGCTTCTTTTGAGGTTTTAAATTCATCCACTAAAAAAATCTCTGGAGGATCAAACCTTGAATTATAAAGAGGTTTTGTTATAGGTTGTGATTTTTTGGTTTCGAAATCAGAAACAATACAATCCCCATCTTCGCAGGGGATGTTAAAATACTCAATTAAAAATTCAATAATGAATTCGGAACCGGGACCATTTCCGATGAATATCTTATTTATCAGTTCTTTTTCATCTTCTAGAAAAATATCTAATTCTCGAGATAGATGTTCCTTCGCCACATTATGAGACCTTAAGTTTTCAAGATGATCCTTGAGATTGACATACCATAAGGATGGTATTTCACCTGCTTTACCCGTGAGTTTAGAGAAACCGAAATGACGAGTACCGGGATCAACTGCGAGTATTTTTTCCCTTTGGTCAAACTTAAATAATTTCATTTCTGCTTGTCCATTAGAGACCTTCATCAATGAATTAAAAAACTCTTCGAACTCATGGTTTTTAACTTGCAAAAAGAAGATCTTAGCTTGAGACTGATAAAGAACCTCTATATCGTATTTCTCAATTAAGGAATATATATCGTGATAATTTTCTATTTTAACGATAATGTCTTGGTGCGGAATAATCTTAATAATATTAATTTTTTCTATAGCCTTTGCGATCGCTTGGGCAATATGATCTTCATTTTTTCCGTTATAGATATCAACATGAAGCCCATCAAGATGAAAAGCTTCTCTTGCAGCTGATGCTCCTAAAAAGTCTGTAAGGCTAGTTTCTTCAGAATTAGTATGAGAAACAGTTAATTTATTTTTAAATCGTGGGACTATTCGTACTCGTGCGGATTTGTAATGAGCCATACTTATCTTATCTATAGTTATTATCCCCTTTACTCTTGATTCTATTATTCTAAAATCTATTAGGTTTTGTAAATTTTCTTTTATATATTCAAACTGAAGATCTCCGACTACAAGGATGTTAATATCGCTTTTTTCGGTATAAAAATCAAATGAAGGAATTACTTTTTTAAGATTTTCCAATATTTCCATCGCAATTTCAAATTTTTTAGGATCATCGATTGTAATATGAAATTCTTTACGGGGTTGAATTTCTGATAATCCACTCTCAATTTTAGGAGATATAAATTTACCTTGTCTATACCTTGTTCCCAAATTTAGATCAATGTCCTGACTAAGTGATACTTGAACAATTTGTCCCTCTTTCGCACTCTTTAACGGTTTTCCTTTTAATGAGAATATTTGTCTAATTTTTATGTTTTCTGAAAGCCAGCTTCCACTCTCAATTGTACCCGATTGAACTCCTATATCGAGAAGTTCCCCCAAACCCTTTCTTTCTTCGAACCCAAGAACAATAAATTGAAGGTAGGAATCTATGGATTCCCTCTTTTTTACATAAATAGATATTTGTTCAATTAATTCTTCCATACCGAATAGTTCCTTAGCTGATGTTCGAACAATCGGAAGATTCTGATCACCAAGTCTTTCAAGTTCTCTGGTTATTTTTTTTGTATTCGCATTGGCTAAATCCATTTTCGTTGCAGCTATTATTACAGGTATATTCTTTTGCTTCGCTTGATTATAAAGCCAATATGTCCTAGCTTGGAATCCTTCATTCCCCGAAATTACTAACAATAAGAGATCAGCAAATTCTAAACCTAAGGCAATGCTCCCTTTAAAGTCTGCATGTCCTGGACTATCTAGGAAATTTATGAGCAGATTTTTTTGCCTTAAAGGAAATTGGATAACTTTTAAACTTACCGTGGTACCATGGCTTAATTCAAAATCAAGCACATCAGGAAATTTCCCTACGATTGCTTCAATTAAGCTTGATTTTCCATGCTGTGAATGACCGGCTACTAAGGTATTATTTATTCGTTTTATCATCCGATACTTCATATAATGTATCAAAAACCAAAAATCTTATGAAATGTTTTCTAAGTAATTCTTACATCTCTTAGCAATGATTTACCTTTCCTTTTCTTTCCTAATTGGATTTATATTTTTTTTCAAACCGATTAAGATAATTCGAGTAGTAATTATTTTATCGAATTGAGTAAAAAAAGATTGTAATAGTTTCTAAAAAAGGAAATAAAAACAATTTTAATATATAAAGGTGAAATAATTAAGGGTTAGTTCATTTATGAAGTTAGAAATTTTTGGAAGTGAATAAAAATGGCAATAGAAGAAGGCGACGTAATTAAAGTCGAGTATACTGGAACGTTAAAAGACGGATCAGTTTTTGATAGTACGAAAGCGAATGATGGAAAACCTTTAAAATTTGAAGTAGGCTGTGGACAAATTATTCCAGGTTTTGAAAAATCAGTAGTTGGAAAAGAAATAGGAGACGAATACGAGATCAAATTGGAACCAGAAGAAGCCTATGGAGAATATCAAGATGGGTTAATCAAGGAGATTCCAAAAGATAAATTCCCAAACCTTAAGGAAATTAAGGAAGGAATGATGATTGCTTTAATGGGTCCCAATAATGAACAAATTCCCGCAACAGTAAAGGAAATTACTGACGAAAAAGTGAGAATAGATTTAAATCATCCTTTAGCTGGTAAAAGCTTGAATTTTAAAATTAAGATCTTAGAAACTGGTTGTGAACCAGATAAAGGCCATTCATGTGGCTGTGGATGCTGTTAAATCCATCATGATAAACTATTTTAAATTTGTATTAAAATAGACTTTATTATATCTTTTATTTTTTGAACAACTAACAACTATTTTTTATAACTTGAAAAATGTCTTTTTATGACACACAAATTATTATTTATAGAAATAGATCTAATAAATAATTAAAATAGATCAAGGTGTTTAAAAATAAATCCAGAAGATGATACTAAAAATCGAATAGAACCTAAAAATGAAAATTTAAAAAAACCTAAAAATAAATTTAAAATATTCTTCATATTAGCTCTCGTAGTTGCGGGATTTTTAGCAGTGGGATGGATATCTCAAATTTTTATATATTTTCAATTGAGAGAAGATTATAATCAAGCGAAAAATGAAATAGAAGGATTAGAAGAAGATATTGATGATATTGAGACAATTCTTGACAATATTGAAGAATCCACTGATATAGGATTGCATTTTATGCAAAACATTATTTTTGATACAAATTATGGAACTGAAAGTTGGAATTACTGGGTTAAAATCTCATTCAAAAACTACTTTCATTTTCGTTTATATCAAGAACACACAGTAAAAAGAGATTCATATATTTCACTTGTCCAATCGATCGAAAGTTTTTGTAATGCTTCTTCTGTTCATTTTATGGCTCAAACTGTCGCTGGAGTATGTAGTAATGAAAATGATAAAGAAGAAGTTGCTAATGCTCTTCTTAATCTTGTTCAAGATAAAGGAAATTTTACCCCTTCCATTCATTATATTTCTGAAGAGGATGATATGCCCAAATATCCAATTGAAACAATCTGTGAGGGAGGAGGAGATTGCGAAGATAAATCAATATTATTTGTCTCACTTTTAGAAAGTCTTGGATATGATAGTATTTTAATTGTAGTCCCTGGTCATTGTTTTGCAGGTGTTCATTTGGATGAAACACCAACATGGGGGGATGGGTGGTATCTTGAATATAATGGAAAAAATTATTATACATGTGAGACAACTATGGAAGGCTGGAGAGTAGGGGATTTGCCTTCAAGCTATCAAAATCAATCAATGTACATTGAAGAAGTAATATGCTAATATACATATTGTAATATATCTGAAGATAAAAATAAAATCGTTTAAATTTATTTCTTTTTATTATGCTATTCTTTATTTCTAATCTCTTCTTTTACCTTCAATTGATTCTAAGTAATCTAAGATTGATTCCCTAATTTCTAATGCGGGCATTATTTCATGCACTTGCTCAATATAGTTTACAGCATCTTTCCAAGTCCATTTTGGATTTAATTTAAGTAAATAACCGGTACAAATCCCCCCAGATCGACTAATGCCCATGGCACAATGGACTAATACATTTTTATCTTGATCCCTTTTCTCATCAATGAACTGAAAAACTCTTTCAATATATTCATGGGGCGGATAGGTATTATCTGGAAACCCCATGAACAAATATTCAAATTCGGGTCTTGGATCATATAAATTTTCTTCCATTAAATTAACAATTGCACAGATTTTTTCATTACGGAGCTTATCAAAATTAAGTCTTGGCCAATAAGCTCCAATATAAAGATTATCTGCGATTCTATCTATTTCGTCTAGATCTGACATGTTGGTTAGAATTCTCTATTTATTGGAGATTAAAATTTTAAAAATAAAGATATAAACATAAGATGAGCTAATACCTAAAAGAAAGGACTAACTTTCTTGTAGATTTCTACTAGCTATTAAATCTATTTCTGTGTCAGCGATATTTTTAATTAATGAATCTCCCATTTTGATTGGAGCATCAATAATTTTTTGTGCGATAATATTTAAAGCACTTTCAATTTTTTCTTTCGGAATAGCTTTTTCAGTCCTTACAGGGACTAAGGGTAAAAATCCATTACGAACCCTGATGGTTGTAGTTAACACTCTCCTTGGTTCATAGTATTCTTGCTTAGCATATTCCAAACCACGTTTACAAGTATACCCTTCAAATTCTACTTCATCCCCAGTTCCTTTTTTTACATCAATTTCGCATCCAGTTGGACATAAAATACAACGAATTGTTTTAATAACACTACTTTCTTCTCCAGAATCGAATCTATTTTGCATTTTTTAAGACCTCTCTTCTTCGATTAAAACCTCAGGTCTTGGGATAACTTCAACCTTAAGCTTTTTTATATTCTTATTAACTTCTAATTTTTCAAAATTCAATTTTAGTTCATTCATTTCACTAGGAATTACATATCGTTTCTTTTTTTTATAGAGAACATTATTTGCTTCGTCCTTAAATTGAATTAGAATTCTCCTATCAGGACGTTTAACCCGAAATGTAAAAATAATATCCTCTCCAAAATCTGACTTATTTATATAATCTGGTTTAACATAATTTACATTATCTCCAGCAAGACATTCAATCTCTCCTTCATATTCTAATTTTTTCCCGTATCTGTCTTCGATATATTCTACCGCATTTTTTCCTGCTCGCTTAGCTTCTGCGGACACCAAATCTACTAAATCATGAACTTGAAGAACATTTCCGCAGGCAAATACACCCTCAATATCAGTTTCTAAATTGTTATCTACAACTGGACCACCCATTCCAGACAGACCAGCTCCTGCTTTTCTTGTTAATTCATTTTCGGGTATCAAACCCACGGATAATAAGAGACAATCGCATTCGATAAAACGAGCTGTACCAACTATACGATTATAATCTCTATCTACTTTCTCAATCGTCAATCCCTTAAGCTTGTGCTTCCCGTGGATCCTTGTGACGGTATAACTTGTTATTAACGGAATATTATAATCCTCTAAACATTGTACTTGATTTCTAATAAGTCCACTTACATATGGTAAAATCTCAACTACAGCTTTTACATTACAGCCTTCCCATGTTAATCTCCTGGCCATTATCATTCCAATATCTCCACTCCCAAGAATTACAATTTCTCGTCCGGGTAAATATCCTTCAATATTCACAAATCGTTGAGCTTCTCCTGCTGTATATACTCCCTCAGGTCTAAAACCTGGAATATTTATAGCCCCACGGGTTCTTTCTCGACATCCCATGGCTAAAATAATAGATTTTGCGTTTATTTCCATAAGTCCATCGTCTTTATTAATAGCATAAATTTTCTTTTTTGGAGTAAATTCAATTACCATTGTATCGAGTTTATACGGAATATTTAATTCCTCTACTTCATTTATAAAACGTTGGGCATATTCAGGTCCAGTTAGTTCCTCATCAAATTCCTTTAAGCCAAATCCCGCGTGAATACATTGTAAAAGAATCCCTCCCAGTTCTAAGGCTCGTTCAATGATCAAAACATCATAACCGGCTTTCTTAACTTCTATAGCTGCAGCTAAACCTGCTGCTCCACCACCTATAACAACAACGTCATACTCTGAAGTTTTCATTCTGCCCCTCCTTCTTCCTGTAGCTTTTGTAATCTTATTTCTTTAGTCTTTGCGATTAAGATGTTTGTATCTTCTCCTTTCTTGGTGATCTCCTCGTAGGGAACATCCAATTCACGTGAAAGTATTTCGATAACTCTGGGGCGACAAAACCCTCCTTGACATCTACCCATTCCTGGTCGGCAACGGAATTTAACCCCATCAATAGTACGAGCTCCAACAGGAGAATGTATGGCATCTATTATCTCTTTTTCGGGTATAGTTTCACACCTACATATTATTCTGCCCCAAGCAGGATTCTCTTTTATTTTTTTATCAATTTCTTCCTTTGAATAATCCTTAAACCGTTCGGGTTTTGGTCGGTTTGGATTATAATCTTCTTTCACCTTCATTTGTACCCCTAATAATTCAAGGTATTCTTGAACTCTCTCAGCAATAGCCATACATGAAGTTAACCCAGGAGATAAAATCCCTCCAACATTAATAAAACCATAGATATCAGTATTATCGATTATAAAATCATATTGAGGAGTAGGTACTGCCCTCAGTCCAGCAAAGTTGCGGATTGTAGCATCAAGCGGTAAGTTCGGAATCAACTCCCTTCCTCCTTCCAAGATCTCCTTGAGTCCCGAGGTAGTGGTCGAGGTATCGTCAAGATCCGTAATGTTTTGGGCATTTGGTCCAACAAACGTATTATTATGCAAGGTAGGGCATACTAAAATTCCTTTGGAAATTTCCGTGGGTGTAGGAAATAGCACTTTATTTAGTTGAATTTCATTTCTATCAAATAAAATGTACTCTCCTTTTCGGGGGATGATATTAAAATAATCTAACCCGAGCATCTTTGAGATTTCCGCCGAATAAAGTCCAGCACAGTTTATTAAGTTTGAACCTTTAAATTCATCTGTTCGAGTCGTAACAGTAAATGTATATTGTTGATGTTTTATCTTCATAACTTCTTGATTTCTGAAGAATTTTACTCCATTCATTGCAGCATTTTCAGCCAAAGCAAAGGTTAATTCATAGGGACTTGTTATACCCGCTGATGGAGCGTGAAGAGCTCCAACAACATCATCCGTGAGATTTGGCTCCATTCGTTTTATCTTTTCTTTATCAAGTATAAGTTCCAAATCATGGATGCCATCCTCTACTCCCTTTTTTCTATAATCTTCTAATTTCTTAATATGTTCATTTTCCAAAGCCACGACAAATGACCCAATTCTCTTGAAAGGAAAATGTAATTCTTCAGCAGCTTTTGAGTAGAGTTTGTTTCCTCGAATACAAAAGTCTCTTTTAATATATTCTCTTTCTGCGGCATAACCCGCATGAACAACCCCAGAGTTGGCTTTTGTTGTTCCCATAGCAAGTTCTGCTTCCTTTTCAAGTACACAAATATCAAGATCGTATTTACAAAGATTTCTTGCTACAGCACAACCTATGACTCCCCCGCCAATAATGATGATATCGTATTTCAATTATCTCCTAACTCGTGGGTATTTTTATTAAAATTTAATATAATTCTTATTAAATGACTCTTAAGTAAAAAAGAAATAGATTTCTTTAAAATTTATTTGAAACAAAAATTATGGAATTAATAAAGGGTACATGGTTTCAAAATATGCTCTTTTAATTGTATCAAAAAGAGTATAGCCTTTTAGAAAAGAAATAATAAAAGGTATCCTTAAAGAAGATATCCAAAGATTAACCAAAATATGTTAAAGGCTATCCAAGCCAAAATAAGAAACTTGGTTATCGGGTTAAAAAGGGTGCTTTTAATTGATTCAGATAATTTATCAGTTCCCACTGAATTAATAAGTTGTTTTTCTATAGTATCCCGCTTGGAAGTTTCATCTCGATTGAAATGTACAGAACCAAGAAAGCTTGGTTTATTCAAGTTTTCGATGAAATTATTTAGATCCTCAGTGGAAAGCAAGTTAACTCTCATAGGTTTTTTAAATTCATTCAATTCCTTTTTAGTATTTTTCATATCAGTTTTAAAATTTTCTTTTTCCATAGAAACCATCCCAATACACTAATTATCTCTTCAAGAGAATAATAGAAGGGTTCCTTTAATTTTTTTCTATTATTATTATGATATTAAAAAATTTAGAATACGTTAAATTTTACCAAAATTGAGAGAGAAACACAAAAATCTTTGCTCATCAACTTTGGAACTCAAGAGAGCACTCGGATCCCCAAGTCGACCATCCATTCCGAATATTCTACAGAAAAAGGGAGAGAACAATCGTTTCTCATTGACCTGGAGGTTCTTATAAAAAATAACTTGGTAATATAATATGGAAAAAAGAACCTAATACTTATAAATTATGTTTCTACAGCCGCAGGATACTCTGGAGGATGGAAGGAAGATCCCACATATAAAGAAGTGTGTAAAGGTGATAGAAGTCATACAGAAGTAGTTCAAGTCATTTATGATTGAAGATTGATGTGTCAAAATAAGATAAAAATTCTAAACTGCACACAAGCTCTCCTCGGATCAGCAGAAAGCATCTTCAATTATTTTTTCAAGAGAGTCTTTGATTTTCTTTTTCCATAGACACTCTTTACCAGAATGCTTTTTTGAAGTTTTTTAAGGCACTTTGCAGCGAATCTTCGATATGGTCTCCAAAATCTTCGAAAAGATTCACATCACCATCCCAAGTCCCAGAATCTAATTTCTCTCCATATAACTCGAAAAATTTCTCGGAAATTTTATTTAATTCTTTTTTCGCTTTCTTATTTTTTCCAGATTCGCAATTCGCAATGAATAAAAACTCTTTTTTCTTTAGGATATTAAACCGAGTATCGCTTAACTCAAAACTAGAAATACCTCCTTCAGAAACTTGTTCTGCAAATTGATTTAATGCGCTCATCAATGCTCCAAAAAGTTGTTCATTAACCTTTGGATTAAATACTCGACTATATAGTGTTGCTCCACTCTGATCTAAAATCCAAATATCTTGTAGGGTTCCCATTTCATTTCAATAGCATTATTAATTACGTTAAAATTATGCTGAGAGAGATTCCAAATTTATTATACAAATTATTCTATTTAAAAATATAGATACAGTAAATAACAAAAAAGATCTTAATTATTTATTTCACATTGTATTATTAAAAGATTCCCAATATCTCTTATAAAGTATTTTATTTTATAGGATTTTATAAAAATAGCGAAATTTGTTTTCATTTCCTTTTTACCAGTTTAAATCCTAATTTCAAATATTATTCCTAAGAACTCATATATAAAGATTATTATAAATAAGGAGATCAAAAGATTTCTAATTGTAGGATCTAGAATGATCTTTTAAAGGGTAAAATATTTCAACCATATATGGAGTGGGAAACTAAGTTTACAGAAATGACAGGAGTAAAGTATCCAATCATTATGGGTGCTTTTGCAGGCCTTGGCAAAACGGAATTTGCCGCGGCGTTTTCGAATGCAGGAGGGTTGGGTATAATAACGGCACTTAATTACCGAAATCCCGAAAAATTTAAAAGAGCACTTGATGAAGCGAATGATATAACCAAAAAGCCTTTTGGTATTAATTTTTCCGTGCTACCACCCGATGTGAGAGAAAAAAACCCAAAAGCACCTTCAATCGAGAAGTATTTAGAGTTTTTGGATATTGCACTAGAAGCCGGAGTTAAAATTTTCACCACCTCTGCTTATAAAGCTAAAGTCATTGGAGATAAAATTCATGAAGCTGACGGTTATTGGTTTCATAAATGTGCGAATATGAAGCATGCCATTTCAGCAGAAAAAGATGGAGCAGATGGAATAACATTAGTGGGGTTGGAAGGTACGGGATTTAAGAACCCTTATCAGAATACTACCTTGATCAACATAACGATGGCTAAAAAAATGCTGGATACTCCCATAATTGCTGCGGGAGGGATCGGAGATGAAAGAGGTTTTCTTGCCGCATTAGCAATGGGCGCTGAAGCGGTATGCTTTGGAACAGCCGTGATGGCAACTAAGGAATGTCCTGCTTCAAAAGGTATTAAAGAAAGAATTATTAATCAAGATATTTTCGAGGAAAATTATTATAAAAAGATTTATCACTTCTCTCTAAAAGATAAACCAATTTGGAGTCCGGCTTCCGGGCATATTGATAAGAAATTGCCTTTAATAGACTTTATAGCTAACATTATGGAAGGAGCTGAGAATATCTTGAGATCTTGGGGTTATAGTGGTAACAAATTTTCGACATTATAATTTGGCAAAGTACTATCAGATTATTAAATATTAAAAATAAGAATTTTAATTATCCTTTCTTTTAAAAATTTGAACGCGCATGAGTAAGAAAAATATGTCCTCTACTTATCGTAACATCTCCCAGAATCTCCTAATAAAATTTAAGGAGATTGTTGGACCGAAGAATTTTTTCAGCGAGAAAGAGGTAAAATGGACCTACGCTTTTGGAGGGACAATTTTTGAAAAAGAATGGATTCCGGATCTTATTTTAAGACCAAAAACATCCAAGCAGATAGCCCAAATTTTACAAATAGCCAATAAGGAAAGGATTCCAATTATCCCTCGGGGGAATGGAACCAGTCTTTCGGGTGGTGCAATGACTCCTTACGGAGGGATAGTCTTAGACTTCTCCTCAATGAATAAAATTCTTAATATTGATATTGAAAATAATATGGTAGAATTAGAACCAGGGGTTATTTGCGATGATTTAAATGAAGAGTTAAAAAAATATGGATATTTTTTTCCTCCCGATCCAGGTTCAAGTTCGGTAGCGACAGTTGGAGGTATGTGTGCTACAAATGCGGGGGGAGTGCAAGCTTTTAAGTATGGAGTTACCAAGGAATATGTCATGTATCTTGAAGTGATTCTCCCAGATGGACGTAAATTGAAGTTAGGAACTGAAGTTTTAAAATCAGTTTCTTCATACAATATCAAAGATTTATTTATTGGTTCGGAGGGAACATTAGGAGTTATTACAAAAATAGGGCTCAAAATACGCCCATTACCTGAATACCGTAAGTTAGGGATGTTTATCTTCGATGATGTAGAAAAAATTCAAGAAGCAGTCTTAGACATAAGAAAGAATGCTATTATGCCCAACCTTTTAGAATTTATGGGTAAAGTAATCTTTCGAGCAGTAAGAGAATATTTAGGAGGGGAATTTAGAGATTACCCAGAAGGTTATGTCTTATTAGCAGAAACTGACGGTTTTAGCTCAGAAGAGGTTGAAAATAGTTTTTCTCAAATATTTGATCTAATCATTCAACATGACCCTATTTTTCAAAAAATCGCAAAAAACGATGAAGAAAGGGATAAATTAATTCAAGCAAGAAAAGCAAACCTTCCAGCAGTGGCCAGAATAAAACCAACCGTTTGTGTAGAGGATTGTACCATTAAAATAACTAATTTTGCTGAGACAATTAGAAAAATAGAGCAAATCCCCGAAAAAATAAACGCTGAACGATTAAAAGTTGCCGTTATAAGTCATATGGAAGGGAATTTACATCCAAAATTCTTATTTAATGAAAATAATGAACAAGATTTAAAAGAATTTCAAAAGGCTATGGATTATTTGTATGAAAATATAATTATACCGTCGGGAGGAAGTCTTACCGGGGAACACGGAATAGGAAAAGTAAAAACTCCATACCTACATCTTGAACATGATGAATCTGTTATTAAACTTATGCATCAATTCAAAAAAATGTTTGATCCTAATATGATTCTTAACCCAGGAATAGGAAAAGGAGATCCGCGGCCTTTAAAAAAAATTAGCTCAAATAGAGTATTAAAAAATCAACCTAATAAAAACTTAGAATTAAATTGTATACGATGTGGGTTTTGCATAGCTACATGTCCATCTAAAATCCATTATGAGCTTGAAACTTACAGCCCTCGGGGAAGATTAAATCTTCTAAACGGATTAGTTCACGGAGAATTAAAACCGAATAAAAAGATATCTGAAATTTTCCATAGTTGTCAATTATGCGGTTTATGTCTCGTTAAATGTCCAGCAGGAGTGGAAACATATGAGATTTTTGAGCAAACCAGAGAGATTCTACATAACAATCAATAATAGAAAAAGTGATAAAATTTGAAGTTAGACTACGGTAGAACCGGCTTAAACATTAACCTTAATCCCGATTGGAATGTAAAAATTTTATATCCAAAAGAGCAAAAGGAAATTCAAAATCCTATAGAAAAAATTCGAAATGCCATAAAGAATCCAATAGGAACACCATCCTTAAAAGGGATAATAAAAAAGAAGAGAATACAAGAGATCAAAAAAGTCTGTATTGTTGTGAGCGATGCTACACGACCTGTCCCTTCAAAAATCATTCTAAAGGGATTAATAAAAGAATTAAACTCTTATGGTATAGAGGATAGGAGAATAAACGTTTTGATAGCAACAGGACTTCATAGAAAATCACGAGAGGATGAATTAAATAGAATCTTAGGAAGCAAACTAAAGGATAGAGTAAATGTTATCGACCATGATGCTAAAAACGAAACTATGCTTAAAAATGTCGGGAAAACTTCCGATAATATGCCGATTTTTATAAATAGGCATTACTTTGAAAGTGATTTAAAGATCCTCACAGGCTATGTAGAACCACATTTCTTTTTTGGGTTTTCTGGTGGACGTAAATCCATAGTTCCGGGAATCGCCGGAGAACAAATGATAAGAAGAAATCACTCCGCTAGGAATATCTCTTCAGAATTTGCCAGATTTGGAGTTTACAAGAACAATCCAATGCATATGATGGCACTTGAAGTCGCAAAAGAAGTTGGAGTTGATTTTATCATTAATGTATGTATTAATGAAAATCACAACATAACAACAATCTCCGCGGGAGATTTAGAACAAGTTCATGAAAGGCTAGTGAACTATCAATTAGAAAAAATATTTACGAGCATTTCAGAACCTTATGATATTGTTATATGCGGGAATGGAGGTTATCCCCTCGATCTTAACCTCTATCAAGCCGTAAAAAGTATGGCTATTGGTGAAATGGCAGTTAAAAAAGGAGGAACAATTATCTCTGTAAATGAACTTTCTGACGGAATAGGACAAGAGAGTTTTAAAGATTTAATCTTTTCAGGAGAAAGTCCTGAAAAACTCCATAGAAAAATTGTAAATAAAGAAATAGAAACCCCCGATCAATGGGAAATACAAATTCTTGCCCGAATTCTGAAAAAGACTGACATTTATGTAATTTCTTCTTTGAATGAGAAAGATTTGGGAAATATTGGCTTAAAATATGCCGAATCTGT
>CAZZIC010000031.1:5118-31759 GCA_964653985.1 uncultured archaeon | reverse complement strand
AAAATTATAAAGTGGAGGAATAAATTAAAATGAGTGATTACATATCATGGAGCCCCATTAGGCGTTTAATGAAGCACAACGGCGCCGAAATAGTCGCTAGAGACGCCGTCGATGAGCTAGTCAAATGGCTTGAAACTTCAGCGGAAGGAATTACAAAAACGGCTTTGAGATTGACCAAGCACGCCAATAGGAAGAAAATCCAACGTGATGACATCCTAATGGCTATTAAATACTTCTGCGAGTAAATCGCAAGAATTAGTCAAAAAAAAATAATTTACTAAAATTCCTTTTTTTTAATTTTATCATCTTCTTATCATAGTATAATTCTGTCTTTTCGGCTTTTCAATTCTCTATGAGGAATAGCAAAAGATTGTATTGTTAAAAAAAAGTAAGAAAATGATATTTAATAAGAAAATCGTTATAGAATATTTCAACTGCATAAACTTTAGATCTAAAAGTAAAATTATACGTGAGCTATTAGCAAAATATACTCCCGGTTCTGGAAGGGGATATTCTGATGATGAAGCCTTAAAGCTGATCTTGACTAAATTAATACGAGATCAAGGGTATATGCTATTAATTATCGATGAAATATTTCTTATTAAAATAAAATGTTGTCTATTTATTGATTTCTTAATTTATTTTTACTCCTTTTCCTTTCAATTTTTCTATTATCTTCTTTTTTTCATTTCTGCTTTCCCATCCAAGAGTGACATATCTCAAGGAAGTACAATTTAAAATTATCTCTGGAATTTTTATAGTGTGTGAATTAGAGTAAAGAAATATTTGTTCTAATGATTTAAGATTTCCTATTGATCTAGGTAATGAGGATTTTTCGGAAAATCTAAGAGTGAACGAGCCGAGAACAAAAAGAAATTGCTCAAGTATATATGGCTAAATGAAAAAAATGATATCAAGCTAACACTCTATGGTATTTGGAAGGATTTTGAGTATGAAACTGGAAGTTTTAAATATGATATAGATAAGAAGATATCTGAACTTAATGGTAAGATTGAATATTTTGTTGAGGATAGAAAAGTCTCGGGAACAGCATATGCCTATGAACAACTACTTTCAGACACGGCGCTTGCTAATAAACGGAGACGAAAATCAATCAAACAAATGGTCAACGCATTATCGGTTTTAGTCGGTTCAAGGTATCTGGGAAGCGCGTATCTCGGAAGAATTCTTAACAAGGATCATTGGAATAAAGCCCGTTTAATGTGGGATTTGGATATCGATTATCCGATATATTCTCACGATTACTGGCTCTTCGACGAGGGGTATATATAAGAAGTTAAGAAATAACAAACATCAATTTACTATAATATTATAAGTTAGAATGCTCTGGATATTTATAAATGTTAAAAAATATTTGGATTATATGATGATGAATAAGCCAGAATCCCGCGATCGTAAATCTAAGAATGATATTCATATCTACACCCATATGAACATCGATCGAAAAATAGGAAATAAAGAAATTGAAATTCCTCGTGTAGGGGGGCAAAATCATAGAAAAATTGATAGAGAAATGTTACAGAGAGGTTTGTATACCGCTGAACCTGGAAAATTTGAATGGAGTAATATACCAATTGGTACTCGCTACATTGGGGATCTTACTCCACTTATCCAAAAATGCGATGAGCACATCGTAGAAGAGGCGGATAAACAATATAAAATAAATAACCTATCTTTGTTAAATCTTATTGAGACTGTTCTAATAGAGCTCACAAAGAAAGTATATCCGATCGACACCCTAAAAATCGAAATCTTGCTTGTCCTTTTCGAAAAAGACCCCATGTTTCGAAACAAGGAAACGCTCATGTCGGACTTTCATAAAGCCCTGGCCCTCAATAATGCCACCTATTTTTTCTTAGTGTTCCAAAGTTATCTCTACAGCGTGGGTAAAATGCTTATTGTCGAG
Organism: uncultured archaeon; assembly: GCA_964653985.1. Lineage (GTDB taxonomy): Archaea > Asgardarchaeota > Lokiarchaeia > Sigyniarchaeales > SOKP01 > CAZZIC01. The sequence continues at coordinate 29,832 of CAZZIC010000031.1, read as the reverse complement.
AAGAAACACGATTATCTCATCAGCAAAACGTTAGAAGGAGAAATAACTTTAACTCCAACTGAAGGATTCGACCCAAAATATGAGTATTTTTCTAAGATGAGCGGGATTTATCTTTAATTCACGCTTGGTGCGATACAGAATTTAAATGTTTATAAAGATAGTTTTTTAATTGCCTATTCTACTTTTGTGATGTTTGAATCCTCTTCTTAAGAAGAGATGCTGTTGATGAGCTAGTCAAATGGCTTGAAACTTCAGCGGAAGGAATTACAAAAACGGCTCTAAGATTGACCAAGCACGCCAATAGGAAGAAAATCCAACGTGATGACATCCTAATGGCTATTAAATACTTCTGCGAATAAGCAGATTGTATTTCTTCAAAAAAATATTAATAAGTAATTCTTTTTCTTTTTATTAGCATTCTTTCTTGCTTCTCTGTTCGATTTAGGAATTCTAAAAATGTATGAATTATTTAAAAACTTTAAATAAATCTTAGCTTAATTCTTAAATATACAAAAATTAACTAACGGAATTCTATTAAAATGGTTCTAACTTTTTCAGTTTTTATTCAGAGCTTTACTATGCTTATTTTCGTAATTACAAACTTTATGATTGGGCTTAAAATTGCCTTAAGGTATTTTGAAACGGAATTATGGGAAATTTTAAGAAAATTAAGGATTGTATTTATTTATTTTAAATTTATATCCCCTTACTTACCTAAAACAAACTAAAAATAGGTTTTTTCTTTGAGAATCTTTAGATCCCAAAAAAGAACATAAGCTTTTTCTCAACTGTTAGTCAAATTAAACAAACAAATAAACAAATAAATTTGAATTAAAATATATATCTATTACTCAACTTTTTTATTTTAAAAAAATGAATTATAAGAAGAGTGAATATTAATTTTATTGAATTATTAATCCTAACAGCTGACATAGTTTATGTTTAAAACAAAAGTTAAAGCTACAAAAGGGAATTCCCGAGAAACAAGAATTGTTATTATTTCAGATACACATATAACTCCGACGGGTTACCAATTTAATAGGAAAGCTTTTGATATAGGGATGAGGAGTATCAGCAAAATAAAGGATGTTGATCTATATTTACATCTGGGTGATCTTACACATTTTGGAGTATTACAAGATTATGAATATTTTTCAGATTTATTTAAAGATTTAGACTTTATATCAGAAGATACCCCATTAATGTGTCTTATTGGAAATCATGATGCCTTGAATGTAGGATATCTTCTGTTTGAGGAATATCTCGGGGAGAGATTCATAAAATATGAAACAGATCATCTTTATCTTATAGGTCTTGATAGTACCAAACCAGATTTAGCCACTGGGATCATTCACCATGAAATAATTGATAAAACAGAGAAAGAGTTAAAATCAGCAGACCAAAAAGACAAACTAAAAATAATTTGCTTTCATCATCAACTCATCCCAATACCATATACCGGGCGAGAAAGATCTGCCATCGATGATTCCGGAAATATGTTAAAAATGATCATAGACACTAATACCGATTTAGTGTTGAATGGACATCGACATATTTCAAATCTTTATTCTGCAAATACACAGGAAAAAAATTTTTTTATATTTAATGCTGGAACTTTCTCTTGCAATAAAACCAGATACAGGGAACAATTTACTTATACCATCTTAGATATCGAAAACAATTGTCTAAAATTTAGAGTTTTGCCAATTTTTGAGTCTGTAAAACCAAAAAAAATTCATAGTAAACTTAACTATTTTTCTCTCCCTCATATTAAACCATCTCAAAAATCATACTGTAAATTAATACAATTATCAAACACACTAATTTCCCAATCCTCTGATAAGAACATAATTAATCAAGTCATCAATAAAATAAATCACCTTTCAAATGTAGAATTAATTATTCATTGTGGGAACTTAACTAAGACGGGCATTGAAGAAGAATATATCAATGCTAGTGAAATCTTGGATGAATTAAACTATCCATATTTAGTTGTTCCAGGATATTCTGACATGCCTCCTCCAGCGTGGAAATCTTGGGAAAAGTATATAGGATCTCAGCATCCAGAATTTGAAAACGAAAAAATCTACTTTCAGGGTCTAAATTCGACTACGGTCGACTCACCTAATGGCTTTATAGGAAGAAAGAGATTAGAACAGACAATTGATGACATTTTAGAACGTCATTACGAAAAAATAACGGGGGTTGCATTCTTCCATCCTTGTATACCGACTCCTTTAAGCGTTTGGAGAACTGATCTTTCTGATTCTGGAGATGCTCTCTCTCGATTTAGTTCTTCTAAAGTAGATCTGATCTTGAATAATAGTCCGAGTATTAACTTCAATGTTAAGATTGAAAATTCGGTTTTTTCAAACGGGGGAAGTCTTGAAAGAAATCATTTTGATCTTTCCTTTATCGAGATAGATTTTTACCGAGAGGGAATAATTACCTTACTAGAACATAATTTAACACAAAATCTTAGTAGACTGATCGGCAAATATAAAAGTGAATTTTTTACTGAATAATTTGTAGAGTTTTGAATAACTTAACTTATGTATGACTACATTTTTAGTGAATATAATGGAATTAATTTAGCAATACATTCCCCAAGACCTAGGGAAAATAAACGTTCCATAACCTCTTTCCCTCGATAAATAAACTGTAAATTCTTAGGGTTTCTAAAGACTTTTTTTGATTCTTTCTTATTTTTCATTTCACAAATAAAATATCTTTTATTATCCATCTCAAGCACTTCGATCTTTTTACCTAAATCGGGAAAGCTATATCCTCCTCCATGAGGTAAGACGTTTGCATTTTTTAATAAAATCATCACTTCAAGTTCATTAGCTCTATTGGAAAAACCTAACCTCTCAATAAGAGATTCAGAAAAATTTTCTTTTCCCTTAAATAGATATGCGGGAGATTTAGCGTTTAAGACAATAGGAAAATAGTTATTTTCAATTAATTTGGATTTAAAATTTGTACAATGACAACCTAAATATATATTATTAAAATCATATAGGAATTGATGTGTTTGAGAGCAAATTTCCTTAAAATCTTTTCCAAAAATATGTTCCGCTATGATCTTTCTTTTCATAGCTGAAAAATCTTGAGCTCTATAATTTACGCTTAAATATTCCTCGACATTATCATCTAACAGAATGAATTGTGTCCCGAAAACAGTTTCTTCTTTAATTGAAAGGTCTTTGAGATTTAATGATTTATCGATATACACACCTAAGCCGTAATCATCATTTCTGAGCTCGGGAGCAGAACCATGAATCATAAAGATATAAGGAGGAAGATCTATATCATCAGATGAAACATCTCTTCTTTCAAAACAATTTATGAAATGATTAGATACTCCATAATCTAAATTTAATTTAATATCTTTATAATATATGTCTTTTTCATTTAATTGATTTAATCTTTTAATTACGTTAAAATACTCGGGAACTTCCTCAAGACCTCCTACCAAAATTCCACATTGATTTGGCTTAGTATTCAAGAAGATAATTTTATCTGTCCCACTTCCCCAGCTTATTTTACCACCGTAACCGAAACCCGAATTCCATCTGAAGATATTACGAGATACAGTCTCGTCGGGGGTAGAGATAAAGGTTGCCTTGGGTTCAAAGCCATGTTTTTCTAAAATAATCTGCATCTGAGCAATTCCGTATCTCATGTTTTTTTTGGATAATATGGAAGTACTATCATTAATTCCGGTTGAGAAAATAAACTTCTCTGCCCTTTCCAATAATTCTTTTTTGGATAAAGATGAGATTTGAGATTTCATTTATAATACACCAATTTTTTTTCTAAATCTAAATAGTTTTTTTTTCAGAGATCAATCCAATATCATATTAGTTTTAAGAATAAGAATTCAGATCTCTTATTCTCTTAGCCAATGTTTAATAGAAGGGATATTTTTATAATCGTCAAATAATATTCCTTTAATTCCAATTTTAATTAATGATTTTATTTTTTTTATGGGATTTTCATAACCAATGAAATCCCAAGAGATTGGAGCTATTTCCATTTTTTGACAAGCCTTTATGAAGTTTTTAGTGATTAAACTTGACCTAAGGTTTACCATATCAAATTTAATAGGTAATTTTTTTGGCGATTCGAGTTTTAAAAATTCATGTAGACCAAATCCAATTCCTTTTGTAATGTTATAGCAAATCCGGATTTTGGGGCTTATTTTTTTCACATTTTGTAAATCTATGATTTTTCTCCCGCTAAGGATACAGTTGTTTATTAAAAATTTAATATCTACTAAATCAATTAAGTCATTTAGAACATTTTCTCCCTTTAATTCAACCATAAATTTTATCCTTCCAGTTAACTTGGTTAGTACCTCACTCAATCGAGGTATTGGTTCCTCATGATTTTTGGTTTGAAAATTTTTAATCTCGGAGTACTTAAGATTCTCTACTAATCCATTTCCATTTGTTGTTCTGTTTAGAGAACGGTCGTGAATAATTATTAATTGATTATCTTTGGTTTTACGAACATCAAATTCAACATAATCTGCTCCGTGGTTTAGAGCTTTTAAAAAAGCTCCAAATGTATTTTCATCATGGTGTTTACGAGTTCCTCTATGTCCAATATAGTAAAATGTCATTTTAGCTTTTTTCTTCGCTATTTTAAGAATATTAATAACTGGATACAAAAATTTAGAGAGTCTAGCAAATTGAGTAAATAAAAGATTGTCTCGAACACAAATAATAACACCACTTTTCTTTTAAATAATTTCCTTTAATTTTCTAAAATTAGGTTTTGCTTAGAAATTCACGCTTAAATGTAAAATGTTTAATTTTAAAACAAAGATAGAAATAAAAAAGATGGTTATTGAGGTTGAACTCTTTTTTCTTATTTCTTATCGAAGAAATGAATTTGATCGATATCAAATGTAACATTAAGTTCTTGCCCCAAACGGTATAAGGAGAGTCCAGGAGATTAGATAATCATTTCGTATTCATTAGAAAAATCAATACACATATTTGTTTTGGATATGCTAGAGAGAACTTATTAAAGTTAAAGTTATGAAGCATTTTTACCTATTAATAATATAGATAATATTCAATTAAAACCACCTCTCCATTACAATGACAAATCAACCATATCATCCGGAAGAATTTAACCAACTCTTTGGATCGACTCGTTTAGGGGGAATATTATTACATCCCACTTCATTACCAAGTAAATTTGGCATCGGAGATCTCGGACCAAATGCATATGAGTTCATAGATTTCCTTAAAAATTATAATCAGCAAATTTGGCAAATCTTACCTCTCGGTCCCACAGGATATGGGAATTCTCCTTATCAAAGTTTTTCAACCTTTGCTGGAAACCCTTTTTTAATAAGTCCTGAAAAACTAAAAGAACGGAATTTATTAGCAGCAGAAGATATCGAACCAAAAAAGGAATTTCCCACAGATGGGATTGATTTCGGAGATATAATTGATTATAAGTGGGCTCTTCTAGAACAAGCGTTTCAAAATTTCTCTAAACTTAATTCTAAAACCTCTTTAAAGAAGAAATATGGAGACTTTATTCAAGAACATAAATTTTGGCTCCAAGATTACGCAGTTTTTATGGCAATCAAAAGAACTTATAACCTTAAACCTTGGTATGAGTGGGATGATCCTCTGAAACTTAGAGAAAAAGGAGCTATATTGAAGTGGGAAAAAGAAAATGAAAAAAGCGTTTTTTTTCACAAATTTGTTCAATTTGTATTCTTTAACCAATGGAATTCTGTTTTAGAGTATGCTCAAGAAAACAACATAAAAGTTTTCGGAGACATTCCTATATTCGTTGCTCACGACTCAGCTGATGTTTGGGCTAACTCAGATCTTTTTTATTTGGATGAAGAGAAAAATTTATTATATGTAGCTGGGGTCCCTCCGGATAAATTTTCTGAGACAGGTCAACGTTGGGGAAATCCTCTCTACAATTGGGAGGAAATGAAAACACATAATTATATATGGTGGGTTAATAGAATAAAACACGCTTTTCATATGGTGGATTTTTTAAGAATTGACCATTTTCGAGGTTTTGAAGCATACTGGCGGATTCCAGCAGACGAACCAACAGCAGTTGAAGGAAAATGGTGTCCCGGACCGGGAAATGATCTCTTTATAACTCTTAGAGAGGAATTAGGGGTTATGCCAATTATTGCCGAAGATTTAGGTGTAATAACCGACAAAGTTGAAGAATTGTTAGAAAAAACTAGTTATCCTGGAATGAGAGTATTACAATTTGCTTTCGAGGAGGATGAAGAAACAAAGAAAAATGAGAAGGAAGATCAGAAGAAAAATGGAAAGAAAAGCCATCCTTCTGAAAATAAGTATCTACCGCATAACTTTATCCCAAATACTGTAGCTTATACGGGTACGCATGATAATGACACTATCTTGGGCTGGTTCAACTCATTGCCAAAAACTACGCAGAATCAAGTAATAAAGTATGCTAATTCTAACAAAACAGAGATAATCGGGGATTTAATTCGCCTAATTTGGTCATCCGTAGCCAGAATTGCGATCATTCCTCTTCAATCTTTATTAAGACTTGGTAATGAAGCGCGAATGAATCATCCCGGAACCACCGAAGATAATTGGGAATGGAGATTCGAATGGAAACAAGTTAAAGAAAAACATGGAGAAGAAATTTCGATCTTAAGCGATCTCTATGGTCGAAGATCAGAAAAATGATCTTAAGATTAAATTTTTATCCTACTAATCGTCTAATAAATTGATTAACTAAATTGAGATATATAAAATGAAGCAAGTATCACCGGGAATTATAAGAATCAAGGAACGAGGATCTTTTGGAGCGCTTAAACCACCGATCAATATCTATGTTATTTTAGGAAATGATGGATTGATTTTTGACGCTGGATATGGTAAAAAGAGGGCTGCTCGATACTTAATTGAATCAATAAGACAAATCGAGAATATTTATAGCTCTAAAAAGGAATCTATAAATATTAAAAGACTCTTACCCTCACATTCTCATCCAGACCATATAGCCGGAATTACCCTAATAAAAAATCGCCTTCATACAAAAATTATTCTTACCAAAGAAATGTACGAGATAATGAATAATAAAGATAGTTATTTTTCTCATTATCGAGAACCATATCCGTCCGAACATTTTAAACCCAATGATCTAAAGGCGAGATTAAATTACCACTCTCAGCGAATTCTTTCAAAAATCTTTTATAAGGTTATATACGGAATATCATTTGAGTTTTCAATTGATGAGATCATTAGTTCCAATAAGGAAATTGATATAGGTGGAAAATCTTGGAAAATATTTCCTTCTCCGGGACATGCTCCTGATCATATTAGCTTATATAATGAGGAGAATGGGATTCTCATGTCAGGAGATAATGTTTTAAGAACCATTACAACATGGCTTGGTCCTCCTCGGTCAGATTTAAGAGAATATATTTCCACTCTTAAAAAAATAAAAGGCCTCCCTAAATTGAGACTCATTTTACCTGCTCATGGTAGTCCTATTAAAAATCCTATTGAGAGAATAAATGATATTCTTTCACATAGAAGGCAAAGAAAACTCCAAGTAATGAAAATAATAAATCATTACTCTAACAATGGTGTGAGCACAGAACAAATTCTAGAATTACTCTATCCCGGAAAGAATAGATTTTTCCATCAAATGGCGAGAGGATGGGTTTCACTTACATTACGGATGCTAGAAGAAAATCATAAAATCTATGGGAAACTTAAAGATAATCGAATTTTCTTTTTTCCAAATTAATTGATTTATTTGACTCTCTCTCTCCTTTTTTGATATTTTATCATCATTCTGTAAAAAGAACTAACCATTATTTTTTATAAAGGTTTTTTACGAAAAGCTTACAAAATGTAATGAATAGAATTTAATTTTTCCAATTTACTCTTTAGTTGGATGCATTATCATATTATATTTTCAACCTTTTCAACCTTCCATAATTGTGTTTAGGTACAACCCTTCTTTTCAAAACTCTCACCTAAGCACAGTTATGGTTTTTTGCATCTTTATAACATCCTAATCTATTTAATTTAATTTTGATTTTAAGCTATTTTAGTTATAACTATTGTGGACTTTTTTAATCTAATTTATTTAAAATGATTGATGAAAAAAAAAGATGACAGAAATAATCAAATTGAATTATTTAGATTATTTAAATGGGTAAAAGGGGATCAAATATATAGCTACGCTCGAGAAAATCTTGACCAAGAGCGTTATGGAATTATACAATATACTGCCCGAAGGAAATGGAATACTCACTTTTCATTCGCAATTCCTTCCTTTGATATTTTAGAAGAGATTTCTCTCTATACTCCTATAATTGAGATTGGAGCTGGAACGGGTTATTGGGCTTATCTCCTAAAAAAATATTTTCAAGTTGATATTATTTGTTATGATAAAATGCCCTTTTTTAATTATACTCGAAAAAAATGGTTCAAAGTAATGAAAGGGACTCCAAAAGTACTTAGAGAGTATTCAAATCGTACCCTCTTTTTATGTTTTCCCTCACGTAAAACTTCAATGGCAAATGACTCCTTGAAATACTGGAAAGGAAAATATCTAATTTTTATAGGTGAATATAGGAGTGGTTTAAATGCTAATGATGTCTTTTTCAATCGTTTAGATTCACATTTTACGCTTAAAACAACAAAAGATCTCTTTAATTGGGAAGGCATGTATAATAAATTGAAGATATATCAACGAAAGAATAGATTAACCAACCAGGTTAAACATACTATGCCTTTAATTGAAAACTACAAAGTTTTCGAAACCTATTTATAAAAAAAATAATAAGGGTTTATAATTTCCCCTTTTCTTTGAGCATTTGAAGGTATTTTCTTTCTTTTTCTCGATGTACTTCTTCGAGGTCTGCCTTTTTTTCTCTCCACTCTTTACCTGTTAATGGGAAAAACCAGATTATAACAGCGGAGATTAGAATAAAGATCGCCGGAATAATGGTGAATCCTAACATAATTCCGAATTGAGCACTTTCTGATTGATGTATTAAGGCATTATCAAACCCATATGCAGTGATAATTGAAAGAAAGATTATGGGACCAAGAGAAACTGCTGGTTTAGTTATAAGAGCATTTACTCCCGAATAGCTTGTTTCTCGACGCTTTCCCGTTCGAACTTCATCATAATCAATGGTTTCAGCGATCATCATCTGATTTGTGACAAAATACCCCGAAAAACCTATTCCCAATAAAACCATCCCTATCAACGCAGTAACAAAAACCCAACCGATAAAGAAATGTAAGATAAAACTTCCTCCTGTGAGAAGCAGAATAAAGATAAAAACCTTTTTTAACGGATATTTATTGATCAATTTGCTATAGAAAACAGTGAATGCGAAAATCATCGCGAAAAAGATGATTAATGGTATTAAGGACATAAATCCCGAAAGTTCTAAAACGTAATCGAGATAATAAAAAACAGCGGTAGTCAAGATATATTGAGCGACAAGCCAGCAAATGTTTGAAGCCTCAAATATTAAAAAAGGTTTGTTCTTAAACGTTTCTACAAGACTATCTTTATATCCTAGAGATTTTTCTTCTACAGTATATTTCTTTTCTTTAATATGATAACTGCTGACAAATAAAATAATTCCACACACAGTTCCCAGAATTATCATTGTTACAAGAAAAATGGGCAATGGAGGCGAGTCCTCTCCGACAATAAGGAGATCGGGAAGTATAAAGGTTGTCAACTGGGCAAAAGCACTTGCTATAGCACCGTAGACCATCAAATTTGAACGAGCTTTCGAGGATATTGCCATTTCTGCTGGTAAGGAATAAGAAATTAACCCCACTATTGTAAAAATAGTGTCAAATACAAACAGAATTATGATGAAATTTAAAAATAATCCAATTTGGGAACCACGAGGAAAAAATGGAAACCAAATTAAAATGAAAAGAATAGCGTATACTGGAGCTCCAAAACGTAAATAAGGAACCCTTCTTCCCCATTTTGTCTTGGTTTTATCCTCTAAAAAGCCAAACAGGGGGTCATTGATAGCATTCCATATAATAAAGATTGCAAACGCTAAATTTATGTAGAATGTATCGAGTAGAAACACTATATTGTAAAAATATATCAGGGCTCCACCTAAACCGATTCCAGAAAGAATCCCGCTTGTTAGGGTTACGCCCCCAAAAGCCAGCTTTTCATCTTTAGCAAGAGTCTCTTCCGCTAAAATATCTGGAGTTTGTTTTTCAGAATTCATTATAATTTTTCAACTTAATCGTATTTTCTTTAAATTTTGTATGTAATTCAGAATTTAGAAGTGTATTTAAGTTTTTTAGGATTGGAAAGAGTAATTAAGCTTATTAACCAAATGATAATCTAATAATTTTTCACGGTTATATGATTTAAATTGAACAGAATAATTAAGGATCATATATGGATTCACACCTACCGCAATATTTCAAAGGTTCTTTTATTTGTAAGGATACAATCGATTTTCGAAAGTATCAACAGAATATTTTTAAGAAATGTAGAGAAAAAAACTCCCTTGTAGTCCTTTCGACCGGGCTGGGAAAAACAATTATTGGAATTCTTTTAGTCGCACACTGTCTTGAAAAATACAATATGAAAGGAAAGGTCATTATCTTAGCTCCTACACGGCCTTTAGTATCTCAACACCAAAAATCTTGTGAAAATTTTTTGAATATACAAAATGAGAAGATCATCCGTCTTACAGGAAGAATAAAACCCGAAAAAAGGATAGTTCAATTTAATCAAGCAAGGATTATTATTTCTACTCCGCAAGTTATAAAAAATGATATAGAAAGAGGGAGATACGATCTTACTGAAGTAGCTCTTATGATTTTTGATGAGGCTCATCGTACTGTTGGTAATTATTCATATACCTATCTCGCTGAGGAGTATATAAAAACGTGTTTAGACCCGTTGATCTTGGGCTTAACTGCTTCTCCTGGGAAGAATTATGAAAAGATACAAGAGTTATGCGATAATCTTTATGTTGAAAATATCGTTTTTAAAACCCACCAAGATAAGGATGTAAAAGATTATATTCATGATATAGATATTTTCTTAGAAAATTTAGAGTTACCACTGCCCTATCTTGAAGTTAGGGAAGTTTGGGATGAATTATTTCAAAATTTTCTCAGATTTTTTATACAACGCGATCTCATAAACCCTCATAAATCATATTACTCAAAATTAGATTTCTTAGGAATTACTCATGATCTTAACATCTCATTACGATATGATAACCCTTTTGAAATAGAGGAATTTGAGGAACAATTAACAGAAGAATTATTTTATACATCCCCTAAGATAATAGATATCGTAGAGGAAAATAGTCTTGATATTCATTCAATTTTTTCCTATTGTTCCAGTTGCATTTCAATTTTACACGCAAAAGAATTGTTAGAAACTCAGAATTTCACACTCTTTAATAGTTTTCTCGAAAAGTTAGAATATAAAGCTGGTCAAGATATTTTAGCAGCAAAACGTATTGTGAGTTCCGAATATTTCAAACTCATTCAAACCCTACTTAGAGAAAAAAACTATGAAAAAGTATCCCACCCAAAATTAGGGAAGTTAGTTGATATAATTGAAGAGGAATTTATTAATTTTAAAAACGATAAGCTCATCATCTTTACACAATATCGAGAGATGGCAGAATTTCTTAAAAACTCTTTGAGCAAGCTACTTAATAGAAATCTTAGTATTGAGAAATTTATTGGTCAATCTCATAAAGCTTCAGAATCGGGATTCTCTCAAAGTCATCAAATCGAGATTCTCGAAAAGTTTAGAGAAGATAAGATAAATATTTTAGTTGCTACAAGTGTAGCAGAAGAAGGCTTAGATATTCCTAATGTAAATGCGATCATTTTTTATGAGCCGGTACCCTCCGAAATTCGGTTAATTCAAAGACGAGGGAGAACTGGAAGGCATTCTCCCGGAAGATGTTATATTTTAATTACGAAAGATACTGTTGATGTCCCTTTTTATAAGGTTTCGCGTCGTAAAGAAAACACAATGAATACTATTTTGGCTCAACCAGAGGAATTAGAATTAAACGCAGAAATCGAGAGAGAAAAAATCAAATTTGAGGAAAAGGCAACTCCGATATCGGAATATGATTTACTTAAGAATTATAAGGAGAGAAGGAAGAAGGAAAAAGAGCTTATGGCAAATCGATCTATAGACGAGATAATAGATCAATTAGACAAGTTTTCGAAAAGTAAGAAATATAAAAAATTTAAAAATCAAGGTGTGACCTTTTTCAGCGATGTGGTGAATCTAAATAAATCAAAACTAAAACAAAAAGTAAAGAAAATGAAAGGAAATAATAAAAAGAAAGATAAAAAGCCAAAACGCTATTTAAACAACAACGTGAAGACTTTAATTGACTTAGCTGATCTCTATTGTGAAGATGGGGCTATTATGTTGTCAAAGTTTAAGGAGCTGGCCGAAGAAGAAGACATTATTGATCGAAAGTTCTATATACACTTAAATCAGTGTTGTTATTTAGGATATTTAAAAAGAGATAAAGATGATAAGGTGCATTTTATAAAACACTACTCTTAACTCTTCCTTTAGTGTAAATTAGGTTAAATGTTAACTTTTTCTTCCTTTCTTTTCTTTGAGAGGGCATAATACAAAATCCCGATAAAGACAAGGATGGGAAGAGCAATAACCGCAGGATTTCCTCCGCTGAATAAGAAGATATAATATGAGATGGTAAAAATTGAGGCAAAGAAAGCTATAATACTTGAATAATGAGAAGTAAAATTTCGCAATCGGGTCAAAAACATGTAGAGTCTAAAATTCATTTTTTTTATAACTTCTAATTCCTCCTCATTCAAGTTTTGAACCAGTTCTGGATCTTCATAATAAATTCCTAATCGGGGGTCATATTTTCCTGATAGTTTGTTTACACTGATTAAATAGATGAGATGGTTCTGGAGATTCTGTTTTTTAATCTTCAATTCATTGTTTAGAAATCCTATGGTTAAATAACCGTTAGCAACGGCTGAAATCGTCATTTTTACATAAGATTTTAAAATAAGTCGTTCAAGTGATTTTACCTTCTCACTTAAAATTTCTAAAAATTCAGCAATAAACTTATCAAAATCATCTAAAATATATTTTGATTTAGTTTGAAAATCTTTTGATTCCTTACTGAAATCTTTAACCATTTTTCGAACATCCTTCTTTATAGGTTTTATCTTGTCTTTTATATCGTTCGCTCTTTTTTGAATTACTAGGTTAGCTTTTTTAAATTCTTTTATATCAACATAATCTTCTACTTTTCTTTCTAATGTGCCTAAGAGTTGGCTTAATTGGATTTTCTTCTTATTTATAAACTCACTAAGCGTTCCGCGATAGGTCTCATTCTTTAAAATTTTTAATTGGTCATTGATCTTCTTAATGTTATTATTATATGCTTTTAGAACGCTATTCTTTTTTTCAACAAAATATTCACGAATTTCACCCTTAAAACTAATATTTTCATGCTTTTCAAAGACAGACTCAAATTCATCCTCAATGACTTCTTTAGTTTTTTCAATTTCAGAATTAAGTTTTTCTTTACGTTTCTCGATTCTTTCATTTATTTTGAAATAAGACTCCGCCTCATCAATTTCTCTAAAAATGTTTTTAAATTGTTGCTCTAAGAAAATGTTAAGGCTACTATATTCATTGTTAACAAAATTTTGAAGATCTGAAAATAGATTAATGCTGTTTTTTATATCTTCCACTATCTTTCTGTTTTTATTAAGTACGGACTTAAAATTTTTTCGGGTTTTAATATATTCTTGTCTTTCTTCTTCATTAATTTGAAGCTCCTTTACTTTGTATTCAAATTTTGTAATTAACTCCTCTTCTAAGGAAATTAAGTCATCAATTCTATTTCGGATTTCTAATATATTTACTCCTAAAGTGTTATTTTTAATACAAGATTCGAAAAGTGCTAATAATTTTCCAACTCGCTCATTATCTTTCTTAAGAAGATTATTCTCGACATAGCTTTTTAATTCTCTATTTTTGTAATAGTGGTCAGTATAGACAATAATCTTTTTTTCATCTTCTAATAGTTCACCATTTATCTTTGATATTTCAATCATATTTCGCAGTTTAGGAATGAGGACCTTACATTTAAGATCTAAATCCTTTGAGATTTCTTTAATGTCCAGTTGATTTGTCTTTTCTTCCTGGGAAAAGATCTTCAATTTTTTATTAATAAGAGTATTGATATACTCCTCTTCTAAATTTTCAAGTTCTTGGATATAAAATTCACTGAACTTTTCCCATTGCATTCGGGTGAGTTTTGTTTTTTTATCGAATTCTTTAATAGAATCTTTATACTTTTCCAGCTTTTTTAGGTAGTTTTCATCGCGGTCTTCAAATTCTTCACGAAGTTTATTGAATCCTTTATTAATGTCTTTAACTGTTAATTTGATTAGTTTTTTCTCTTGATTTAAGTCTTGTTTATAGTCCTTTAGTTCTTGTTTTAATTTCTCAATTTGATTTGAAACATAGGTATCAAAGTCTTCTATTTTCGTCCTGTTTCGTTCTTTAATTACCCTATCTTTTAATTCCTGAACTTGATCGGCTACAATATCAATGGCTTTTTCTTCCAAGGCTTCCAATCTTTCTTGCAAATGACGATAGAGGAAAAAAAGCTTCTGTTTGGATTTTATCGCTTTTCCTACTTTTTTTTGAAGTTCTTTAATCTCATCCAATTTATTATCTAATAATACATCTGATTCTTCTTTTATTGTATCGAATGCTTCTTGGAAATTATTATTTTTAATCTCTTTTCGCGCCTTTTCTTGAATAGAGTATATTTCTTCATTGATATCTGATTCAATCATATATGTTTTATCCATATTCTTCTTGAAAAACTGAAAACCTTTACGATAATAATCAAATATCGTATCTAATCCCTTTTTTATCGAAACCCAATTGTTAATTAAATTTTTATGTTTTTTGTTTAATTTCTCCTCTTTAGTTTTAATTTTCTGGGATATTTTATATATGGTAGTATCATATTTTTCTATCGTCTTAGGAATTTCCCCGAACTTTTCTATAACAAGCTCGTATTTTTCATCATCGTATCCTTCCGCTAACGTATCTTTTAAAAAAGTACCAAATGAATCTAATTTTTTATTTATGTGATCTTCAATATTTAATAGTTTTCTATGTAATTCATCTAAAATTTGGTTGTATTTTCTTAATTCTTCTTTTTCTGCAATTTTTTCTTTCAGATATGAATCTAATTCGTTAAGGCGATTACTAAGAATAGAATACAGTTTATTCCAACGGTGAATTTCAGAACCTAAATTTGCTTGTAAATTCATATAATAAAGATCTTCATTAAAGGAATCTTCAATATTTTCATTAAGAAAATCTGCTTCCATCAATGAATTCCGTAGAATAAATTTAAGACGATCTTTTGCAACATCCAACTCATCGATAAGTAAATAACTTTCAATCTCATTTTTTATCTGTTCTGATGTAGTTTTAAGCTTTAAGGTCATATTATA
This sequence comes from uncultured archaeon, assembly GCA_964653985.1. GTDB lineage: Archaea > Asgardarchaeota > Lokiarchaeia > Sigyniarchaeales > SOKP01 > CAZZIC01. Next base: position 14,272 of record CAZZIC010000031.1, on the reverse strand, counting down.
AATATCATTCCTAATATCCTTCAATTTCTCTTTTTCTTCATACAATCGTTCCGTATTTATCTCTGTGTCGGAAACGATTATTTTATCCAAAAAGAAGTCAAGATAGAAATGATATTTGGTTATAACCAGAAATTTTTTCTTTTTCTTAATTGAACCTTTAAAGAAATTTCTTTCCTTCATTTCATTGATAAGTTCTCGTACGTCTCTTATCTTTACAGGATCATCGGTATATTTTGTATTATATTTTTTAATTAAATCTGTAAGAGAGATGATGCTATTTTCCTTTAGATCATCATATATTGTACTCGCCAATTCTGTTTTCTGAGGCTCTAAATTTCTTAGATAATGACGAAACTCAACAGAATTATCTAAGATTTTAAGGTTAAATGAATAACTTAGATTGATGTATGAAACAACGGATTCAATTGAGTCTACTAATCCAAAAGTTCTCTTAAGTTGTTCTACATCAACATATCCTTGGTTTTCGATCTTTTTAAAAATAACTCTTTCGATTTCTTCAATAAATTTTCTCCAAACAAAAGAGAGTAAAACGATTAATTTTGAAATTTCTATTAAACGAATCTTATTCCATAAAGCAGTATTATCTAAGATTTCACTCATTTTGTTATTGATATAAGAATAGATACCAGCAGGATTATAATCGTGGAGCCACTGATATAGATCGAAGCAAATTCCAATCCAGAATGTAGTATTTATATTACCTTTAGCTTTTTTAAAACTATATCCTCCATCCTCCTTCTCAAACTGATGTAAATAGCGTAAGGCTTTATCATCCAGCCCAGAGTCAAGTCCCAAGTATTTTAGACAAATAATTTTAAAAATGATTGAAGGATCTTTTTTCACATCTCCAATATATTCTAAAAAATTATATTTTTCTGTTCTTACCTCAACCTCCAATAAGACTAGGGATTCAATAACATAATAAAGGGTTTTTGCAGAAGAATCTTTCTCACAAACATCACAATTTTTAGCTAAGCAATGTCTAAACACATCTCCCTCATCGTGGGAATTTATAAATTTTTTAATTTCATTTCTTACAAGATGTGTTCCCTTTGATTTAAGGTATTCTTCTAATTTTCCCAGTAAATGTAAACTTGCGAGAGCAAAATAAGTTGACCAAACATCTGGTTTTTCTTGTAATGAAACTGGAGAATTATTAAATCCTAGTTTATCATCAAACTTTACTTCACATAGTTTAATGAATTTGTAAAAATCATTTTTGGCTGCTCCGATATCTTCTTTCAAATATTTTGACAGTAGAAGGAACCAATAAAGTGTTTCTAAATTAAGAGATTTGTCGTCTTTTAAATTTCTAAGGAAGAATTTGTGAAATTCGGTAACCTTATCATACTGACTAAAATAAAAAGACCCGATTTTTTGTCTTGGTAGTAGAACAAAAGATTTAAACGGTTCCTTCTTAAATCTGGTTATGTAAGGATAAGCTGTCTTCAAACCTTCCTTAGATTCAACGAACGTCAACTATTTCTTTAACTCCGGAACAAGTATTATGTAATAAATAATAAACCGATAATATATTTTTATCGCTTATTCTTTTAGATTTCTATATATACATACAAATTTAAAAATAAAAATATTTAGACGGTTATGTTTTTTAGATCTCTTCAAAAATGTCGTCCAATTTCTTCCCTTCTTCGAAAACTTTTTTTATCTTTTTGAGAACTTCTGGGATGTTAATTTGTTGCGGACATTTTTCAAGACATTCTTTACATTCAACACAAAGACTTGCCTTTCCGTGTTTTTTTTCTTCAGCCTCCTGTAATTCTTCTTCATCTTTCAGGAACTTTTGATAACGTCTAACATACTTTTCCCTGTGTTCCTCACCCCACCAAGCAAATTCATTGAGCATATAAAAGTTTCTAGGGATATTTACGTAATGAGAACAAGGCATACAATATTCACATTCAGTACAAGGGATTAAAATATGTTTCTTGAATTTTTTACGTAGTTTTGCTGTTAATTTAAATTCCTTATTAGTAAAGCCATTTATTTCTGATTTTTCAGCACTTTGGATATTTTCATCAATCTGCCACTTTGCATTCATTCCGCTAAGTACAACAGAAACTTCTGGGAAATTCCATAAAAATCTGAGGGCTATATCTGCCAATGTGGAGTCTGCTTTATGTTTTTCCATCACTTGTTTGACATCCAGAAACTCTTTCGTTAATTTTCCCCCTTGAAGGGGTTCCATAATTACTATAGCAACTCCTTTGTCTGCGGCATATTTTAAGCCTTTAGTCGTCGCTTGATTGTCAATATCAAAGTAATTATATTGGATTTGAGCAATGTCCCAAGAGTCATAATAATCGATTATTTCTTTGAAGACCTCAAAAGAATCGTGAAAAGAAAATCCTATATGGTTAATAAGACCCTTTTCTTTTGCCTCTTCCATTTTATCAATGAGTTCGTTTTCCTTTACGACCTTAAAGAATTTTTCCCGTAAAGCATGAAGTAAATAAACGTCAATATGGTCAGTTTCTAATTTTTCAAGCTGTTTGTTAAGAAAAGTGTCAAAATCACTTTTCTTCTCTACTTCCCAAGTAGGAAGTTTTGTTGCCAATTTGACCTTTTCTCGATACCCTCCTTTCAAAGCTTCTCCAAGGATATTTTCACTTTCTCCGCTGTGATAAGGCCACGCTGTATCAACATAATTAATGCCTTTATCGATAGCATATCTGATTAGTTCAATTGACTTTTCCTTATCAACTTTCACTTCATTCTCATGCTTCTCTCTATCTGGAGATTTTTTGGTAGGGAGTCTCATACAACCGAGTCCTAAAGCCGATACTTCCCAATCCAGAGAACCCATTTTCCGATATTTCATTTTTATATCATTTTAAACCTTTTCGTATATATAGAAAGTATTATCTTATATTGATATATTCATCTATATTCAAACTCACCGTTAAATAAAAATTAATTTTGGATTATAATGGATTCACTTCTTCTCCTTCCTGCTTAATTGCAACGTCCTCTCTTTCAACCTCTTCCTCTTCTCTTTCAATTTCTCTCATATCAGAAAAATTCCATACGATGATTGTTATTATAATTCCAAATACTCCACAAAGGATAAACAGATTCTGTATTCCAAGGAAATTTGCTATTGGTCCCGCTATTATTGTTCCAAGGGGCGAAATAGCCATCGCTAAGGTGCTATTAATTGCACTGACTCTTCCTATCTTTTCAGCTGGAACTTTTATCTGCATAAGAGTCATCAGCATCGTGTTAATGAGAGGTAGGCAAAGACCCATAAATAAACCCGTAATTCCTAGAAATAAGAAATATCCAATTGGAACAAAACCCATAATTGCATATCCTAAATTAAAGATTAAAACCCCTCCAACAATTATGAATGCCTTTTTTTTAGATTAAATTTCTTCTACCTCTAAAGGAGCTTTTAATTTAATTTCCTCTCCTTTTTTGATTTTTTCGGTTTCCTTCTCATGATAAGTTCCTAATTTTCGGATATCTGTAGTAGCCCAGAGAATAATAGTAACGAAAATCCCTAATAAAGCACAATATATAAATAAATTCTGTACTCCAAATAATTTCGCTAAAGGTCCCGAAATAAGGATCCCAATTGGAGAGATTGCCATAGAAAGTGTTGAATCGATTGCATGAACTCTTCCAATCTTCTCTACGGGCACATTTAATTGTATTATGGTCATAAAAATTGTATTTATTATAGGGAGGACAAATCCCATCATGAATCCGAAAACAGTTAGCATTAAAAAGAATCCTTTTGGAGTTAAACCTAGTAATCCATAACCGACATTGAAAAAGATGATGCCAAATATAGTTACAAGGATTTTTTTATTCCATTCTTTTTTGAGAGAAGTTATGATTGCTCCAATAACCACACCAGCTTGAAATGATGCACTAATCAAGGCAAAATCAAGCGCTCCGCCTTCATGATAAATCAAAATGAAAAACGACATTTGAGTATCAATTGGTCTAATTAAAAAATTCACAAGCATTGATAAAAATATTAAGCTTATCATGCCAGGTATATTTCTAATGATATTTAATCCTTCTTTTAAATCTGTTTTAAAATTGTTCTCATCTTTCATTTGTGTGGTTACTTTCTTCGAAGCTCCATTAACAGAAGGAATTTTTATCAATAAAAGCGGAGTCAATGCAATGAAAAAAGTTATGATATCAATCCAAAAGATTATTTCAATAGCTATAAATGCTACTAATATTCCACCTACCAAAGGTCCAACTACTTGAACTACCCCAGTCATTAAATAGTTTAGTCCATTTATTCTGCTTAGTTTATCCTTAGGAACCATCGTTGGAATAATACTGTTAACTACAGGTTGGTGAAAAGCTTGGCAAATACTTCTTAAACTATTTATAAGAATTACCAACCAAACATTTGTAACTCCCAACATAAAAACAAGGATTAAACCGAATGTAATAACGGCTTGACCCGAATCGGCTAATAAAATAAGTTTCTTACGATCATATTTATCAGTAAAAACACCGGCTATAGGGGTCAATAAAACTAAAGGTACGAAAAAAAGAAACGCACCAATCGCGATGATTACTTCATCTTGGGTAAGTTCGGTAATCCAAAAAATTAAGGCAAAACTTATTACAGAACTTCCAAATAAGGAAAATAGTTGCCCACCTAAAAAAAATAAGTATCCTCTAAATGTTTCTTTCGTTGGTTGTACTCCCATTTTTTACACGATTATATTTCTTGTTGTTTTGTATGCATTTTCAATATGAAAAAAATAAGAAAAAATGGTTTTATTAAAGAGTTTCAATTTTCTCATTAAGAAATGAGATAACTTGTTCGGGGTCTTGTTCAATTTTAAATACGTTTCCTTCAAGGGTGCCCTCTATATCTTGAGCAGCTAATTCATATACTAATTTTTCTGCCTCACTGTATCCTACATCTAATATTTGAGCAAGTTTTTCAGGATCAACGGAATGCTTGAGCATCACCAAACCTCTTATTCGCTTTTTTATTCTTTCTTTATCCACTTTAGATTGTATATCTTCTTTTCCCTCTCTCACTGGGATGTCTGTTAAATCATGTCTGTGAATATGAATCTTTTCTTCCCCTTCTTCCTCAGTTCTATGCTTCTGATCTCCTTGGGCTTGTAAAGTTACTTCTAAATTTCTTCCTAAATCATCTAAGCCTGACTCCTCGATCGCTTTTTCGATTTCCTCCCCGAACTTTTCGAATTTCTTTCCGATAGACCCTAACTTCAATAAACCTTTTAGAGATGGTTTAATGCTTTTTGTTATATTCCCAACTAATTGTGATACGGAATCAGTAAGATCTTTAGTGATTTTTTCAAAGTCTTCAACATCATCCTTAGGAATTGAGCCGTTTAAATTAGTCGAATTATTATCATCTTTATTTTCATTAAACCTTGCTTTATTTTCATTAAACCTTGCTTTATTTTCATCATTCATTTTTATAGTTCACATCCTTTTTTTGTAATTTTTTAATTTGTAAATTACGTAATAAAAAAATTTTAGATTTTTACATTGCTTCGATTTTTTTATGTAAAAGTTCTATTAGTTCATCGCTGTCGCCTTCAAATTTGAAGACATCCTCTTCCAAGCTTCCCTCGATTCCTTCCGCAGCAAGTTCATAAATGAGATTTTCCGCATCTTCCTCTTTTATTTCAAGGATCTGTGCCAATTTATCTATTGGTAAAGCATTCTGAAGTTTTATCAAGCCCTTTACTCGTTTCTTCATCCTTTCTTTGTCAACCGAAGGTTTTGTTTCAGTCTGAGATTCTTCTCCATATTTTCGCTTGTAAGTATATTTTTTCCCTTTCATTCCTGCTTTGATTTTTTTTTCTATATCTCTCCCTAAATCTTCGATTCCCGATTTATCAACTGATCCCTCTACTGCTGCTTCAATTTGTTCCCCCCATTCATCAAAATAATCACCGATCTTTTCTAAATCCTGGATTGATTTTACATTTTCTAGAACAGGACCTACCTTCTTAACAGCACTTCTAATAAGTTGAGAAACTGAAGTATTAATTTGTCCTGCGAGATCTTTCCACTCCTTTTTCATATGTTTTGGAAGGGAAATGTTCATTCGAACATATTCTTCCTTTGCGTTTTTAACTCTTTCTTTGGCCTCATTTATCCTCTCTTGGGCTCTAGCAATCCTTTCATCTGCCCTTTCTTTTTCTCTGTCTAATCGCTCCCGTTCTCGCTCTAACCTCTCTTTTTCTTTTTCAAGTTTCCCCCGTGCTTTTTCACTTTTGTACTCCGCTTTTTCTGCTCGCCGATCTAATTTTTCATAAATCTTTTCTAAATCTTCTTGGATCCTCTCTTTTTCTTCTTCCAAGGCTTCTTCAATTTTTTCTTTCTCTTCATCTAATCTTTCTTGTTCATCATCTAAATCTTCTATTGTTTCTTCATATTCATCTTCCAAGTCTTCAATTTCTTCTTCAAAATCTTCTAAATCTTCTTCAATATCTTCGTTAAATTCTTCACTCTCATTTCCCGAATTTTCATGTTTATCCCTATACTCATCATTCATTTTGATTTTCACTCCTTTTTTTTGATTTATAATTTTGATTTAATTAATTTTTGATTTGATAATCTTGAAATTTAGAAAAAATAAAAAATAATTATCTTGTTGCGAATTGACAGTAGATGTAAGAAAAATTTTGACCATCTCGTGCCTTTAATTGTTCAATATCATTCTCTTGTAAATGTCGTTCCATCTTATTTCTTATAAGATTTTTTCTCATTTTTTTTACCACCAATTTTTTGTGTATTTTGAATGTGTTTTATTACACACTCAAATAAATAATGTGTAATTGAATATTTAAATATTTCGTTTTTAATGTGTATTACCATTTTATGATTGATCAAAAGATATTAATTGAACATACCAATCTCTAAGAGATTAACTCGATTCAATAAACAGTGGGAAAAAGGCTTTAAAAATGGAATTACTTTCAATATACACTAAGAAATAACTTAGTTTCTTTAGAATCTGCCTTTTTTCCTTGATGTGTATCAATACACACTACCTAAATTTGAGTAAATCTCATTACAATTCCCTTTTTTTGGATCTTCAATAAGTCAAAGCACCTAAAATTTATTTCAACAGTTATAAATTTCAACTCTATAGTAATAGTTAATTAATTCAAATTATTTTCTAAAATATTATGCCGTTTGCAGAAACTAATGGAATTAAACTACATTATGAAATCCATGGAGAAGAAAATGATGAACCATTAATCTTGGTTAGTGGTTGGACTTTAAAGAAAGAAATGTGGCTCGCTCAAGTACCTGCCTTTGAAAAACATTATAAAGTTCTTACTTTTGATAATCGGGGATCAGGTAAATCTGATAGACCGGATAAACCTTATACGATGGAAATGTTTGCCGATGATTTAGCTGGGTTAATGGATGCTCTCAAAATAGATAAGGCTCACATGATGGGGTATGCTCTGGGAGGGATGATTCTTCAGAAGTTTGCTTTAAGATACCCTGATCGTGTTAATAAATTAGTATTGCTTAATACTGTTGCCGCGTTTCCTGATGATGAAGGAGTAGAAAATGTTAAGAATCTTAATATTAAGGCATTAGACTTCCAACAAAATGCTCCCAAAAAATATTTCATGAGAAGCGCAAAGATGGCGTTCCATAGAAGTTTCATAAAGGAATTACAAGCGAATCCCGATAAAAAGTTTCATGATCTTTGGACTGTTGAGGATATCACTAAACATTACAATATTGATCCTCAGACACCCAAGGATGTTGAAAACCAAGGTGATGCGATGTTAGGATTTAATATTCTAGATGACATTTCAGGGATTGAAAATGAAACATTGATTATTGCGGCATCTCATAATAGACTTCATCCAAAGGCTGCTATGGAAGCGATGCATGAAAGAATTTCAAACAGCAAATTAGAAATCATAAAGAAGGCGGGGGATAGTGATTATCTCTCTAGAGCCCCAGAGATAAACAAATTAGTGTTAGATTTCTTAGGAAATTAAACCTCTAACAGTTAACTCTCTTTTTATTTTTTTTTTTTTTGATGATTTATATGATTAACTCATACATAGTCATTTAGGAAGTTATTATAATATTCTTTTATTTTAAATTCCATTTTCTTTTTATAAATAGGAAATAGGATGATAAAAAAATTAAATATCGTAATATTCTGAAATTTATATGATCAAAAAAGGAGAGATAACCATCGAAGGGAAGATTGTCGATGTACGTGATGGGTCAAGAAGTATCAGTCGAACTTATACGTATGGATATAGATCCCTAAGAGTTAAAGTAGGAACAGAGTATTATTCCGTATTGATAAATAGTCAAAAATTCAATAAATATGGATTTTTACCGAGAGTTGGTCAATGTATACGGGTAAAAGGCCGCCTTTCTAAAAATGAAAACGAATTTTATGAACCCTCTATTTCTTGGGTATCTGAATTTAAACACATTGAATGTCCTGAAAAATCTAAATAATAAGAATAATAGGATAATTGCAATCTTTCTTCTCTAAGGGTAAGTTAAAATTTAGTAAATATAATATTAATCTCATATCTTTAAATGAAAAGGAGTTATCAATAATTAGGGAAATCAACTCAATAAGGTGGTGTGTATTTGAGAGTTTCCATAATATTGATAATCCTTTGGAGAAGATTTTATAATATAGAAATGGAATTTTAAAATAATTCCATAGTAATTAATAAGGACATACCTTAAAAATAGATGTTATTTGTGAACTTTGAATAAAGTTTGAAAGATAAATGAACTAAAATATACTTCGAATGAAGTTATTCTGCAAAATTTAGTGAATTAAATAGGATATATTTGTATTTAGCTTAAAGTTATAGTCTATTTATAAGAATCTCTCTCATCTGTTCTTTGGAAAGATCTACGGGGTTGTTTTTCAGAGCGGATTTTTCTATTATTATATCTAAATCCTTCTTCGTTATACCATATTCCCCTAATGTATTTATTTTTAAGATTTTAGTCCATTCTTCTAGTGTCTCAATCAATTTGTTATAATATTTTGGGATTTCAGAATCCTTTTTATATGATTCTCCAGCAAGTAGGGCTCCTATGTCAGCATGTTTTTTTAGAGACTTTTTCGATATCTTTGAAT
>CAZZIC010000031.1:0-5018 GCA_964653985.1 uncultured archaeon | reverse complement strand
AGTAGGGCTCCTATGTCAGCATGTTTTTTTAGAGACTTTTTCGATATCTTTGAATTACTTTCTTTAAGCTTTTCGATATTCATCTTTGTTGCTTCAGCTAAAAGAGTTCCACAAACAACTCCGTGTGGGATTTTAAAGAGCCCTCCAATCGGTCCTGCGATACCATGAACACCACCCAAGCCTGCATTTGCTAAACTGATGCCCGACATCAAGGACCCATAAGCCATTCCCGTTCTAACATTAATATCCGTAGCGCCCTCATTACATGCGGCAACTAAATTGTCTTTCATATAACTCATACCACTAAAAGATAAGGAATCTGTTATGGGACTTGCCTTTGTAGAAGTATATGCCTCAAGAAGTTGTGAAAATGCATCCATACCGCTTGCAGCGGTAACTGAGGGGGGACATGATAAAACAAGTTTCGGATCAATAATAGCATAGTCGGGAATATAATTATTGTGCCGCAGTGATTTTTTGAAACCATCGGGTCCTACTTTACTAATTACAGCATTTTTAGTTGCTTCACTTCCCGTTCCCGATGTTGTAGGGATTGCAACATAGGGGATTTTCTCACCGTCTGGCTTCTTAGTTCCCACACCCTCAAGATAATTAATAATAGAATCAGTTTTTGAAATTATTGCAGACACTGCCTTACCCGCATCCGTTACGGAACCTCCTCCAATTCCAATAATCAAATCTGGTTTATTTTTTCTATATTCCTCCGAAATTTTATCTATAACTGAAGGGGAGGGTTCTCCTGATACAGATTCTCGATTAAATTCAAAACTTTTCCTATTTAATTCTTCAACGATCTCATCCCAAGTGCCTGATCTCTCAAGTGACTTTCCTCCAGTTATTATGAGTACCTCATTTCCAAACTGGGGTATCAGATCATATATTTCTGAGAGCCTTCCTGGACCAAAAATAATATGAGGAATACTAGCAAAATTAAACTTTGTTATCATATTTAATTCACATATTATTATATTATATTCTTCTATCTTAATCCTTCTTTTTTAATTATTTTTATATTTAATGTAAATTAAGGATTAAACACAGAAATTATTACCTTTAAAGGTTATCAATAAAAAGATTCATAGATCGTGTTTATTGGTTAAAAATAGAGAAAATTTATCCGCAAATCGTTCTATTTTTTTCCAATCTCTGAAATCGTTTCTTTGGCTCTCATTGACTTTTATACCGGTTTTTTTTACTATGGTTTTTACAGTCAATTTTAACAGTTTCTTTTCTAAAATGCTTAATTTTGACTCTTTTGAAAAATCAAATACTGGACCAAAGATTTCAGAAATATGAGGGTTCAAATTGTAGGTTTTTAGGAGTTTTTCTAAATATCTTTCCTTGGCTTTTTCTTCATCGATAAGGCTATATGCAGAGCTAATAAATATTCCAAGAATTTTACCTTGCTCAAGTATCTTAATTCCATTTTCTTTTAAGAAAACTTTAGGTTCATTCCTCCAAAAACTTCCTTTTATGCTTGAAGCTATGATTATGCCTTCATAGTCATCTATTGATGGCCAATTTTTCTTTTTTAGATCACTAAGATCATACACATCGGATATAACATCCTTTTTTTCCAAGAATTCTTTGACTTTATTCACTATTTCTTCGGTACTTCCCGACCTCGTACCAAATACCATAAGATTTCTAATTTACCTGATCTCCTCCCAAAACTGCTGCTTGTGAAAATTAATCGATCTGCACTTTTTTTAGCAAATCAGATTTCTAATAATAAATAAAATATTTAAAAATTTAATTTTTTTTAAAATATTTTATAAGGTTTCAAAAATACACTTCAGAATATTTCTCAAGAGATGCTATTTTTTTTTATGATCAACAAGAGAATAATAAATTGCTAGTTTGCCTCTTCCTTCGCTAGAATATAATCGGGGGCATTGAGAAAATTATTATCCCTTTTTAGCTATTTTGAATCAATCTAAAATAATGTTCAACAATTAAATTGATGTTATCTTAATGATAAAATTCTCTTCAAAAAGTTATAATGAAATTTAAAATGTGGGAAAACAAAAAATTGTTGGAGAAGCGCTTAAAGAGATTATCAAGATCCATAAGTATTATATCAAATTTTGCACCCATTCTTACATCCAAATAAGGGATATATCCGAAAAAGAGATTTCAAATTTTTCTTAAATGAAATAGATGATATGATCACATCTACAATAAGTTGGAAATAAAAGAATTGAAGGTCCCTTCTAATTTTGAATAGTATAATGGAAATTATGAAAAAATTATTAACATTTGAAGCATTGATATCTTTAATAATCTTGCTTTCTACAAACATTAATTAAGATAATCTTTTTTTAAATAATAGAAAGTTTTTAAGAAAATATTAGAAATATTTCTCGTATGGGAACCCTCCTTGGTGAATAGTTGATTAAAACTACAAATAAAGCCCTCAAAAATTATGTCTCTTCCTTTCAAAAGGATCAACATAAGAATTCTCTGATAGAAAATATCAGAGATGTGATATTCATCCAAGATATGGACTTAAACATCGTATATGTAAATTCATTTGCTAAACAGATGTTTGGATATCACACAGATGAGATTAAAAACGGAACGATGGCTCAGTGGATGGAACCAAATTCACTAAAAAACGCATACAAAAATTTCGATAAATATGTTAGATTAGCCAAAAAAATTGAAGATGTTAATATTCCCCTTATGACATATAAATATATCCGTAAGGATGGATCTAGCTTCTGGGGGGAATTAAAAGTAAGTTTTTTACGAGATTCCGATGGATCTTTAATCGGTTCCCAAGGGATCTTAAGAGATATCACAAAAAGGATTGAAGCAGAAGAGAGATTTAATCGCATTTATGATGATCTGAAGGAATTGGAGAATATTATCAACAATAGTCCATGCTTAGTTTTTCTTTGGAAAAATCAAGAGGGTTGGCCGGTAGAATTTGTTTCTAATAATGTTGAATACTTTGGTTATAGCCCTAAAGATTTTTACTCAAACCAAATAACTTTTGATGATTTAATTCATCCTGCTGACGTGGATCGGGTGAAAGATGAAGTACAGAACTATAGCAGAATGGACGTTAAAGAATTCAATCAAGAATATCGAATTTTAACTAAAACAGGAAAATGTAAATGGATCGATGATAGAACGTGGATAAGAAGAAATGAAGCTGGAGAAATTACACATTTTCAAGGTGTGATCATTGATATTACACAGCGAAAGAATATTGAAAGAAAACTGAAGATCTCTGAGAAAAAATATAAAGAAGCGTATACACGTTCAAGTTTTTATAAAGATTTATTTGCTCATGATATTAATAACCTTTTACACACAATAAACTCTTCTGCTGAGTTAGTATTATATAATTATGCAAAGATCTTGGGATTAGAAGAATTTGAGAATTTAGCTGGTATTATTATAGAACAAGTGCGCAGGGGAAAAAAACTTGTTAAAAACGTTCAACTAATATCCGAATTAGATGCTGAAAATTTGTTAAAAGAACCGGTTAATTTACATGAGATAATAAAGAAGGCAGAAAGATTTGTAAAAATAGCTTATGATCAAAAGCAAATAACCATACATATTGAAAATACCATAGAAAAACCCATTGTCTTGGCAAATGAAATCCTTCAAGATGTTTTCGAAAATTTATTTATTAACTCCATTAAATATAATGAAAATGAAACGATAGAAATATCTGTAAAGATTTTAGCTAAGAATACTGAATTGAATAGCTACTTTGAAATAGAAGTCATTGATAATGGTGTGGGTATCCCAGATTATCATAAAAGAGTTCTTTTTAAGAGAGGGAATCGATACAATGAAGGATCTAAAGGAATGGGCTTAGGACTTTCATTAGTAAAAAAAATTATTGAAAGTATCAATGGAGAGATTTCTGTTGAAAATAAGGTGCCTAAAGATTACACCCAAGGAACTAAGTTTTTACTTCGCCTTCCACGGGCAGAATAGGTTACTCAAAAATATAAATAAATCTTTAATAAGAATATCGCTTTTAAAAAATTGAACTCAAATAACTAATCTAGTTTATTATTTTGAGCTATAATGAATCTTAACACATCATTTCAATCAACTAAATTAGATCTTATCCTATCGTTAATCGCTACTTTCGGGATGCCATTCATCTGTAGTTATATTTATGAGTTTACGGGAGCATTCATTCCTTTGTTAATTTATTATGGGGTTTTCTGTTATGGAGTTGTATACATACGCAAAAAAACCTTGAATTATTCTCTCACGGACAAGCTTCTCACTCCTGCGTTTTTAATTCTGATGGGATTTGAACTTTTTAGAATTTTCCTTTCTCTTTTTATTTACGACCCCGTAGAGAGTTTCAGTTTAATTGGGTTTATCTTGACCTTATTTTTATGGGCTCCAATCAACGCCCTTTCGGAACAACTGATTTGGATATATGTATATGAGAGTTATGCGAACTTTTACGAGGAAGAAGGATTAAAAAGAAAATTATTTGTTGGTATAGGGTTCATTTTTTATATCACATTAATTGCATTGATTCATATTCTTTTTTGGACTAAATTCTTATTCGAATCAGAAGCCCAATTTCCTTGGACCATCATCCTCATTATCGGTAATTTCATCCTTTCAATTGGATACTTGTACCTTTATCTCAAATCAGAAAGTATGGTACCTGTGTTTATAATCCATTTGATTGTCGATATAAGCGCAGTTGTCCTTTCATTTTATTCAATTATACCTTATCTCTTCATTTAAAATCATATTTTATTCAATATTTTTTCCTACCGCTTCGATCTAAATTATTAAAATAAAATTAAAAGCATTTAAGATAAATGAGAGAACTAGTTTTGAAAAATCTTATAAGGAGAATAATTTCGTGAATAAAGAAATAAAAAAACCTAACTGACAAGGGCAGCCATCCCATAATACACTTTTTATAAAAACTTACGAAATTGTAAATAAAGAAATAAAAAAACCTAACTGACAAGGGCAGCCATCCCATAATACACTTT
>CAZZIC010000030.1:8111-32118 GCA_964653985.1 uncultured archaeon | reverse complement strand
AAGAAAGAAGATAAAAATTTAATATAATTTTACATATTCATAGGCTTTCGCATTATCTTGGAAGCAGTATTTGATTTCTTGGAAGTTCTTTCTGAATTCCGCAACCTCTTTCTTAATATCGTTTGGTGCTTTCTTATCAACCATTAATTTTTTAAAGAATTCGGCAATTTGATCCATCTCGCTTTTACCCATACCTAAACGTGTTATTTCGCTGGTTCCAAGCCTTAACCCTCCCGGGTTTTGATAATGTCTTCCTTCGGATATATCCCAAGGTAGGAGGTTTCTGTTTACAATTATATTTGCCTTCTCCAGAATCTTCTCAATATCTCCACCTAGTCCAAGAGTATCCTTGAAGTTCGTGATATCAACTACAACTTGATGTGATTCTGTGAATCCTTTATGTTCCATAATTACATTAATTCCTCTCTCATGTAAGGCTTGAGCTAATGCTTTCGCATTTTCAATTACTTGTTTATGATATTTTTTCCCAAATTCTAACATCTCCGCAAATGCAATAGCCAAACCAGCAACATTATGCAGGTGATGGTTTGATAATAAAGCTGGAAAAGTTGATTTCTTTAACCGGTCTACTAAATCTTCCCGATTTGTAATTAATGCTCCGTGTTGTGGGCCTGGTAAGGTTTTATGCGTACTCATAGTCATTATATCGGCACCTTCTTCTAAAGGATTTTGGAAATATCCAGAACCAATTAATCCTGCCACATGGGCGGCATCATAGCCAACCGAAGCTCCAACTTCTTTTGCTACTTCTCCTAATTCCTTGACGGGATGAGGGAAGAGAAATACCGATCCCCCAAATAGGACTAATTCTGGTTCAAATTCCCGGATAATTTTTGCGGATTTATCCACATCTAAATTCATTTCTTCATTATCAAATGCTAAATATTCTACTTCTAATCCTCTAGTGGTTCCTGCTGTCCCAAAAATCTCACGGCCACTTTTTGCAAAACGAGGACCATGAGAAATATGACCTCCACGAACAATTGACATGCAACAAAGTTTTCCCTTATTGTCAGAAGTAAAGTTGTTATACATTGCTAAATTTGCGACTACGCCGCTAATAGGTCTAACATCTGCATGAATGCAGCCGAAATATTCTTTCGCTAAATCCATACATACTTGTTCCACCTCATCAATATATTCACAGCCAGCGTATACTCTTTCCCCTACCCATCCTTCTGCATACCGATGAGAAAAGTCTGAGATTGTAGCTTCATCTACTGCGGGACTTGTAACATTCTCCGATGCAATTAATGGAATCGCGGATTGTATCATGTCATGATGACTGGTTAAATAACTCCTAATTTCATCTAATTTTTTATTCAAATTGATCAATTCCTATTTTTAATTGAAATTATACAATACACTAGTATAAACTAAATAAAAAAGTTTTGAATATTACTAAGCGGAGATTAAATTTATCATTTAGGATTATTCCCCCTCTCTTTGCTTAACTTTTTTATATTGAATAAATAAGAGCTTTATTTAATAAGTGCTTCTAGTTTATCTAGCAAGTTCGAGCAATCCATAGCTAAGGCAGGAATATTTTTGTTTTTATTTATTTTAGTTATCTCCCCTTGACTTTCTCCATGTTCTTGATAATCAAGTGCTGCTACGTAGAAATCCCTTTTAGTAAACTCAATTGGGATTCTTAGATCGAAATCTCTCTGACTCCCTATTCCGTGGCAATATATAATAAGTTCTTAAAGATAAAATATTAAATCATCTAAAATTTTTGGTTAAAAGGTAAGACATTCAGAAATTAAATTGCGCTTTAGATGTTGGATAAATGTAAAAAAAATAATGGTAGAGTAAACTACTTTTCTTTTTCCAAAATAAGGCGTGCTTCAAAAAGATTTAACTTCTTTCCAGCTTTTTGTTTTTCTATTGCTTCTGCAAGTTTTTCTTGCTTGATTTTTTCCAGCTTCTTACTTCTTGGACTTCTCCCCCTTCTTCTTTTTCTTCTATGTTTGTAAGAAGGTTTCCGCCCTTTATACAATTTATTTTTTTTCTTTACGGTACTAATGTATTTCTCATGAAAATCGTCAGCTCGCTTTTTATTTTCTATTAATTTCTCCTCAAGTTTTCGTTTCTTATCCTTTAATTCATTTACTTTATCAAAAGTTTCAAGCATTTTATTATGATATTCTTGCGAGCGTTTAGACCATTTCTCAAGTTGTTCGTAAATTTTATTGAGATTTATTTTTACAATTTCGATTTGTCGTTCTTTTTTAAATATCTTATCACTATTCTGAGCTTGTTCAAGTTTTTTCTTTTCTTCCGCAAGTGTACTTATCTTATCAACTATTTCATTTTCGTCTTGAATGTGTAAATTTTCCGTCTCGATAATCCTTTCCAAATTCTCCATCTTTCGATTAATTTCTTTCATCGATCTAAACTTTTGATTTTGCCCACTTGAGTGCCTTTGGAGATTTCGCTTTTCATCATAAAAATCATTAAGAAGCTTTTTATATTCTATCTTTTTGTCTTTCAATCTAGCAACTTTATCATTCCAATAATCTCGTCGTTTCTTGTATTTTTCTCTAGCAAGTTTTAAATTTTCGTTTATTTGCTCTTCTACGTTTTGTAATTCATTAATATATTCTTTTGTTTTTCTATTAAGTTCGTCTCTCTTTCGTTTATATTTTTCAACCTTATTTTGAAGTTCTTTAAAAGAGGGTGTAGATTTCGTATTTGAGTTATTTGTTGCCATACAAGTTCATTAATAAAAAGCTATTTCATTCATAAAAAATTATTAAGTTATAAAATTATAAGTGTATTTTATATTTTACTTTTAATCTTTATGTCTTTTGGAGATTGATCTATTTAATTAAATGTTTAGTTAAGTAAAAGTAATTTGAAAGAGATATTGGGACAAAAAGGTTCCTTTTAAAAAATCTTTGAAGTGTTGATTATGGAAAATAAGGAAGTTGTAAAAGAGAATGATTTAATTTTTTTAATTTTAGATCATAGACGTCGCTGGCTACTGCAGGCAAGACCAGGTGAGGATTTTCATACACATAAGGGTGTTATCAAGTTTGATGATATTATCGGCAAACAATATGGAACATGTGTATTTTCTCGTCCCTATGAAGACCAAGGATACAAGTTTTATATATTCAAACCTTTACCAACGGATTATATTACTCATATGGGGAGGAAAACACAGATCATTTATCCTAAAGATGCGGGTATCATACTACTTTATTCTGGAATTGGTCCCGGGAGCAATGTTATCGAAGCCGGCTGTGGTTCGGGAGCTTTAACTTGCATCCTCGGTAGTTATGTAAGACCTAACGGATATGTCTATTCATATGATATTAGAGATAAATCATTAAAAACTGCCAAAAGAAATGTGAAAAGAGCAGGTCTGGAAGACTATGTTTCAATTGATAAAAAGAATATTGTGGATGAGGATCTAGGTTTGGAAAATATTGATTCGATAGTCTTAGATATGCCCATACCCTGGAAGGCGATACCCATGGTAAAAAAGTACCTAAAATTAAGCGGAATACTCGTTTCCTTTTCTCCCACAATCGAACAAGCAAAAAAAACTTACTTTGCTTTGAAGGAAAATGAGTTCTTTGAAGTGGGAACCTATGAATTTATGCAACGGGAATTTCAAGTCAAAAAACAAGCCACCCGACCAAAAGAAGGATATCATTCGGGATATCTCACATTTGGGAGAAGATTTAAGGATAAAAAGAATCCATATCGGGCTATAAAACCTAAAAAAAAGACTTTTGTAGATATGAAAGGGATGCCGTTAGGTAGGGGTGATTAAATATGGAAGAAATCAAATATGAAGATTTTAAAAGATTAAACATTAAGGTTGGATTAGTAGAAGATTGTTCTGTAATTCCAAATACCGAGAATCTTTATAAAATGGTGGTTGATTGCGGAGAAGAAAATTTACGTCAAGTAGTAACTGGGATGAGAAAATTCTATTCTACAAAGGATTTCATCGGAGAAAAAATTATTATTTTAACAAACTTAGAATCCAGGGAAATTATGGGGGTCAAAAGCGAAGGAATGGTCTTAGCAGCGGATATCAATGGAAAACCTGTCTTACTAAAACTAGATCCTAAGAAGGAGAAAATGGTACCACCGGGGAGTAAAATAAAATAAATCCTTTAGAAGCCTTTTAATTTGGCTCCCATTTGAAAATCTTTCTTAACTTTATATCTTTCAGTTCTGAAATAATGTTTTTTCCGTTCTGCTCTAATCTCTCCGTATTTTCTCCCAATTTCTTCAACCAAATCCTTTGTATCGCTATCACTGGTAATCCTTGTTGGATTATTGAGATAAGGTAAGATCTTTTTATTTTTCGTATCAGGAGGAAGTCCTAAATTCTTCAAAGGAATGTGATAACTGTGAGTATACCAGCCCTTCTTCTCTTTTTCGTGAGCGATAATCTTCAAGATATTTGCATCTTCTTTTCTTATCTTTAAATCGATGATATCTTTTCCTTCGCGAATACTAATGCTAATGTAAGCCGGAATATCATTCTTCTTAGAATGAATCTTTTTCAAGAATTCTTTAAGTTTATCAGCCATTTTAATTATTACCCGTAAGTCTTATATGAATTAATCAGCCTCTCTATATCAAATTTACTTTTTATAAAAAATTACATTTTTTTAAATTTAATGATCCTTAACCTTTACTTTAAGAGGAATTTTAGTTTTTCTAAAAGTTCTAATAAAAAAAACTTATAAATTGACACATATAAAAATAAATAAATTTATTTTCCTTTTCTATTTATAGAAGTTAAACTTTTACCGAATCGACTTTTTCAGATTGTATATATAACCATATAAATAGAAAAATCGTTAAGTTATGGAATATCAACATCATTTTAAGAAAAAAATCTGTCTTTTGGGCTCTTTAGAAGATATCAAGGATGAATTTCAAGAAAAAAGCAGTGATAGTTGTCTCCCCTTCGATAATAAGCTAAATATCGGTGTAAACATAAGTAGAGCTGATTTTCTTTATAAAAATGATGTAAAATTTGATTACTTTTTATGGAATATAGATTGTGATCGAGAAAAAGCTTTTTTAAGGACTACGTTTTATCCGGGGGCTGAAGCTATCATAATCTTTGTTTCTGAAAATAATGTTGATCAAATCTATCATTATTTTAATGAAATTAAACTTAGAATGCCAATAATCACTGTAGCCTTCTGTATTGTTATGAATACTCATAATATCCAAGAAATAATTGATGCTTATTTTAAAACTCCCGAATTTAATTCACTTTTTCAAGAACATGATTTTAAATTTCGGTATATAAAAAAACCAGAAAAAATACTCAGGCAGATCAGTACTTCAATTTTGAAAAATATGAACCTAAATGAGATAACTGATAATTTTTTCGTTAATTTTATTCCTCGGGAAAAATTAACGAATGATACCACTAGTCTTGATGAATCTCATGGCTATTTTGAACCAGAAGTGATGATTGCCGATGAGGATAAAAGAATTAATCTTAAGAAACTGAAGGATTATCTTAAAAAATTGGATATCTCAACTGATAAAAACTATCCTGAATGGATAAAAATTTATAATCCTGATTTTGGTACCTTTTCTGTGTTTCTTAAAAATGGAAATGTCTATCTTAACCCGAAAAAGTGCAATGAATGTCAAAAAAGAAGATGTAAGAACGCTAACAAATCGAGACATTATGTTTGTATTGAAGCAAAAACAGAGGGTTGGAGCAATATAAATGGTCTCAAGAAAAGAGAACTTTTAATCCTTTCCAAGATTTTTGCCCTAAAAGAGGCAACTAGGAAAACGCTTCCTGAATCAATTCTTAATCAGATTGATAAAATCTCTCTATGTAATTAGTTTTTCTGTCATATTAAAGAAAGTTTGTTATTTTTCTAAATCCTCATTTTAATGAATTCTTCTTTATAATTAAACGGTTTTCTTATTTTTCTATTTTTATTGATTTCTTTTATGACTCTATAGATAGATTTAAATATGTTTGATGTATAAATTCATAAACTATATATAATTTTTTCAGCCCTCTGGAAAATTATTATCTCAACTGTTAAGAATAAAAAATAAATCTAAAGTATCAGTGTGCGCCACTAATAAAAACTATCTAGTAAAAAATTGATTTCTTTCGCATTGATTGATTAATTGAGGCTTATAAGTAACTATATAATAAATCTAGAAAAGCAAATTCAGTTTTAGATAATAAGTAAAATAAATTATAAAAATTGAAAAAAATGAACGAAAAGAAGGTATATAAGAGGAAAATAGACTTAGTCTTTAGATCTATAGGAGAAAGGACATCCAACATCGCATTGGAATTAGCAATCAAAAATATTAATCCCAACAAAATTCATGTTATTGAAAATGTTAAGCCATTCTCTAAGGCAATGGAAAAAATTTTAAAAATTGAGTATGATTGTGATTTTGTTGTTTTTATGGATGCTGATTGCTTAATTTTAGAAGATTTAAGACCTTTTTTAGAAAATAATGAGTACGCCTATATAGATTGTTTTGTTTTTGACAAATTCCGAGGGAATGTTCATTTAGGAGTCCATATCACCCGTATTGATGTTATAAAAGAAATGCAGCAAGTCCTGATCGAAGAAAACGATTTAAAATATATTCTACGGCCTGAATCACGAATAAGGAACATTGCCTTGCAAAATCTGAAAGAATTGAAAATCTTTAAGAAATTTCGAATACTTCATGATTTCTTTCAAGATTATGAAGATATATTTGTTAAATATGCCGTTCGAGAATTAAGAAGTAGAACAGATCATCTCAAAATGAAATTAGAGCGGTGTATGCAAAGTTGGAAATTAAGTGATTCAGATTATTTTGTTGCCAAACATGCGGTAAAATATACACGAGAAAATGTTCCAAACGATTGTTCACCTGAAGAAGTGGCGAATTACATAAAAATCTTGCCCGAAATAGCATATGAAGAGATTCAAAAATTATCACTCAAGAAAAAGAAACCGCTTGAAATCCAAGAAGTCCAAGGATTGAAAGCAGCCTTAAATGCGATTAATCAGTTCAATTTACCCAATGAAAAAATATTTTGTATAGGATTAAGTCGGACTTGTACTAAAAGCCTTACCATGGCTCTTGATATCCTAGGTCTTAATGTCATTCATTATCCAGATGATCCCCTTACATTTGAGGAACTCTCTAGTGGAAATTACAACTTAAGTCTGCTTAATGACTATGATGGAATTGCCGATATAACAGTATCTCCCTATTATGCTCAACTTGATAAATTATATCCAAATAGTAAATTTATTTTAACAATAAGGGAGAAAGAATCTTGGTTAAGATCTTTAAGAAAGCATTGGGAAGATCGACCCCCATTCAGAGATAAGAACGAAACCTCAATTCATATGAAAGTAAGGAGATTTCTCAGAGCCGCTGTTTACGGAACATATACATTTAACAGAGAAAGAATGTCTTATGTCTATGATTTACATAATAAAAATGTTTTAGATTACTTTAAAGATAAACCAAATTCCTTACTAATTTTAGATATATATGGAGGAGAAGGATGGTCTAAGCTTTGTAAATTTCTAAATGCAACCCAAATCGAAGGACCCTTCCCAGATGTGAAAAATAGCTTGGAATTATTCGAAGTGTTGTAAGAATGAACTCTTTAATGTACATATTAGATATAATTATTATAATGAGTGAAAATTATGGAAAAGATCGATAAGTATAATGAAAAAGTATGTTTTATAGCGGGTGCTGGACATTCTGGTTCCACTCTCCTCGGATTGATCTTAGGGTCTAATCCTGAATGTTTCTATGCGGGAGAAGCTAACAAAATAAAGTTTTTGGGGACTTCACTCGGTGAAGAAGAGAATAGATTCTGTAAAATCTGTGGAAATAATTGCCCTATATGGACAAATCTAAAACTTCCAGAAGATATGCACATCTACGAATATCTTTCAGCGAAAACCAATAGGTCTCTCATAATTGATTCGACCAAAAAGATTAGTTGGATAGACCAGAGAATAGATGAGGTGTCTAAAACTTCAAGCAAAATATTTCTTATATATTTAACCCGGGATGGAAGAGCTGTGGTTAATTCAAGGATCAGAAAGTATCCTAATATGGAAGTTTCACAGTTGATTAAGGATTGGATTGAACAAATTAAAGCTACTAAATATTTGTTCGAAAATTTTTCGGGAAATAAAATTAAGATTCAATATGAGGAAATAGCTGAAGAACCCGAAAAAAGTATCAAGAAACTTTCCGACTTTTTAGGGATTTCTTATGATGCAAAGATGCTTAACTATTATGAATTTGAACACCATCCTTTGGGAGGTAATTCTGGAACTCAATCGTTAATTGCAAAAGCGCAAAAAGATTCGATTAAAAATCCTCATGTCAAATTGAGCGATAGAAATCAATATTATTATGAAAATCATCCTTTAGAAATCAAATTAGATTTGCGATGGAAAAATGAAATGTCAAAGGATACGTTAGACCTTTTTCAAATGATGGCAAGTGAATTAAATTATGAATTTATGTGGTAAGATCTATTCAAACTTTTCAATTTCATACGTACCTCGATTATTATTTTACTTTTCTCTCTCATTTTTATTAAAGCTAAAATTAAAAATCAGCATAGATTTTTCTAATTAAAATCAATTATAAGTGAGAAATATGACAGTGAAATTCAAATCCTTTTCTATTAGGACAGATCCTTATTGTGACGTTATAGATATCACGGATCAAGTTCAGAAGGCGTTAAAGGAAACAAATTTAAACAATGGCTTAGTTAACGTTCATATTGGGGGTTCTACGGGGGCTATTTCAACTACCGAATCGGAACCTGGATTGGTAAAACATGATATTGAAAATTTCCTAGAAAAGATCATCCCATACGATAAGGATTACGAACACCATAAAACATGGGGAGATCATAATGGTGCAGGACACTTAAGATCTTTTTTATTAAAAACTTCCCAGACTTTCCCTTTTAAAAACGGTAAGCTACAATTAGGTACTTGGGAGCAAATAATCTTTATAGAAAATGATGAAAAAGCAAGAAATCGACAGATTACCGTAACAGTTATTGGAGAGTAATAAAACTAAGAAAAATTAAAAAATTAATTATTCATTTTATTTATCTTCTCTACTAAGAAGTTCCTTTAATAGGATACTCCGAGTTTGTCTTCTGTATATATCCTCAAATCTCTCAACGCAATTTTTTAATTCGGCTCTAAAAGTTGAGGTTTTTCTCTTGTAAATATGTTTATATTTATCAATTCGGTATTCAAGATTATTGTTAAAATAATTGTTTGAATTCATTCAATTCTTCCTTTTTTATGTTATAAGACTTATTTAATCAGAAAAATATCCTCTTTAAAATATCAAGATAATATTGGGGTATTACGTGAACAATTAAGATTTCAAAAGAAAATGGAAAATCTAATAATAAAAGAAGTAAACAACATTCATTTAATATTTCAAAATCTACAAAGATTTTTTTATTGTTAATCTTAGCATCTTTTCTTGCTTCTTTTTGCTTCAGCTTTAATTTTATTCATCTTTGCTGTCAATTCTTCAATTATACTCCTATAATCATGCCTAAAAGAAATTTTATCAAACTTCTTAATGCATTCTTCGAGTCTTTCTTGCAGCCGAGGAATTAAATTTTCATGTAATTGTCTTTTTTGATGGATCTGGTAATCTAGATTATTAAGAAAATAATTTTTAAATGCTATCAACTCAATCTCTCTCTTTTAATTCTTATTGATCTGCTTAAAATTATGCTTTTACTTAAAAAGAAGTATTATTTTTGTAATATGACAATAATAAGAGTGTTAATCTATATTTCGAAAAGGTGTAATTAAGAAAAAAATCTGAATTAGATTTAAAATTTAAAAAAATTCAATATATCATTTTGCATTTCAACAATATTTAATTTGATGAGTTGCATTAATCTTGTAAGTTTAATATTAAAATTTTAATACAAGGTGTTTCTTATCGAGGATGCCATAAAAGTCATTGTCAGCGGGTTAGATAATGCTGGTAAAACTTCAATCCTAACGGCAATTGACAAAAAATATAATTTTAGAGAGGATGTTTTAGAGTTAAAACCAACGATAAAAGTTCGATACCAAAGAACTCAATTTCTTGGATCTCCCGTAATATTTTGGGATATGGGAGGACAAGAAAAATACAGAGATACTTATAAGAAGAGAAAAGATATGTATTTTGCTGATACTGACCTATTACTCTATGTTGTTGATATTCAAGATAGAGAACGATTTGAAACTTCGTTAACTTATTTAAATTCTCTCTTAGAGTACTTTAAAGATACAGATTTAAATCTGCCTGTTATAATTACGTTTCATAAATATGATCCCGAAATTCGATCTTATGAGGAAATAAATGAAGATGTCATAAATCTTAAAGAAACAATTAGCGAAGAACATCCGGAATTTAAGATTTTATTTCAACAGACTTCTATTTTTGATGTAATTTCAATTATACAATTAGTCTCCTACGGATTATCGGTTTTTGATAATAAATTCTTTGAACTCTCTCTTCTCATGGAGAAATATCAAATGTTTTTTAATGCTAATTCGCTGATTTTATTTGACAGTAATGGGATTATTGTAAGTGAGTATTACAGTGATCAAATTAATCCCACAATTTACAGCAGATTAGTTGAAGAAATAAAGGAGCATCTTTTTTTGGTAAAAAGAATGGAAGAAGAAGATCTCCAAGAGGATTTGAACTTTTTTACTACAGAGGAAGATATAATCTCCTACCTTCATAAGATTGAATATGAACAGGAAAAGTTCTTTGTTTCAGTAGTATTGAAAAAGAAATATAGGGATTATTTTCTTGATAAATTTGTAGAATTTAAAGGAGAAGTATCGAGAATTTTAGCTGAATTAATTAATTGAATGAGTAAAAACAAATTAATCAATTCCTTTATTGGATTTATTTTTATTTATAACAAGAGATTAAAATATAGAGATTATCAATTCTAAGATGCTTCTTTTATTTGATATCTGTTTTTAATGATAATACAATTAGGTTAAAAATTGGGATTTTAGTCCAAGTTTAGTATTTCTCTGGCTTTATCAATAGTTTTTTCCTTTTTCTTTCGATGTTCTTTAATAAACTTAATTACCCTCTCAACACATGATTGCTTATGTTCTCCGCATAATAGTTCGCCCTTAACGCATGCTTCGAATTCTTCTTCCAACTTTTCGTCATTTTCTTCAAAATTATACATGAGTATCTTGTATATCATACATTTCCGGGGTTCTCCTCCGATTTCTCGCTGAAGTTTGGCATTCGCCCGTCCTCCAGTTAAAGCACCACGTATCTTTTTTTCTATGGAATCTAAAGGTTCATTGAAAGTGAAGTAGCTGTTAGGATTTCTTTTTGACATTTTTTCTGAACCATCCAACCCTGGAAGTAAATAATGATATGTTGCGCCTGGTAAGAAGAAATCCTTGTAAAATCTTCTTGTAAGATCTCTCGTCAGTCTGAGGTGAGGATCTTGATCAATTCCTACGGGGACAATTGTAGGCTGTGGGGTTTCCATTACCTGTGGTAAGAGTATATCTCCAACCTGTATTAATGCTGCTATGTATAATCCAAAAGTTTTTTCACCATAAATAGCATTTAACATGTTCTGCGTTACAAGTTTACTGACCTTAAAGCAAACATCTTTTACGAGAGGTTCTTGAGATTGACGGTAAATATACGCATTATCTGGGTCTAGCCCCAAAGCCAATACATCTGCAATGTTGTCAATCGCATCCTCCTCTGCATCTTCATAAGTTATTCCGTTATCTTCCCAGCTTTCAATATCTGCGATACAATAATATGCCTTCCCGCCCATTTTCTGAAATTCAATGATCTCTAAAGCAGTGGTCAAAGTCCCTAAGTGGAAAGGACCGGAAGGTTTAATCCCGCTCATCACAGACCACTTTTTATCCATTTCGATTGCTTTAAAAATATCTTCTAAAGAACGGTATCCAAAGATGATTTTACGCCTTATATATCTATTATTTAACAACTTCTGTCGAATCTTCTCATCTACTACTTCAATCCCAAATTCTTTTATTAACCTTTGGTAATCTTCTTCTTGAAGATTGGATGAGCTCCAAGGATCTATTTTCAAACTATCAGACATTCTATGACACTCATTAGTTATATTAAGGAAGAAAAGTAATGAAATGTAAAAAGTTTTGATCTTTTAGTTATCTAATATTTCTGAACAATTAGCAAAATTTTAGAATTTATTTTTTAAAGAAATATTGAGTAAATAGCTTACAATTTATTTTTTAATGAGAGAAAGGATTTTATTTGTATAAGACTTATAAATAAAATTTTGGATTGATTATTTTAAAATAGATATGACATCTCAAGAATATAAAGAAAAATCAGAAAAATATTGGAAAGAACAATTAAGTGAAGAAGAATATAGAGTTCTCAGAGAGAAGGGTACTGAGCGTGCTGGAACAGGAAAATATCTTGATAATAAAGAGGAGGGGGTTTATAAGTGCACGGGATGTGGTAAACCCTTATTCAGTTCCGAGCATAAGTTTAAATCTGGAAGTGGATGGCCAAGTTTTTACAAACCGATTGATGAGAAAAACGTTGATGAGGAAACGGATCGAAGTCATGGAATGAGAAGAACAGAAGTACTCTGCAGTGATTGTGGAGGACATTTGGGACATGTTTTTAATGATGGACCTAAGCCAACTGGACAACGGTATTGCATTAATTCAATTTCGTTGGATTTTGAGAAAAATTCCAACTAATAAGATTTTTTTAATAAAATTTAAAATCTGGCGTTTAACTTTTTTGATGTCAATTCGATTAAGATTTGGTTTATCAAGACTTGGAAAATCTAAATTCTAAATTGTCTGGAACAATGAACAAAAATCATTATAATGATTTTATTTTGCTCTTTTTTATAATTCATAAAGAATTCTATAGTTTTGGTAAATAATAGGATTTTCCATTTGTTACTTTATAATTATATTATATTGAAATTTTATAGTTTATCAATAATTAATGTAAAAGGGAAAAAATCTCATGGTTGTTAAAAATTTTTTATCGAGAGGTTATCTTTTATATACTCATGTTCATTACTATTATGTACCAATCATCAAATCTCAAAGTTAATTTTGAACAAATTTTTTTAATCGCAGAATATTCTAAATTCTGTTTATTTTTAGATTAAATATTTGATTAACGTTTAAAATAATTTTTTGAATGAAGAAAATTTTGAAAAATTTTTAAATTAATGATGGTATATTATTCTTAGGAATAAATACATATTTTGGAATTTTTTATGAGAAAAGATCTAGACGACATAGACAGAGGGATTATTCGAATCCTTCAGAAAGACGCAAGAACCTCCTATAGAGAGATTCAAGATGATTTAGGTATATCTATAGGAACTATTCATAATCGGATCAGTAAATTAAAAGAATCGAATATAATTGAAGGGTATACAATTAGGTTAAATAATTCAAAACTTGGATATAAACTAACTTTTCTCATTCGAATACAAGTTGATGGAAAACATACAGAAGAGATGTTGACCGAAATAAAAGAAAATCCGGAAGTATGTTCCATTTTTCATACAACAGGTGAACAATCTGCTGCGATGATTTGTAGATTTAGGGAGTCTCAAGATGTACATGAATTCATAAAAATGCTTAATGAAAAACAATATATAACCCGAACCATTTCTAATATGGTTCTGAAAGAGTATAAGAATACTGCCTATGTCCAAATTTAATTAAAAAATTGTACATTTTTCTATTCTTAAAAGTTACAAAACTTCTGGAATAATTGTCGCTTATATTTAGTGAATATGTCAATATTTGATTTTTAATTCTTCAATTAAGATTCCGTTTTATAGGATGCTTATTCTAATTATGATTTGGAAAGTAATAATTTCATCATAACTATTAATCTTTTTCATAAATCTCAATTGTAAAAATTTAGTCCTAGTGCATTTAAATATTAATCTAATTTTTTTGTTTAATAATCAAAATTATTTAAGTTATTTTTCTTTAAGCTCATCGATAAATTTCAAATCTAAACCAAATCTAAATAAGGAATTAAAAAATTATTTAGGTGTTGATTTGAAGATCATTATAAGCAAACTTTTTAATTTTTGGTGAATTAATTAATATTAAATTACACAACAAACGAAGAGGAATTTTAACAAATGTCTAATATACCAATTATTGTACTTCGCGAAGGAACTGAAATGGCGAAGAAACGAGAGGCTCGAAATAGAAATATTAAGGCGATGATGGCGATTAGTGAGACTGTAAGATCAACGCTGGGACCAAAAGGCATGGACAAAATGCTTGTCGACTCACTTGGAGATATCACAATAACCAACGACGGTGCAGAGATTCTTAAATCGCTGGACATAGATAACGTGGCTGCGAACATGATGGTTAATCTAGCCGAGTCAATTGATGACGAGGTCGGAGATGGAACCACATCAGTTGTAATCTTTTGTGCTGGATTATTACAAAATGCATTAGAATTAATAGAACAAGATGTACATCCAAAGCATATTACTCACGGATATAAACTCGCAGTAAATAAAGCACTTGAGATAATAGATGAAATTTCAGAAAAAATTACTCCTGAGGATGAAAAAGTCCTTAAAAATGCCGCTCGAACAGCAATGAACTCTAAGGACATTGCGGCTTATAGAGATTTTTTCGCCGAATTAGCATTGAAAGCAGTAAAAAGCCTTAATCATCAAGAAGATGGAACCCTCTATTCTAAAGTTTCCAACATTAAGATCGTTAAGGCTCCGGGTAAATCAGTCAGCGATTCCAAATTAATCAACGGATTATACCTCGAAAAAGAGCGAGTAAATTCAAATATGCCTGAAGTAATAAGGGATGCAAAGATTGCTGTAATCAGAAAGAAACTTGAACCTGGAAAAACTGAATACGATGCTCAAATTCAAATTCAAAATCCGAAAGATATTCAAAGATTTAAGGATGAGGAAGATAGGATTCTCCATAGCTATTTGAAATATTTCAAGGATTTAGGAGTAAACATGATCGTGAACTCTCAAGGAATTTCTGATAAATTCGCGGCAACACTTGCAAAGAATGGAATCGGAGCAGTTAAAAGTGTAGGTTCAGATGACTTAGATTCAGTTTTAAAAGCCACTGGAGCAACCTTGACTGACGACATAAAGGAATTAACCGCAGAAGATTTAGGATATGCTGAAAAGGTTAAATTTGAGAAACTGGCAGATAGTGATTATACCCTTTTTGACGGATGTAAAAACCCAAAATCTATATCGATCGTGTTGAAAGGAGGTTTAGATAAGATTCTTTCAACCGCGGAGATTGCCTTACATGATGTGTTAAGCATTTTAGCAAAAATTTTGGACACAAAAACTGTAGTTGCCGGTGGAGGCGCTGCTTACATAGAACTTGCTAAAAGAATGAGAAACTATGCAACAGAGTTTAGTGGAAGAGAACAACTCGCAATTAATGGTTTTGCTGTTGCTTTAGAAGAGGTTCCACGCACAATCATCGAAAATGCAGGATTAGACGAAATTGAAAAACTTACGGCGATTAAAGCCGCTCATAAGACTGAAGCTGATAAATGGATGGGAATCGACACTTTTGTCAATACAATTCAAGACAACTTTGAACACGGAATTGTTGAACCCGCAGAATTACTGAAACACATCGTCAAATCCGCAAGTGAATTAGCTACATTAATAGTTCGCGTTGATAGAATTATAAATCAGAAGACCTCTAAGGAATAAATCTTCTAATTCTGTTATTATTTTTGTTTTTTCTTATTTATTTCTTCTTATTTTTATTATTAGATATGCCCTTTATTTGGTTTATTTTAGAAAAAACTTTTTAACTTCAAATTCAAATATGTAATGTGATGAAAACGGGAGTCTTTTTCCATAATTTGTTTAATGAGAATACCTGGCATATTATTAACGATAAGTTTAGAAATTTTCCAGATATTATGGAAGATCAATTGAATCATCCTAATGTTGAATTAGTTGAGCCTCCAATGGTCAATGATGATTTACTAGAAAAGGTTCATACGAAAAAGTTTATAAATAATCTTAAAAATCAATGGTATTGGAAAGGTGCGTATTATACTGTTGGTGGATGTGTAAAAGCAAGTGAGATGATAATGAGGGGCAAATTGAGGAATGCATTAGTATTCGGAGTGGCTGCCGGTCATCATGCGGAAAAAGACGCTGCTTGGGGAGGCACCTATGCATCAGTTTCCGGACCCTTAGTAGTGAATCTCCAACAAAGTTATCCTGAAATAAAGATTGCCATCTTAGATACTGACTCGCATCACGGTAATGGAACTAGGGATGTAATTAAAGGCAATAAAAATGTACTACATGTGTGTTTCTGCTCAACTGATAGGGTAAATGAAGATGGCACCAAAATATGCGTTGATTCGGGATATAATGTCTCTGATGATTATTACTTAAGACTTATTGAAAAAGAGTTTATCAAACGGCTACACAGTTTTACTCCTGATATGATTTTACACCTTTTAGGACATGATACCGCCCAAGGAGATTACGGTAATAGAGGGCTTTCTAAAGATTTCTTTTTAGAATTGGTAAATAAGGTCAAGAGCGCTTCCAATTTATGCAACGGGAAGTATTTAATTAATACTCATGGGGGATCAAATGTTGGGATCTGTGAATTCATTTTTCCCAGAATTATTGAGATATTGGCTGAGAGATAATTCTGCTTATTTTTCCCAACTAAATCCCACTTTTCTCTTCTTAATTCTTTCAAATCATTCTAAAGTTTAGCTAAAATAATAAAAAGGTATAATTCTTAATTATAAATACCTTTTAAATTAATTTAAATAATTATTCTTAATTATTGTAGATTGGTGTAAAATGGAATCTATTGACGAAATAAATCTCAAAAAGCTTAAAGAATTAAGCAATGACTATGTTTTGGAAATAGTTAGGAGATTCGTAAAATTATGTAAACCAGAAAAAGTCACTGTGATAACTGATTCCAAAGAAGATATTTCTTATGTAAGAAATGGGGCAATAAAAAGCGGAGAAGAAACTAAGTTGAATACAGAAGGTCATACTGTTCATTTTGATGCCTTCAATACAATGACCGATCACGATCAAGCTCGTGATAAAGAAAATACACGCATCCTCATCCCAAAAGAAGGCTATAACCCTCCTGCTCTCAATACTATTGAAAGAAAAAAAGGTTTAGAGGAGATTCTAGAAATTATGGATGGATGTATGGAAGGACATGAATGTTTAGTCAGATTCTTCTCTCTTGGACCGAAAAATTCAAAATTTACTATACTTGCTCTGCAATTAACGGATTCTTTCTATGTAGCTCATTCCGAAGATCTTTTATATCGTCCTGGATATGAAGAATTTAAGAAGTTACAAAACTCAAAAGATTTCTTTACATTTATTCATTCACAAGGTGAATTGACAGGAAATCCTCCAGTAACAAAGAACCTTGATAAAAGAAGAATTTATGTAGATTTGAAAGATGATAAAGTTCTTTCAGTTAATAATCAATACGCAGGAAACTCATTAGGCCTGAAGAAATTGGCCCTCCGTTTAGCCATTAATAAAGCTAATGAAGAGGATTGGCTTACTGAACATTATTTCATTATGGGAATACATCCAAAAGGGAGGAAGAGAGTGACTTATTTTGTAGGGGCATTTCCTTCTGGTTGTGGGAAAACAAGTACTGCAATGCTTCCCGGACAAACAATTGTTGGGGATGATATCGCCTATTTACGGAAATGGGAGGATGGATATTGTCATGCTGTTAACATAGAGAGTGGAATTTTTGGCATAATAAAAGATGTAAATCCAAAAGATGACCCCGTGATCTATGATGCACTTACAACTCCACGTGAAAATATTTTTTCAAATATTTTAATTCATGATGGAAAACCTTATTGGCTGGGTATGGGAAAAGAAATACCCGATGAGGGATTTAACTTTTCTGGAAAGTGGTACAAAGGAAAGAAGGATGAAAACGGAATTCTTATACCTCATTCTCATCCGAACGCAAGATATACCATTAGGATTAAAGGATTAGACAACGCAGATCCTAATCTAAACAATCCGCAAGGAGTTCCAATTAATGCGATTTTTTATGGAGGGAGAGATTCAGATACTATGCCTCCAGTACTTGAAAGCTTAGATTGGAACCATGGTGTGTTTCTCGGGGCATCTATTGAATCAGAAACCACTGCACAGACACTTGGTAAAGAAGGTATTAGAAAAATCAACCCAATGGCAAATCTCGATTTTATTGTAGTTCCATTAGGAAAATATATGGATAATCACAGAGAATTTGGCGAAAAATTAGATCATCCTCCACAGGTGTTTGCAACCAATTATTTTCTTAAAGATGAAGATGGGAATTATCTAAATGATATTTTAGATAAATTGGTTTGGGTAATGTGGGCAGAAGGAAGATGCAATGACGAATTTCAAGCTATTAAAACACCTATTGGATATATTCCAAAATATGAAGATTTAAAATCCTTATTTGATGAACACCTAGATAAGAATTATACAAAAGAAGAATATGATAAACAGTTTTCCATTCGAACAGATAAACTTTTGGAGAAACTTAACCGTGTGGAAGAATTCTATCAAAAAGAAAAGAATATTCCCGAATGGTTTTGGAATATATTAGAACAACAAAGAAAAGCCTTGTCGATGTGAAGGGGAAATCTAATACATTCCCTTTTTTAAATTTAAATCTTAATCTAATAAGAAAATTTAATTGTCCGGTTTCGACTAATAATTTTTATAATCAAAATTATTAAAGAACTAAGTTTTATTCAATCTAATTTTTAAGAAATGTGTTGTCCTTATATGATATATACAATTAAGATAAAGAAGCATTATTCCATCTTTGATTTCAATTATTAAATTTAACCAAGAATTTAAAAAGTTTAAAAATGATTAGTCAAAATTCTAATAAATCTCAAGATCAGATTGGAAAAGAGGGAACTTCATCTATGTTAAAAGAAGCTTGGAAAAAAACAGCCGATGAAATTCTGGAAGATTTAAGCGTTAATCCGGAAAAAGGTCTAAGTTCTGATGAATTAAAACAAAGAAGAGAGAAGTATGGCTCTAACAAGATGAAGGAAAAAAAAAACCAAAAGTGCCTAACTATTTTCATTAATCAATTTAAAAGTATCTTGGTTCTACTTTTAACCGCAGCAGCGATAATTTCCTTCATTTTTAATGAAACTGTTGAAGGATTCGCAATTTCAGCAGTAATTCTTATTAATACATTAATCGGATTTTTTACAGAATTGAAGGCTTCAAGATCAATGGAAGCGTTATATGAATTAACGAAGGTAGAAACGAAGGTATTACGAGAGGGAGAAACAAAGAAAATAAACGCTGATGATCTAGTTGTAGGAGATATAATTATATTGGACGCTGGTGATTTGATTCCCGCGGATCTTAGAATTATTAAATGCTCTAAACTTCAGGCAAATGAATCTTCATTAACCGGAGAATCGGTTCCAGTAGATAAAAAAGAAATAAAAATAGAACAACAAGATGTCCCCCTTGCAGAAAGGGAAAATATGCTCTATAAAGGGACAGCGATAACAAGAGGTTCCGCAAAAGCGATTACTGTCGCTACTGGAGAAAATACGGAGTTAGGAAAAATCTCCACTCTTGTACAAGAAGCAGGAGAAGGGGAAACTCCACTCACGAAGAGACTAGAAGCATTAGGGAGAAATCTTTTTTGGATCACTATAGGTATTGCCGCGATAGTTGGAATTAGTGGAATACTAAGGGGGAGGGATTTATTCTTAATGATCGAATCAGCGTTAGCCTTAGCAGTTGCTACGGTACCTGAGGGTCTACCGATAGTGGCCACAATATCCTTGGCGAGAGGAATGCTAAGAATGGCGGAAAAGAATGCTCTTATCAATCGCTTATCAGCAGTAGAGACTCTAGGATCAACAAATATTATATGCACCGATAAGACGGGTACTTTAACTGAGAATCGCATGACCGTGGTGAATGTATTCATTAACAACAAATTATTTGAAATTACAGGAAAAGGATTCGAAACGGAAGGAGAATTTCTATTGGATGGAAAAGCGATAAATTTAAAAGAAAACCCCCCCATCTCACGCTTACTTAAGGTATGTGTTTTGTGTAATAATGCCACTTTGAAAACTAAGAAGGAAAAAGATAAACAGAAATTCGTTGGAGAACCCATGGAGGTCGCCTTATTAGTTATGGGTGAAAAAGCAGATATAACTCGGAATGAATTGTTAGATAAACATCCAGAAGTAAGAGAAGAATCATTTGATCCGAGTATTAATATGATGGCAACAATAAATAAATTTGAGGAAAATTACTTAGTATCCGTCAAGGGCGCTCCAAATGCTGTTTTAGAAGTAAGCACTACATATCGGACAGATGAAGGCTCAAAGGAACTCACTGATGAAATAAGAAAATCTATATTAGAGAAGAATGAGGAATTAGCAAATAAAGGATTAAGAATAATATCAGCTGGTTATAAGGAAGTAGAATCAAAAGAAGTTGATCCTTATACCGATTTAGAATTCTTGGGATTAGTGGCTTTATTAGATCCTGCTCGAAAAGAAGTAAAACCCGCTATTGAAGTTTGTAAAAGGGCAGGTATTAGAATTATAATGATCACAGGAGATCAAGCTCCTACTGCGAGATATATAGGAGAGGAACTCGGTTTGATCACTAAAGATGACTCTTTAGTTAAAGAAGGAAAAGAAATTAAAGAATATAAAAGTCTCTCTGAAGAAGAATTGATAGGGATCAAAAAAACACAAATCTTTGCTAGGGTGGAACCAGAACAAAAATTAAATCTTATTGACATACATCAGCAAGAAGGGTCCATAGTAGCAATGACGGGAGACGGAGTTAATGATGCCCCCGCCCTTAGAAAAGCTAACATAGGTGTTGCTATGGGTCAAAGAGGTACCCAAGTTGCACAAGAAGCAGCAGATATGATATTACAAGATGATAATTTTGAAACTATTACAACAGCAGTAGAGGAAGGGAGAGTTATAACTGACAACATTAAAAAATTCGTAATTTATTTACTCTCATGTAACGTAAGTGAAATCTTACTCGTTTTTTTTGCTTCTCTTTTAAATATGCCTTTACCAATCTTACCACTACAGATCTTATTTTTGAACATCGTAACTGATATTTTTCCTGCCTTTGCATTAACTGCAGTTAAGGGAACATCTGATATCATGGACAGACCACCAAGAGATCCCGATAAACCAATCATAACAAAAAACCATTGGTTGATCACTGCGATATATGGATTTATTTTAACCTTCACAGTTTTAGGTTCGTTTGCCATTGCTCTATACGTATTAAAAATTGAAGAATCCAGAGCAGTCACCATTTCATTCTTAACTTTAGCATTTACTCAATTATGGCATGTACTAAATATGAGAAAGATGGGAACCTCATTAATAGATAATGAGGTTTTTAAAAATAAATTTATATGGGGTGCAATTGGTCTAAGTATTATATTAATTTTGATTGCCACATATATGCCGGGAATTTCTGATGTTCTTAAAACGGTCAATCCGGGCTTCGATGGTTGGATTTTAATTCTCGGAA
Organism: uncultured archaeon; assembly: GCA_964653985.1. Classification (GTDB taxonomy): domain Archaea; phylum Asgardarchaeota; class Lokiarchaeia; order Sigyniarchaeales; family SOKP01; genus CAZZIC01. The sequence continues at coordinate 10,427 of CAZZIC010000030.1, read as the reverse complement.
TGAGTGTAATTCCTTTAGTTATCGGGCAAATCTGGAAATCTTTCGGAAAAGAGGTATCTGTTTTCTAATTATTTAATTTTCTATTTTTTTAAACTTCTACAAATATATGGAAAAATCATTCTAATTCTACAGGTTGTTTACAGTTAGGACAGAATTTATAACGGGTACTTATCATTTTATTGCAATTTGGACACCAGATTTTTTCATAGGACTTTTCTCTTTCCTTAGAATCATGCATTATTTCTAAATTCCCTAATTCTTGTATGATAAGCCCTTCTTTACTATTTGGTAAAGCCATCGGATCTTCCGCTTTAACCACTTTTGGATTCCCTTCTTCCTCTAAACTTTCAAGATACTCTTGAAGAGATAATCCTTCAATTTTAATATCAGTTTTGGCAACGACTTCTTGATATTTGACCACTTCTACAAATTTTTTATCCAATTTTATCAAATTGAAACAGTTAGCACATCTAAATACATTAGAGATTCCTATATTTGAAGAGTTTGCCCAGTTTGCCCAACATTGTTTATGGGCTTGGGTATCACATCTTGGACATTTAACTTTTTTTTTGTCATTTTCTTCAAAACAAATAGAGCAAGTCACATTATCATTTTTAACAGAAACCAGATCATCAGCCAGATTTTCATAGAAAGAGCGATTTTCTTTTGGTATTGTATATTGATTTCCTTGTAAGAAAGAATCTTCAGGAATTTCCCTTTTAAGTGATAAAACTTCCATTATCGATGATAAGGTTCGAATATCATTAATTTCATGAATGTTTCCATGACATCGATTTGCTAAATTCATCAATTTTTTATCTTCTTCAGGATTATCAATATCTATTTGTATAATATCTATAAAAAACGGCATATCCTTTACTTTGTCAATTAAATGTTCAAGGACAGGGATAGATTTCTCCGGTATCTTTTTAGATTTTGAATCTGTTAGAATGAGAAGTCGAAAAACTTTCTCAGAAATCCTTTTATAGACATCAATGATGAATGTGATAGCTGTCATGATACCTCCCGCCACATTTGCTTGTACCATAACAGGTTCCAGAGATTTTAAGACAATAAGAATATGATCTGGATTTAAAGTGAAATCTTCTAGGTAATTTGGTCCATCTGATTGAAAAAGGATAATATTAAATCTATCGCTTGGATCTGTCTCTTTCTTTAAATTACAAAAATTTTCAATTGCATCATACACATAATCCATTTCCGTGATCTCTGGAGTTAATGCATTGAATATAATTGTATCTTCTGATCGGGTTTTCACAAAAAACTCTCCTGAAAAATAATTTAGATCTAAATTAAAATTATAATTGGATGATATTAATAATTTGAATATATGAATTCAAGTTTATATAAGGTTGTGAAAGAAAATAAAACTAGTTATTATTAAAGTAATTATTAAACTAAGTATTTCAAACCATTCTTAATTTTATAGCTCATCTTTTTTCTATTCAGCTCGATGAACTTTTTAACTTCTAATGTATTTAAAAATTGCTTCATTTCTGCCGTATCTTTATTTAATTTTTCTGCAAGACCTGTTATGTCGTCTTGATAGTTCTTGAGAACGGTGAGTAAATTTTTGTATCCTTCATAAACCTCGTTTACGATAAATTTTAACGATTTATCCACATTAAGACCAGTTTTGGTACTTGTAGGGAACACCTTTTTGTCTTCGGATAAATCGTTTTGAATCTTGATTATTTCAGGATACCTTGCTCCTTCTAAATCTTGTTTATTAGCAAGAAAAATGATGGGTGTATTGCTTGGTAATATTTTTCTAATAGCGTTTAAAATCGAAATTGCTTCTTCATCTTTCTCAGGATGTGCGGAATCAAACATAAAAATTAACCCGTCTGCTCCTGCGGTTACGATATCTCTCATCATGGAGAATCTCAATAAGCCAGGTGTACCAAATAAAAATACTTGAAATCCATTAATTCGGTAATGTCCTAAATCCATGGCCACAGTATAAGTGATATTATCTGCTCCCTTCGCTTTAACATTTAATGCGTTAGGATCAAAATACTGAATATATTTAGACTTTCCGCACTGTTTTGGTCCTGCAATAACTATTTTAATTTTAATCCACCAATATCCAAATATTATGATATAATGAAAAATTGTAATACTTTCATTTATAGAAAATAATGTGATATGCTAGTAATATGCTTCTTCTTGAATTGGATAATAAACTAAATCAAATAAAATTACGTGAATAAGAAATTATGCTCTGAAGCTTCTCTGAACCTAAAAATAGAAGGAACTTTAAATACTCTCTAATAACTTATTAAAAAAAGCAAA
>CAZZIC010000030.1:0-8011 GCA_964653985.1 uncultured archaeon | reverse complement strand
AATATGAGCGAAGAACGAGAAAAAATTAATGTAAAAGATTGGATAGTGCTTTCAACAACAATGATAGGGATTGTTCTCACGATCCTTGCCTTAATTTGGCAAAGCGTACCAAGCTCTGGAATTGTCGTCGCAACCTTTTTACTAATGATTGCTTTCATACTTTTTGTCAATTCGGTATCAGCCAATTCAAAAGCGAATTTTGAGATTAAACACACTAATTTAGATATGGAGAAAGTTAAAAGATTTGTTAGGTTCGCTGAATATTCCTTTGGTTTTGGATTTACAATGGTAATTATTGCGTTCTCAATATTGGGATATAAATATTTAAATGATTTTATAGGAAAGACCCTCCTAACACTCTCCTTACCAATCGCCTTTCTTTTAACTGCATGGATCTTAATTGTTATTTACAATAACATCAATTATTCGGGAAAAGGGTTTAAAAGTTTGAGAAGTTTGAAGAGAAATATTTGGGTTTTTATTGAGCTATTAGCACTTTGTTTTATAGTATTGGATTTCTTCAATATTTTGATAATTCCATAATCTCATCGGTTTCAAATCTTTTTCCTTTTTATTTTTATAACATTTTTAATATTTCTTTATCAATCTTCCTTTTCTATTTTTCATTCAATAGTTTGAATGGTCTTTTAGGTTGTTAGTTCTCTCTTTATGTGATGTAATAAGGCATTTCGAAAAGATAAGAGAATTAATAGAAAATTTTACCTTTCAAAATATTGATATGAATACATGAAAATAATTTACGAAAAACCTATATCTCTTAAAAAGAACATTCCTAATTCCATTTTTTAATCCTCAACGATTTTAGAAGCCGATCCTTAAGCCTTTAAAGGTCTCTTTAAAATTAGTGAAAATCTTTATTTTCATCTGAATTTACGAATGAAAAATGACTGATTTTTAGGAAAAACCCACCTTAAGAAATATCAATTCATAACTTATGAAGCTATTTTTTTCATTTTTACTAAGAAAAGAGTCGAGATGTTGATCATATAGTCACTTTTTCTTTATTAGATCCTAAATATATGATCGAAATCAGTCAAAGAAAGATAGATTTATAAGGGTATTTGATATATTGATCAATCTAGGAAAAAGTAATTTTATTTATTAATTTTTCCAATAAGATTGAATGTTTAATATGTAAAATTTCAAATAAATAGGAAATCGATAATAATGTCCAATAAAAAATTAAGTACAATTTTGACACTCGGCGGAGGAATTTCTGGTATTGAAACAAGCTTAACATTAGCAGACCAAGGATATCATGTTATTCTAGTAGAAAGATCACCATCAATTGGTGGCAGAATGGCACAATTGGACAAAACCTTTCCAACATTAGATTGCTCAATCTGTATATTAGCACCTAAAATGGTTGAAGCATCACGTCATCCGAATATTGATCTTTATACCTATTCAGAACTTGAGGAACTGCAAGGAGAAGCAGGAAATTTTCAAGTCAAAATCCGAAAAAAGGCTCGATATGTTGATTGGGATAAATGTACGGGATGTGGATTATGCTCTTTAAAGTGTCCTATGAAGAAAATACCTTCAGAATTTGAAGAGGGTATGGGAAATCGTACAGCGATTTACATTCCCTTTCCGCAAGCAGTACCCCGAAAAGCGACGATCGATGATGAGAAATGCTTATATTTAACTAAAGGAGCGTGTCAATTATGTTTAGAAGAATGCGAAGCGGAAGCTATTAATTTTGAGATGGAAGATGAAGTTGTTGAATATAATGTAGCGTCAATCGTTGTGGCTACAGGATATGATCAACTTGATCCTAATCTATTACCACGATATCACTATAATGAATATAAAAATGTAATAACAGCGATGCAATATGAGAGATTATTGAGCGCATCTGGTCCAACTGGTGGAGAATTATTACGTCCTTCCGATGAAAAACATGCCCATGATATTGCATTTGTTGGGTGTGTTGGATCTCGTAATGAAGATCTGTGTGCATATTGTTCTAAATTTTGTTGTATGTATATGGCAAAAGAAGGAGTAGTTACCAGAGAGCATGCCCCTGAGACAAATGTAAAAGTATTTTTTAACGATACAAGGGTTATTGGAAAAAACCAAGAGGAATTTATTGAACGTGCAAAGGATGAATATAACCTAAAATATCATCACGGAATACCTGGTGACGTACGTGAAGATCCCCATACAAAAAACCTACTTGTAAAGGCGGCAAATTTGGATACTGGAGAAGTCGAAACAGAAGAATTTGATTTAGTGGTTTTAGCTAATGGAGTTATTCCCAGCAAAGGAACTAAAGAATTAGCGAGAATATTAGGTATAGAGACAAATGAACTAGGATTCTTCAAAACTAAAGATTCTACTGAAGATTTAGAGTCAACAAAAGAAGGAATTTTCGTTACAGGCTCCTGTCAGAGCCCAGACGATATTGCTAATTCGGTATCAAAAGCAAGTGGAGCAGCTGCCTTGGCTGCACTCTATGCTATTCCACTAAGCGAAGAAGAGCAAAAGGTCGAATTACCCCCGCTCAAAACAGTCAAATCAAAGGAAAAACCTCGAATTGGAGTATTCATATGTGAATGTGGTATTAATATTGGTGGATACATGGACATTCCTGAAGTCGTTGAATATGCCAAAACTTTACCCGATGTAGTTTTTTCAATGCATAACAAATATAGTTGCTCAAGTCTAACTCAAGATATAATTAAAGAGAAGATCGAAGAATTAGATTTAAATCGAGTAGTTGTTGCAGCGTGTACACCACGAACGCATGAACCATTGTTCCAAAAAACTATTAGACAAGCAGGACTTAATGAATATCTCTTTAACTTCGTAAGTATTCGAGAATTAGACTCTTGGGTCCATATGAAGGAACCTCAAAAAGCAACCGATAAAGCGAAAGACCTTGTACGGATGGGAGTTGCGAGAACAAGAAACCTTAAACCAGAATTCAAAATAGAAGGAGAAGTTGTACCTGAAGCGTTAATAATCGGTGGCGGAATAGCCGGTATGACCGCAGCCATGGAAATAGCATCTAAGGGTTATAAGGTACATCTTGTTGAAAAGGATGATAAGCTAGGCGGACAACTTAATTTAATCTACAAAATTAATTTTGATAGAATAGATTCAAAGGAATTCTTAGACCAAAAGATGGATAAATTCAATAGATTTGATAATATCAAAACTTACTTAAATTCTGAAGTCAAAGATGTTAAAGGTTCGGTAGGAGACTTTAAAATCTCCATTAAAAATACCGAGAATGAACAAATGACTAAGTTGAAGGCGGGAGTTATTATTGTTGCTACTGGTGCACATGAATATAAACCTGAAGGATGGTACAATTACGAAGAAGATGAGCGTGTTATGACACAATTGGAGCTTTCTGAAAAACTAAAGAATCAAGAGTTAGAAGATGGAGAGGACATCGTCTTTATACATTGTGTGGGTTCACGCCAAACGGATCCAGAATTGGGTGTTCCATATTGCTCATTGATTTGTTGTTCTGAATCTATTAGACATGCGCTTTATGTAAAAGAGAATTATCCTAATTCAAACATATATGTTCTCTATAGGGATATAAGAGTTGGAACTGATGAAGAGCAATACTATTGGGAAGCAAGAGAAGATATCAATTATATTCGATTTAATGAATATCCGGATGCTGAATTTAAGAACGATAAAATTAATGTAAAAGTGAAAGATATCTTAACTCAAACGAATTTAGACATTGAAGCCGATAAACTTGTTTTATCTACTCCATTAATTCCTTATGATAATAAACTTCTCTCTGAATTGTTAAAGGTACCTCGAGATCAAAATGGGTTCTTCTTAGAAGCTCATATAAAATTAAGACCAGTTGATTTCGCTACTGATGGTATATTTCTTGCTGGAACTGCTCATGGACCAAAAGGAATTGCCGATGCAATTTCTCAAGGGAGAGGCGCAGCATCACATGCCTTAATCCCATTGACAACCGGAAAAGTGGAAAATGAACCATTAGTGTCCGTTGTAGATGATTCCCTATGTATCGCTTGCCAAAAGTGTGAAGAGGTATGTAGTTTTGGAGCAATAGGAGTAAATCCTGATACGGAAAAAATGGTATCTGAATCAAATCCACTATTATGTAAGGGTTGCGGAGATTGCGCTGCTGCATGCCCGGCGGGAGCTATAACAATGTCCCATTTTGCCGACAACCAATTAATTCCTATGATCTCTGAAGCAGTAAAAGGAGAATTTGTCGATGAAAGACCCAGAATTGTAGCTTTTCTATGTAATTGGTGCAGTTATGCTGGAGCGGATACTTGTGGAGTAAGTCGATTCCAATATCCTACCAACATAAGGCCAATCAGAGTTATGTGTTCTGGAAGGATTCCAAAAAGTTTTGTGCTTCAAGCCTTTTTAGAAGGGGCTGATGGAGTACTCATTGGAGGATGTCATTTAGGAGATTGTCATTATTTAGAAGGAAATTATGATGCCCAAAGACGTTATCGTGAACTTCGGGAAGTTGTGGAAAAAGTAGGAATAGATCCCAAAAGGGTAAGGCTGGAATGGGTTTCTGCGAGTGAAGGAAAACGGTTTGCCCAAGTTGTAACTGACTTCGTCAACCAAGTAAAAGAATTGGGACCATTGAATTCCTCGCAAAAATCCAAACATGAGCCAAAAGCCAAAATAGAGGGAGGTGTATAAATCAAATGACTGAAGAAAAAATAGTTGGATCCAAGGAATTAGATCATTCTTTACGATATGAAGTCAGCGAAAAGGTTGGCGCGAAATCCTTATTGAAATGTATCCAATGTGGAGTGTGCTCCTCGGGATGTACTGTTTCGAAATATATAGATTTACAACCACATCGTGTTGTCGCCTCTCTCTTATTGGGATTAAAGGATGTAATTCTTTCTAGTAATGCGATTTGGACTTGCAGTCTGTGTCATCGTTGTACAGAGAGATGCCCCAAGGGAGTAGATTACTCTTTTATTCTAGCACTGCTCAGAAACATAGCTTCTAAAGAACGTAAAATTCCTGAAGAATATTCTAGTACAGTAAAAGTTATTGGAAAAAACGGATTTGTTGTTCCTTATTCTGCTGGAATGAAGAAGACTATTGACCGACGACGAGACAAAATGAATCTTCCTGAGATTGTTCCTCCCAAGCTTGATGATGTGAGGAAAATATTAAAAGAAACGGGTTTAGGTGATTTATTTGAAGATGAGATTAAAAATGAGGAGGCTGAATAACCAAAATGTCTGAATCTAAAAAGAATTTGGAATATGCTTTATTTCTTGGGTGTACGATACCATTAAAATATCCACATTTTGAATATGCTTTCAGAGAAGTAGCTTCAAATTTGAATATAGAATTTAGAGAAATGGAAGGAGCCAGTTGTTGCCCAGAACCTGTGGCCCTTCAATCAATCAATGTTGACGCGTGGATGTCTTTAGCTGCTCGAAACATTGCCCTTGCGGAAAAAATGGGCTTAGATATTATGACCATATGTTCTGGATGTTTTGAAACTCTTAGGACCGTTCACGAGTTGTTAGGTGAAAATGAGGAACAATTCGACAAGGTGAATTCTATCCTTGATAAAATTGGATACTCCTACAAAGGGAGTTCAGAAGTTACCCACTTTGTGGAACTTTTTAGTCAAGAAGATATGCTCAAAAAAATCGAAGAAAGAATTCTACGTCCACTTGATGATCTTAATATTGCAGTTCATTACGGATGCCATCTTATTCGCCCAAGTAAAATAATGCAGTTTGATCACCCAGAACGACCAGAGAAGATGGATCAAATCCTGAACACTCTCGGTGCTACAACAGTTGCTTATGCCTCAAAACTGGAATGTTGTGGATACTGTGCTCGATTAAACGATGACATTGGGTTTGATCTCGTAGAAGAAAAAATGACTGAATTGATGCATTTGGATAAAGAAGTTGATGCATTAGTGGCTGTATGTCCTGCTTGTGTGTCCCAATATGATCGAAAAGAACGAATCCTTTCCAGAAAAACCGAAGAAGAAATGGACATCCCGGTGCTCTATTTACCCGAATTGATGGCTGTAGCTTTTGGTATCGACCTAGATAAGTTAGATTTAACCCGAAGAAGTGTCAAACCAACGAAATTAATAGAAAAATTAAAAACCTAATATAATATAAAATTTTTTTTAAAAAAATTAGAAGAAAATAAAAATTTAATAAAAAAATCAAAAATTTGTATTTAAAATGAGAAATAAAAAAGAATGGAGTTAAATAAATGATAATAACACAACAAAAAGATGTTGATGAGATCTATGAAATGGTTAAACCATACGATAAAATATTAATAGCTGGATGTGATGGTTGTTGTCAACCTCCTCGAAGTGTCGAGGAAGCTAAAGTTCTTGGACAACTTCTGGAATTAAAGGCCCGAAATGAAGGAAAAGATCTCAAATGGAAAGCTATGACAGTTCTACGACAGTGCGATGATAGAATCGCAGCAACAACTATACGACCATTTATAGAAGATTATGATGCCATTGTGTCACTGGCTTGCGGGCTTGGAGTGGTGATGCTCAATAACATTTTTAAGGATATTTTAACCTTTCCAGCCCAAAATAGTATGATGGGCGGAGTCCAACAAAACGCAGAAAACTATTATATTGAATATTGTGAAGAATGCGGAGAATGTATTGTCGGAGAAACGGGTGGTATATGCCCCAGAGCAGGATGCGCGAAACATCTTAGTAACGGGCCTTGTGGTGGTATGGTTGATGGTAAGTGCGAAGTAGGTGGATATGAATATCCTTGTGCTTGGGTTGAAATATACAAGCGCTTAAAAGAATTTGGTCGTCTTGATCTCTTTACCAAATATAGAGGTCCAAGGGACTACCGAACATCAACGAGTCCCGAGTTCATCCGAATATATAAGGAATATTCTAATGAAGAAGAAAAAGCAAAGGAGGGGAGTGAATAAAAATGGGAAATAGACCTGCATATAGTACTTTGATGAAATCAATCGAAGATGGGAATTTTACCTTTACAGGGGAATTAGAACCTAAAAAGATTCTCGATTTAAGTGAAATCATCCACTCGGCTAAGGAAATGAAAAAGACGAAGAAGATCGCCGCGGCTAATGTTACAGATGGCCCGCAAGGAGATGCGTATATGTCGTCTCTTATTCCAAGCTATAAAGTACAAGAAGAAGCGGATATTGAAGCTGTTTGGCAAGTCACCGTTCGAGATCGCAATAGAGTGGCACTATTTGGAGATGTGCTTTCGGCATCTCTCTTGGGAATTAAGAATTTATTGGTTCTTACTGGAGACCATACAGCTTTAGGAGATCATAAAAGAGGGCGCGCAGTTTATGATATTGACAGTACTCAGTTTTGCGAGATGCTCTCTATAATGATTGACGAAGGAACCGATTATGAAGGAAATGAAATTAAAGGCGGAAAGATTGAAATGAATTATGGGTGCGTCGCGAATCCGAATAGCAACCCCAGAGAGCCCGAGATCTTAAAAGTAGGACGGAAAGTCGAAAAAGGAATTGATTTTATTCAGACTCAAACATCCTTTGATATCGATCAAGCCAAGGAATTTCTGAAAGAATTGGAAAGGTATAACGTTCCTGTATTGTTGGGAGTATTTCCTCTTAAATCATACGGAATAGCTTGGTATTTTGATAATTATATCCCTGGAGTAAGTGTTCCCAAACATCTTCTCAAAGCTCTAAAGAAAGCCAAGAAAGAAAATAAAGGAGATAAACAAGCAAAATATGACGCCATTGATAAAATTAATATTGACTTTTTCAAGCCATTTATCGAAGAGATCAAGAAAACTACTAAAGCAGCTGGAATACATTGCATGGCAGTAGAGTATGAAAGACTTTTCGAGCCTCTTCTTACTGAATTCCCTCAATACATTCCATAGTTGACCCCATCAGAATCTAAAAATTTTTACTTAAATTTTTAAATAAAAACTTGAAATAATAATAATAGCAAGGGTGACAGAATGGAAATGAAAAATCTTGATAATAA
>CAZZIC010000029.1:0-33977 GCA_964653985.1 uncultured archaeon | reverse complement strand
AGTTACTATGTCTGATTATATATCTGATATTATCTAAAGAATATCTAAAAAAAATAGATATATTGTCCACTCTTTCTAAGGGCATTCAGAACATTGACCGATAGATATCCTTCATATAGATTCAGAATATCAAGATTATCAACTTCATAGAAGTCATCAACAATTCTGAAATCCTCGAAAATAGTTAAAGTTCCTCAATGATACGAAAAATCTTTTTTATTTTGGAAAGATTTTTAAGAAAATCTGACTTATCATATTATGAATATATATTCATAAATAGGTGAAATAAAATATGAAATATGCAATTAGTACTGATTCAGGCAAAGTTTCTGGTCATTTTGGAAGAGCCCCGGAATTTACTTTTATTACGATTGAGAATAACGAAATCGTAAATAAAGAAGTAAAGAAGAACCCCGGACATGCAGTTGGAAGTATACCCCAATTTGTAAGTCAACAAGGAGCAGATTGTATGATTGCGGGTGGGATGGGAAATAGAGCAGTACAATTTTTTGAACAATATGGAATTAATGTCATCATAGGCGTATCGGGAAAAATCGAAGATGTAGTGGAAGATCTTCGTAACGGAACCTTAGAGAGTGGGGAGAGTACTTGTAAGCCTGGAGGCGGAAAAGGATATGGTGTCGAAAAGATCCATACCGAAGAAGATGATAAGCATCCACATGAACACTAAAATTTTGACATTATAAATTTTTTTATAGACAAATTTTTTTTATAAAAATTAAAATGAGCAATCCACGCGTTCATCGTGAGAACGTTAAAGAAGAATATAATAAAAAAATTATAGAATTATCAAGTAATCCTAAAAACTATGGAAAACCTCCAAGACATACTATATCTACGTCTCAATCTTACACCGGACCATGCGGGGATACGATGGAGTTTTTCTTAAATATTAAGGATAATATCATTCAAAAAGCTAGCTTTACCACAAATGGGTGCGAATGTGCTACTGCTTCTGCCAGTCAAACCATGCTTCTCATTGAAGGAAAAACACTTGATTTTGCCAAAAAGTTAACTCCAGAGGACATTGATAATACCTTAGGTGGTTTACCTAAGGATCATAAACACTGTGCTGAATTAGCTATTAGAACTCTGAAAAAGGCATTGAAGGCTTATAAAAATTAGATAAAATAAGTTATTTTTACTCTAGAAGTAGTTTTTAATTATAAATAAATAGAAAAATGAGATATATTTATGGACCTGTTCCAAGTAGGAGGTTGGGACGTTCTTTAGGAGTAGATCCCATCCCTTCTAAAACTTGCAATTATCAATGTATTTATTGTCAATTAGGAAAAACCACGAATTTTACCAATACAAGAAGCAATTTCATTCCAAAATATGATATTCAACAAGAAATAAAGGCAGCTATAAGGCAAAATGAAGGAAATTTTGATTATATTACCTTTGTTGGAAGCGGAGAACCAACATTATATAAAGATTTAAAAGAACTTATAGAAACTGTAAAAAGGGAATCTAAAAAACCAATTTGTGTAATCACTAATGGTTCTTTATTGTATAATGATGATGTTAAACAAGCTTTAAATTTGGTTAATGTGGTATTACCCAGTTTAGATGCTTGGGATCAGAAGTCATTCAGAAAAATACATCGACCACATCCAACACTAAATTATAATAAGATTTTAAATGGATTAATTAAATTTAGAAATGAATTTAATGGAAAATTTTGGATTGAAATTATGTTAATGAAAAATATAAATGATTCAGAAGAGCAGTTAATAAAAATTAAAGAAAAGATTGATTTAATTAACCCCGATAGAGTGGATATTAACGTTCCCATAAGACCTCCCACTGAAGATTGGGTTAAAATACCCGATAAATCAGTTTTTTCAACCTTAAATTCAATATTTGGGAGCTATTATCCAATTAATTTCCCTGAAATCGGAAACTTTACGACTTATTCTCTAGATTTTGAAAAGGAATTATTAAATATTATTGAAAGGCATCCATTAAGGCAAAACCAAATTTTTAAGATTTTTTCTAAAAATTTCAAAAAAACTCTGCTTCTCAAAAAATTAAAAAAATTGCAAAAACAGAAGATAATTCAAAAGAAAACATATGGAAATGTGATTTTCTGGAAGAAACTCAATTAAATGCACTCTGAATGATAAAACTCTAAACTACAATCCATAGAAGATATTATATTAATCTATAAAAAATATATTAAAATAGAAATACCCTATGTTTTTCATAATACTTTTGTAAAGTAAGGTTTATAATTACTAGAATGTTTAAAATTCCATATTATAATGTCAGATACCAATAATGATATCAAAAACATCTTGAAAGAATATTTAGAAGAGATCGGAACTAACCTTGTTGGGGCCCTCCTTCTTAACAATAAAGGTTTATCAATAGAAAGAGAAATAAGGGCTGATGATATTGGATTAGATGATTTAGAACAAATATTTACATTAGTTAAACCAGTAATTAGAAATCTTATAACAGAAACTGGAACTTCTCTTGAGAAAATAAAAACTTTTGAAACTGAAAAATACCTCTTAATTTTAACGAGAGTGCAAAAATTTGTATTTTTGGTATCCATATTTGCTCTCGATGCTCTTATTGACACTTTTTTGGAAGAAACTCTAAAAACTTCCAAAAAATTAGCTCAAAATCTTGAACCAAAGGAGGGATCTATAGAATCTGTTAATGAGCAAAAGAAAGAAACCAATCATAAAGAACCTGAAACAATTGATAAGAAACCAGAAAATGAACCTGACCATGTATTAAGGTTTTATAATTGTAACTATTGTAAAAAAACCCATGAAATTAGACTCCCAAAGAATATAATAGAAAATAAAAATCAATTTCCTTTTCCCTATGTTTATTTGCACTCTTCCATTGGAGATTTGAGAGATTTATTGACTACTCTCTATATTGACAAGAATTTACAGATTAGAGGTGCTGAAGTTATAAAAGTCGAAGATGGAGATATTTTCTCTGAAAAACTCACACGAAAGATTACAGATAAATTAATGGAGCAGATCGGCAAATTGGAGGAGGAGAACCTGGAATTAAGAGCTCTTCTCAAAAACATAGATCTTGATAAAGTAAAGTCTGAATGTGATGATGACGATCTCAACAAGGAAAAACGAAAGGCTAAGAAGCTATTAAAGCTTTATGTTTTGTCAATTGTGGGAAAGTATGAAGCAAGGAAAGAGATTAGTGCCGATTTAGATGATAAAATAAAAAACCTTAAGATTAGGGCTGGAAAAATATTTAATTTAAATTTGGATAAATTCCACCTTACTTACGGAGGCTTGATATTGGAACCTTCTTTATCTCTAAAACATTATAACATTATAAGTGGGGAAGAATTAGTAATAATTCCCGCAAGAATATGAGCTTTACTTTTAAATATGAAAAACATAATAATCGATTGTGATCCTGGGATAGATGATGCCCTAGCAATAATATTAGCTATTAAATCGAGTTCTGTAAATATTAGGGCAATAACAACGGTTTTTGGGAATACTTCGCTACTCAATGCCACAAACAATGCTTTAAAAATCTTAGATATATTAGATTATGGCATTTTATCAGTATATAAAGGGAAATCTAAGCCACTTGAAGGTAATCCCCAATATAGTGAGGATGTGCATGGAGAAAAAGGTCTGGTCGGAGTGGATTCTAATTCTCCAAGGAGTTCTCCTGAAGATAAACCCGCATTAGACTTTCTCTCTTCATATTTTCAAAAAACCAGAAAAAATTCATATCTTGTTAGTCTTGGTCCACTAACAAATATAGCTGATTTTATTATTAACTATCCAGATTTAGTTTCTAACATCCAGAATCTTGTGATTATGGGTGGGGCAGTTTTTGTTCCCGGTAATGTAACCAGTAGAGCGGAATTCAATATATATTGCGATCCAAAAGCGGCTGATATAGTTTTTAATTCTTCAATAAGAAAAATAACTCTAGTTCCACTGGATGTTACGAAACAGGTAATCTTCACTCCAAACCATCTTAATCAAATAAAAGAATCATCTTTTGAAAATAAGGAGTTAAAACGATTTTTAATAGATTCAATTAGATTTTATCAAGAATATTGCATAAAACATTCTGAATTGGAGGGTTGTCCACTCCACGATCCTTTAGCAATTGGAGAATGTATTAATGATTCATTCACTGAAAAAAAGGCATATCAATTAAAAGTAGGGCAAAAAAATGACTCTCAAATTATTCAAGACATTCAAACAAATAAAACAAGAAATTTAACTCCTGGAGAAATTATTTCTAGCAAAACATATTTAGATTTTTTTAATCAAAATAGACCAGAGATTGATGTTTGCTTAAAAGTTGATTCAAAACGATTTATTAATTATTTTCTTCAAATTCTTCTTTCTTAGCTGATTTTCCGCAGATTTTTTTAAATTCCATAATACAATTAGAATAAAAATTGGTCTCCATATCTATTTTATATACTATATGATATATAGTATTCAGTACAAACTACTCAAAAAGTGATGAAAAAAATGATGAAAAAAGAATTAGAATATGAAGATGGAAATAATATGGAGAGTTTTCTAAACGATAAGAGATTAACCCAATTCGCAAATCCTATCTTAATGGTCATTGGGGGTTTAATTCTTATAATTATGGGGCTACACTTCCACTTTGCTAAGCATCTTCCTTATACGCAAGGTGTTGATGCTCAGTTTATAGAATATGTAAATTTTTTTGGTTTAATTATAGCTTTAGAAGGATTGATAGTCTTATTACGAGGGATAATAGGAAATCGGTTGGTGGATATTCATCAAGCCCTTATGGCACTTCAAATATTGGTTTCTTTAGCATCCATATACATCGGAATTATGCTTTATTACAATCCGGAAATTATCCCTATTCTAATTTTTAACAGTGATGTGGGGCTTTTTGTGAACATAGGAGTTCCCTTTGATATTACTTATCTAAAGCTAGCTATTGTTATTCTAATTGTACTTACTATAATTAGTGCGATTAACGATGCGTATAAAATCGGAAAACTTGATAGATATAAATAATATTTACTTTTTTTTTAATCTGTTTTTAGTTTTTTGTTTTATCTGCTAGGATTTGAATTATTAATTATTAATCTAAAGAAAAATTAAGATGTAATTTAGTTATGAAAAGAGAAAAGAGTGAAATAATTATTGGAATTTTTATTCTGTTCGATTCCATATAGAAACATTTATATATAAGTTTATAGTAATTATATTTATATTAGTCAAATTTAAATGAGGGAAGATTAGGAGGGCGAAATCCTATTTTCCAATTTTGCAGTTACTATACTATAGATTTTTCAACATTTCACCCTTCTATAAATAATCTGTTAAAGTTCTCTGCTTTTTAAAATCTTCAAAAGGTAAACCGAGAGTTTTTTTTATTCTATTTGCTGTTTCTGGAGCAAACCCTGTAAAATGATTATTTACTATAATGAAGATTTCCTTGATAGACTTTTTTTGCTGAATTTTTTTTATCCTCATCAATAGCTCATTAATTGTCGATTCTTGTTTTCTCTGAATAACATTGAATTTTTCTATCTCTCTATCCCCAATTAATCTTATATAGTATGAATCTTGATTTTGATAATAAAATGGTTCGATTCCTTTCAGATATGATGTTACTAGAAAGAGATTTTCATTATCTATGAACTTAGAAAGAATTTCATCTCGATACCAAGAATTATCCCTCAGTTCAATCATGTATTTGTAGTTTTTCGGAAGCATTTTGAGGATATAAGTTAATGTATCCATATGATCTTTATTATAAGAAAACCAAGGGGGAAACTGTAAGAGAAAATTAGCTATTTTTTCTCTCAATGGCTCTAACCTATAAAAAAATTCTTGAATCCGAGAATCTAACTCGGGATCATTATAATTATGGGTAATCTCCTTCCATACCTTTACAGTGAATTTAAAATCTTCTGGAACTTTCTTTAACCATCCATATACCATATCTTGTGAAGGGAGATTATAAAAAGTAGAATTAATTTCTGTATAGTTGAAGTATTTTGAATAATAGCTAAGATGTTCAGAATTTTTAATATCCTTGGGATAAAATGCAGATTTCCAGTCTTTATATTCCCATCCCGCACAACCGATTATGAATTTATTCACAATTGTTTTTAATCAGTACATTTTAAATATTTAAACTTTATAAAATAAAACATCACATTTTTATTATAGATAAAAATAAAACTATACTTGAAGGGATATATATTAAGAGATTTACAAAAGAAACAATTACAATCATAAAAAATATTCCAAGAGGGAAAATATTAACATATGGAATAATAGCAAAGCTTGCAGGAAATCCTAGAGCAGCACGACAAGTTTCTTGGATTTTACATTCTTCTAGTATTAAATATGATCTTCCATGGCATCGGGTTATTGATTCCAAAGGAAAAATATCTTTAAAAGACAATGATGAAAAGAATCGTCAAAAGTACTTATTAGAGAAAGAAGGTATAGTGTTTAAGAATAACTTTACAATCGAGCTTTCCGAATATTTATGGAAAATAGAGTCTATTGATGATATTAAAGAGATTTAAAATGAACTAATAATTAAATACAACAATCAAGGATCTAATTTGGTGATAATAATTTTTGCTCATTACTTTAAACCAAGCACCCAAAATATCTATATTCTATTAGAGTATGATCATGAGGATAAAAAAGAAGAGTATTGCTTAGAATCTCTCCAATTCTTTAAAAATGAGAATTCTTTAAAAAATTATCTTAGGGATAATAATAGAGTATTAAGAACTAATAAAGATATAGAAGATCAAAAACGAATTAAAAAACTCAAATTACTTATCGATAAATATTTTCAAGGAGAAGTTAATGATCTATTAGATAAAGTTAAAGAACTTAAGATAAATTTAAATTTAAAGGAAAAATTTACAACTGACTTTTCTTATAAGGTTTTACAAGCTTTACTCGAAATTGAGTTTGGAGATCTGGTGAGTTATTCTGAATTAGCTCATATGATTAATTCTAAGGCTTATAGAGCTGTTGGTAATATTCTGAGAAATAATCCTCTACCGTTGATAATCCCATGTCATCGAGTTATAAGGAAGAATGGTAAGTTAGGAGGATTTGGAGGAGAAACGGGAGACAATTGGCGAACCAATTTAAAAAGAGGATTAATAAAATTGGAAAGTAGTTCTAATTAATTCAAATCAAAAAAAAGTCTTTAAGGAATAATTGATTTATTTGTTTTATTCTCTGCTCTTTTCCACCGTGTAGACTGACTTTCAACTTAAATCTCCATTTTTCTTAGTTTAAAAATAACTTGGATAGTGTTAATTTAATATTTAAGTTAAACTAAATAAATCTCAAATTTCTTAAATCAATTCAATTTAAATATAATTAGAAAAGAATTTATTGAACATCATGAACGATTCAGATTCTGAAACTTGGATAAATCTTAAAAGAAATCGAGTTCGAGAATTTTTCTCAGGAATTAGTGAACGAATTACAGATCTTTATAATATAAGAGATGATTATGTTGAAATGGAAATGCCTGCATCAAAAATGAGTCCAGAGTTTGTCCAACATCTCAAAAATAAGGTTGAAAGTTATCACGATGAAGTGGATGTAAGAGAAGCATCAAAAGAAGATATTGATATCATTATGGAGATTTACGAAAAAGCATGGAAATCTTCTACAATGCCTTTCAGAATAAGCTCTAAAGAGAAATTAAAAGATATTTATGAATATAAAGGTACTAAATTCTTATTGGCAAGTGTCGAACAAGAGGATGTAGGATTCATTTTAATTGATGTTGCGGGAATAGGAGATAATACAGGTATTATTGTTGCATTGGGTATTCTTCCAGAATATCAGAGAAAAGGAATTGGTCATTATTTGGCTTTACATGCTTGGGAATATTTCCAAAAACATGAAGTAAATCAGTTTAAATGTGAGGTTCATGTTGAAAATAAGGTTGCGATTAATTTTATTAAAGAATTTGGTTTCATAGAGAAGAAAAAGTATGTAGACCCATACGGAAGTTTAAAAGTTTAATAATTACAAAAAATAATATAGTCGATCATTCTCCTTTTAAGAATAGAAAGTTAAAAATAATCATAGCAATAGATAATATATAAAATAAAAAACCAATAGAAAACGCTTCTGCGAGGAAACCGAATAAGGGGGCAAAAACTATCACAAAAATTGTTCTCAGCTGAGACTCAACACTAAGGATAGTTGTCCTTTGTTTAATTTCAATTTTATCTCCCAAATAACCTACAGTTATCGGTCTCCGAATATTATAGGAAATATAGATTAATAAATAAAAGGTTATAATCATGAAGGGAAGGTTTAGAGAGATAAAGATTGCTTCAATTAAAATGATTGCCCCGAAAATATAAAATAGTAGGTCCATAGATTTTTTGGGAGATCTAATTATTTCTTCGAACTTATAGGACTTTTTACTCGAATAAGAAGAGATGAGATAAAACAAAGCATAAATTAATCCTAATAATACGGCTAAATAGAAATCTTGATTATATGTTGAATTAGCGAGGCCTAGATCTGCCAGTAAAAATAAAATCATCAATTGTAATAATGGTTGAATATAATCTTTTAAACTCTTAAATATAGAATTATAAACACTGGAAGAGAATAATCCTTTTGATAATTTGCGGTTAATAAATAAAACCTTCAAACCTCTTAAGGATTGAAAAAATTCCTCTCTATGATTTAGATTTGTTTCCATATGAGCAGCTTTGTTCATATATTTTGGATAAGTAGAAATTAAGACAAAATCAATTATATAGGGAATTATGGTCAATAAAAAGATCCATCTGCTTGCAGGGACACTAAGAATAAAGACAATAGCTAATAAACTTGATATGGCGGAACCATATAAACTATATGAACGACTTGAACCGTAGACATAGGATTTAAATTGAGGTATATTATTTTCGTCTAACCATTGCATTTCCATCGCTTTGTGAGTTCCCGAACGAAATGCCTCACCAAGTCCGAAGAAGATTGCCGCAAAAATCAGAATAAGAAAGTTCGGCCCTAAGAAATAAAAGTAAAATGAAATGATATAAAAAATAAAACATAAGAGCATTTCTGATTTCCTTCCTTTGTTATCTGCTATCATTCCAGAAGGTATCTCAAAAATAAATGATACCCCTTCTTGAATTGCGATAAGAACTCCGATTTGAAAGAGGTTTAAACCCCATGAAAGTAATATAATCAATAAATAAGGTTCAAAAAATTTTAAATTCTTAAAAAACCCATAGAATCGAAACTTCCACATGATTTTTTGACTTTTTATCCATGAGATTGTTTCAGACTTAGAGGAGCTCTTATGAACATTTTTAGAAGATTTTTCCTTCATATTCAGAAATGATTTTGATAAGAGATTATTTTTTATATTCTACCATAGATTTAATATAAGAAAGAGAGTTTCTTTCTATTATCATAATTCTTTGACTATAAAGTCTAATTAAAAATTCCAATATCATTAATAATAATGAAAAGTATTACTAAATAGTTTGAGAAAACTAATATGAAACCAATTAAGAAAAAGTGGAAAGAATTATCTAAAATCTCAAAAATAGTCCTTATCTTCATACTTATTCTCAGTCCAACCATCATCATTGCTACAAGCTATATATTATTATCAAGCTCTCAAAAAAGAACATATATGGTGGAAATGAGGGATGGAATAAAGCTTGCCACAGATGTATATTTACCAGAAAGTGAGGGACCATTCCCTCTCGTACTTTATAGAACTCCATATGGAAAAAGTGAAGCCAAAGGACTTGCAGATTTTCTTTTACAATATAACATCGGTCTCGTTGCCCAAGATCATAGGGGATGTCACGATTCAGAAGGCGATTATACAATATTCGGTTCTGATGGTCCAGATGCCTTAGATACCGTGAAATGGTTGAAAAAACGATCTTGGTTCAATGGAATTTATGCAACACAAGGAGGAAGTGCCAGGGGTATAACACAATATCAACAAGTCCCATATTTAAATGATGTTCAGTGCCAAGATATTGTTGTAGCTACTCCAAACCTATATGACCATGGAATGTATTATAATGGAGTTCCTAGAAAAATGCTCGCAAGGAATTGGTTGAATGGTATTAATCAAGGAGAACATTATGAGGAGATTTTTGATCATCCTTTAGGAAATGATGATTGGGCAATGACACATCGAATTGATGAATGGGAATGGTCCAATGTAACTTGGCCATCTATGCATTCAGGGGGCTGGTATGATGTATTTTGTCAAGGTATTTTAGATGGTTTTATGGGATATCAGTATAAGGGAGGAAAGGGAGGGGCTGGAAATGCGAAATTAATTATGGGCCCTTGGACACATGGTATTAATGAAAACAAGTCCGGTGAATTAATTTATCCTAATGCTAATTCCAATCCTTATTCGAATGATATTTATCAAGCATTATTTGGTGAAAAATTACTTGGACTTACAGAATTTGGTAATTATCGGGACTATCCAAATGTAACCTATTATGTTATGGGAGATATTGATAAGAATAGCGAGAATTGGAACAGATGGGCAATTTCCGATAAATATCCCATCCCTTATTTTAATCAAACTTGGCATTTTCATTCAGATAATACTTTAAAGCTCGAAAAACCCAATTATTATTCAAAAAAGAATTATATTTATAACCCAACAGATCCTGTTGAAACGCTTGGTGGAACAAATCTTATAAATACTAATCGAGGTCCATATGATCAAAGACCTGTGGAAGAAAATCGTTCAGATATCATACATTTTGAATATGATGTTAAATCTCCAAAACTTATTACTGGGAGAATTCTAAGCAAATTATATATTAAATCAAATTGTACTGATACGGACTTTACGGTGAAGCTTTCTGATGTGTATCCCGATGGACGGGTAATGTTAATTAGTGATGGAATAGCAAGAATGAGATACAGAGAGGGAAGGGACAAGTCTGTCTTAATGGATGGAAATATGGAAAAGGTTTATGAGATTCTTATTGATTTATGGTCTACAAGTTATGTGTTTAATAGTGGTCATAAAATTAGAGTTTCAATCTCGAGTTCAAATTATCCAAGATTTGACGTAAATCCCAATACGGGAGTTAAAATTGAACCATTTGACGAGAATACTACCTTTAATTATGCCAATAATTCAATTATTTTAGCTCCTCAATATCCATCAGGAATTATCTTTCCGATACCTATATCTGATCCGAACTTCATTTAAGAAGTGAATAAATTTCCTTTTTTTTACTTTCAATTTTGAGTTTCTTAGAGTTGATATACGGTTTTTCCCCTTACTATAGTTTCAAGTACTTTTATCTCATTTATTTGATCCTTGCCGATTTCGAGAGGATTTTTATCCAATATCACCAAATCTGCCAGTTTACCTTCTTCTATAGTACCCTTAATATCTTCCTCGAAGGAAGCATATGCTCCATTGATAGTATATGCTTTTAAAGCTTCAAAAATTGATATCCTCTCCTCCGGAACAAACTCATTTCTATTTACTAATGCATCTAATCCTAATATTACATCGGGCTCTTCCACGGGACAATCAGAACCCGCTGATAACAAAATTCCCGCATCGATTATACTCTTCATTGGATAGGTATATTTACATCGTTCTTTTCCTAAACGTTTTTCTAACCATGTATATTCCGAATTAATGAATGGAGGTTGACAGGCGGCTACGAGATTTAGTTCCTTCATGTCTTCAATTACATCTGAAGTTAACATAGAGGCATGTTCGATGCGATGGCGATGATCTTTTTTAGGATATTCCTTTAAGAGTTGTTTATACAAATCTACGACGATTCTGTTTGCTTTATCTCCGATTGCATGAATACCGATTTGATATCCCAATTTATGAGCCTTTTTCATTTTTTCATATAAAATGTCTTCGGGGGTAACCAGAAATCCTCTCTCATCAGGTTGGTCTGAAAATGGTTCAAACATATAGGCAGTAGCTCCACCAAAAGTACCATCGGCATATAACTTCAAACATCCAACTTTGAATTTTGAATCTAACTTACCCCCATCTAAAGGGGGTTTTTTAACTCGTTTGATTTTTTTCGGATTATGGGTATAGATTAGACTATACCAGTTTTGTAGAACTTTTTCTTTTACATTTTTAAGAATTTGGATTTCAAAACCCCCTAAATCTCCCGTCTCTCCTCCAGGTTCTAGTTGAAGAACTCCATGTAATGAGGTGAGTCCTTTTGAAGCTAAATATTTGAAAGCCTTATCTGCGGTTTCTAAAATCTTTTCTGAATCAGGTAGTGAGACCTTAGAAAGCATCAAACTAATGGCATTTTCTGTTAAAACTCCAGTAATTTCACCCTTATCATTTCTACGAATTTCACCTCCTTCAAGAAAAGTAGTCTCGGAATCAATGTTTGCTAATTCTAATGCTTTTGAATTTGCAACTCCGATATGACCATCGTATCTAAGTAAAAAAATGGGATAATCTGGAACTATTTTATCTAATTCCCATCTGGTAGGCAGTTTTCTTTCGCTAGAGTTATCAAATATTTCTTCTTTTAAATTAAGCCCAAGAATTAGTTCGTTCTTATCTCTTTTTTCAATTTCTTTCTGGAGAACTTTTCTAAGTTGTCGAAAACTTTTAATTTCAGATAAATCTAAATTGAAGAGAAAAAATAAATAAATTATCGGATGGAGATGTGAATCAATAAATCCTGGCAACATTGTTTTTCCTTTTAAATCTATGATGTTAGCGTATTTCTCATATTCTTCCATTAATTGCTCATATTTCCCCACTTGAAGTATTTTTTCTCCTTGAATAGCGACAGTTTCAATATAGAGGGGACTCTCATTCATTGTAATTATATTTCCATTATGAAAAAGCGTAACCTTTTCTCTTTTTTTGGGCATTATAATCGTTTCGAATATTTTATTGAAGCAAGAAAGTATCCACTAATAAATAATTTTATGCTCAATTTTTATAATGAAAATTACAGATTAGATACAAAATTAATCATTGTTTTTGATTCAATAAATAAAATTGAAGAGATGCTAATAAGAACTTTCAATTAGAAATAGATCGCTTTTTTTGATATAAATGTAAAATAGATTTTCGAGATAGAAAATTTGATAAGTATTCTATAACTGTTTTAAGTTGGTAGGTTTAAAATTGATTTTTATCAAAATTTAAATAAGAAATCTTTCAATAGTTTATATAAGTTAATTTTGGTTTAATACACTTTAAATCAAAATTGATGAGATGCACTTAATTAATTCAATCAATTAATACAAATTGAGGTTTAGTTTTGAATTTAATAGGGAAACCACAAAGTAAGCAAATAATATCAACGAATAGTAATAAGCTAAGAAATGTTTGGTATTTAAATATTAATTCAAATACCGGCACCGCAATAGGAAAGTGTGGAAGTAAAGGCAGTAATTTAACCGACTTAGATATTACGGCAGGATTTATTACAGCTAGTCAGAATTTAAGCCAAGAAATGGTTAGCTCTGAGGAAGTAAGTAAATACAATTTCGAAAATATTAAAGGAGGGTCAAAACGGCTAATATTATATACAACATGGGGTAAAGAAGTGAGTCAAGGTCCAGAATGTCCTTTTATTCCTACAATTACATCTATGTTACAAGTTTCTGGTCCAGAAATGGAAGAAAAAGTATATAACAATATTTTACAATTTCTTAAAGCGATTAATGATGAAATTGTTTATCGCTTTATGTTGGGTGAGTTATCTCAAGAAAGAACTATAGATCCCATTATCCATATAGATATTTTAAAAACTGTTCTAGCACGATTTGATGATAGGAAGAAATTAATAGGTGATGAGTCTAAAAATTTAGAAAGGATGGTGAAAGATTCATTAGATTTTATATTTAATAATGATTTAGAAATCTTGGATTGGTTTCTCTCAAGAATCCCCCCAGAATCTACTTGTATTCAAGAAAAATACATTGAAAGAATGAATTATTTGAAGAACTCAATTAAAGAAGAAACTAATAACTTCTTAAATGCTGAAAGAAAATTATCCAAAATTAGAAAAGTTAAAATCTATGGAGATGATAATTCCTTTTCATATTTAAAGGATAAGTTTCGATCATTTCAAGATAAACAAGAATCTTATTTTGAGAACAAGAGAGCTTTATCAATGACTTTGGAAAATTGTCTTTTGATTCTTGAAAACCTTTTATCAAAACTTAAAGATTACCAAGTTAATGAAAATGTAAAAAAATTAAAGGAAATTTCTCAACTACTTCCAAAATTAGATGAGTTAGATAAATTTCTAACGAAAATTAGTGATGATTTAACAAACAAAAAGAGCTCTTCGAGGCTTAAAGGTTTAGAAAATAAACTACAATTTAATGAAAAAGATGTAAATCGTATTTTAGTCAAAAATCGTATTATTTCAAAGGAAAACTCTAAAAATTCTTATCAGAAAATTACTTTATTAAAACAAAATTTACAGACATTCATTTCCATAAGCAAAAATTTAGCAAAATTCAATCAAAAAAATAGATTGGAGAATTTGAAAGGGATGTACTGTTATTTTCATCAAGAGGAGATCATAACAGACCAGTTAAAAGATGGTGAGATAGGGGATAAATTAAGCAAAATTATAAAAGAAGCTAGTAATGAAAGCAACACAGAAGGAGGCTCAGAACCCGTAATCTCATCACCTCATTACAGAAAAACTGTTCAAGATCTCATTTCTGAAATGAGAACTAATTTAGTTGTAAGAGTAATAGATAGTCTTTTCGTTAAAATTTTTAGGGAATATCAAAATTTTAAATATATAATCGCTTATCCTGAAGATTTTAAACCTCTTATAATCAATGAAACCATTGAGCATATCTCCAAATTTATAAAAAAAATACAAGATTTCAGTTTCCCCGTCGTTTTACAAAAGATACTAAAAAAAATTAAAGCAGAGAATTTAATTGAAAAATATTCCCTCAAACTTTTGAATAGTTATTTGAGCAATTATCTCTATGAAAGTTTTCTTGAAAATCCCTTCATTATTGAAGATAAATTTCCAGTTATTGCTTTAGATTCATATTCTTTAAAATTCTGTTCTGAAATCATAAAAAATACTGGGCTTAATGAAAAAATATATTCAATAATAGCTCAAATTAAATTACCTCAAAGATACAAAGAATCATTTATCCAAATTCTCGACAGCTCTGGTTTAACAAAGGAAAAAGTTGCATTGGAATTGAAGAACTCCTCAGATATCTTTAAAGAATGGATGAATAATTTTGAAGATTTGATGGAAAAATATGAAGTTAAAGATTTTTACGATATTAAACCAAGAGATCTTTTGTCTTTTTGTGATAATTATCTTGAAGAAATAAAGGACACCGATAAAAAAAATATTGAAAAGGGGAAACTTTTCATAAAGGAGAAAATTTTCCAAAACTTATCTAAAGATTCGGAAGAATGGAAAAATCTTGGAGAATTATATTCTAATTATCAAGAACTCAATAGAATATTAAACGAGTTTGAAAAAATTAGAGAAGCTTCAAAAAAAATCTTCAATAAAGGAATTTATCAAAAATTAGTTTCTATGGTAAAGGCATTAATTTATGAAAAATTAAAGAAAGATAAATCTAAAATAGGTAAATTCATCCAAGATATTTCTAATTTGGTTGATGAAACCAAAACGAATAAATTTGAAAATCTTATAAGTAAAGTTGAAAATATTAAAGAATTAGTTAAAGATGATAGAAAATTAAGTCAGTTTGAAAATCAATTAAAAAGTTTGGTTAAATATGAGAAATTTGAAAGTTTTTATCAGACATTAGAATCTCTTGATAATCAATTTCTAAAACTGAAAAAATATACCCACTTTAGAGGTATTTTAAAAACAATAGTTAGCCCTAAACCTATAGTTAAGGAATCTAGCATAGAAAATAAGCACGAATCCTATTATCTAATCTTGGAAGCTTTAATCGAAACCTATAGTTCCATTTATGAAGATTATTTCGGTAGCTTTTCATTTAAAGACATAAAAAAATTAATATCAACTGAACTAAAACTTACAATTAACCCAGGAAAATTTTTCAATAAAAAAGTAAATAGAACTCGATTTATGCTTAATTTACAGATTGGAATAAATTTTTTTAACGATTTATTTAAAACGATACACGAATATGAACATAAATTTGATTTTGTTGATTTTTACTCTCTATTTAATTATTTAAAAGATTATAAACAAGAAAAAAATTTTGAATCCACAGAATTAATGGTGGGAGGTTTTCAAACAAAAAAAGACCTCAATGGGTTTTTTGACTTCATAATAAGAAAATTCAAAGAAAAATTAATGATATCGAAATTAAAAAAACAATTAAGAGAGATTTATCAAAAAACAGAAGATTATCTAAAATCTAATAAGAGTAATGTACCTAAATTCCCTACAGAATTGAGTATAATTAATATAGAACTTATAAAAGCCTTAAAACAAATATTGAAAAATGTAGATAAAAGAACAAAAAAATATTATTTACATGAAAAACATCCAGAGAAAAGTCATCCTTCCAGAGAATATCAATTTGAGGACTATTCTAAAAAAGATTTAAGAAACGCTGAAGAGATAATAGATGAAATTGAAGAGCATTTAAAAGACGATTTTGATTATCTATTAAAAAAGTTTTCCCCGGAGGAGAGATCTTTTATGTCCCGTGAAGAGTTATTAAATCTACTAAAAAACAACATGAAAGAAGCATTTAGAGATTTAGTAGAGAAATATGATTTAAAAGAATATGATTTTAGAGATATTAATAAAATTAGAATTAAATCAATTTTGAATCTTAGAGAATATAGCCTCCCTCTCGATATTAGGATTGATTTAATACAAGAAGGTCGATATAATAAAAAAACTGTTAAAACTTTAACAAAGTCTGCCAACAAGGTTAGCAACTTATTCAGAATGAATATTAATAATGCTTTAGCGAAAGATCCAAACTATAAAAAAGTTTTAAATAGAAAAGTAAAAAAAATTGAAGGAAATGGAGTAATTCTTCCTATGTCTCTTCAAGTTCCGCCTGAGATTAAAAAGAAAAATCTAAAAAAGATTTTCGGAACGAATTCATATTGGGTAAAAAATAATCCCCATAAATTGTTAGGATATAAATTGGATGTGCAAGCAACAGATAGAGACACCTACGAAAAAGTTATGATAAAACAAATTCGTAAAGAAATAAATCATGAACTTAATCCGGTAATTTCAATTTTAAACAGATATTCACAAGAGATTCATACCGGCTTTAGTAAAGTATATGATAAAATATTTGAATAAATAAAAAAAAAGTCAAAATTTATTTTTATATTACTCTATTTCTAATCTTTTTGTTAATTTAACTAAGAGGAAAATTACAAACGCAACAATTAAAAAAGTGATTAAATCTCCGATAAAAGCCCCAATTCTAAAAACTCCAATTGTGATTGCTTCCCATTGTACTCCTGGAACGAAAAGAGAGACAATCGGCATCACTAAATTATCTACCAAACTTCTGACTAGCTCTCCCAGATAAACCCCCCATTATAAAAGCAACAGCTAAACCTATAACTTTATATTTTGATAAAAATTGCTTGAATTCCTCATAAAGATTTTTCGGTGGAGGTGGTGGAGCTTTTGGTTCCAATTGTTTTTTTATTTTCTTTAATTCCTCAAGAATTTCATTTTCAGACATTATCTTTTATTCCCTCAATAAATTTTTCATAGTAATAAAAGCATTTTAAATTTCTAAAATTAAGATTGTTATTTCAATATTATATCCTCTTCAAATATAATACTATGGGTATTCTCATTTGTAATCATACAATCATACGATTTTATTCTTCAAATAATTAAATTATTCAAAGAAATTTCAATATAAGATATTATCAAAACATATTTTGATAAGTATAAATTTAGAGAGAGAAATTTTTTTAATGACAGATAGAAATAAACCGCTTCTTTATGATATATATCCTAATCTAGAGAAAATTCCTTGGGTTAACTTAGCACCCCTTAAAACACCAGTAAAGGAACTCAAAAACTTAGAAGATTCAGTTGGTTTTAATAATATATGGATAAAAAGAGATGACTTATCTTCTCCTATTTATGGTGGTAATAAAGTCAGAAAACTTGAATTCTTATTGGCTGATGCGCTTGAAAAAGATGCTTCCGAGATTATGACTACGGGGGGAATTGGCTCTAATCATTGTGTCGCAACTGCAGCTTTTTCTAAGAAACTAGGAAGACACTCCATTTCTGCTGTAGTTGATCAACCCATTACGGAGCATGTAAAAAAGAATTTGTTATTAGAGTTATATTTTGGAGCTAAGTTAATATATGCTCATTCTTGGAATGAATTAAAACCAAAAGTTTATTGGTATAGATTTATTCATCCCGATATATACTATATTGGTCCGGGAGGAAGTAATGCTTTAGGTACGATTGGATTTGTTAATGCTGCTTTTGAAATAAAAAAACAAGTTGACAAAGGGGAGATTCCCGAACCAGACCATCTTTTCGTAGCAAATGGATCAATGGGAACTACTGCAGGGTTATCAATAGGCATTAAGTTAGCGGGTTTAAAAACGAAAATACATGGTATTCAAGTGACCGATCCTCGCTTTAGCAGCAAGGAAAATACCTTAAAATTAGCCAAGAGATGTCTTCTATTTATGAGAAAATACCAAAAGGAAATACCGAAAATAAAATTTGATCATGTAGTAATTACTAGTAAATTTTATGGAGAAACTTATGGAAAGCCTACGGAAGAAGGAATGGAAGCGATAAAATTATTAAAAGAAGATGAAGGAATCAATTTAGAATCAACATATACGGGAAAAGCTTTTGCTGGACTCCTTGAATTCATTAATAAGAATAAAAATGAGACACACGGTCAGACAATTTTATTTTGGAATACACATAATAGTCGGGATTTTTCTGAAATTATTAAAGATATTGATTATAGAGAATTACCCCAGAATTTACACTGGGTCTTCGAAGATGACGATAGTTGATGAAATCAACATTTGAGAAATCTAAATTTAAATCTAAATTCATTTTTCTCGGATTCATTTGGTAAATTTTTTAATTTTAAAAATACTTTATTTAAATATGCCTAACATTGAATTCGAGAAGTTCAAAGGGGATGTGCGAACAGATAAGGTTCGATATATAGCTGATCCTCAACTTAGAAATATTGTAAATGTAACCATCGCTTTAGAAAGACCTCTCCTCGTTAAGGGAGAACCAGGGACTGGAAAAACACTTCTTGCTCATGCAATCGCTGAAGCTTTAGATAAAAGGTTAATTGTATGGAATATTAAATCAACCACTGAGGCGATTGATGGCTGTTATACTTATGATACAGTGCAAAGACTTAATGATTCCCGTTTTGGAAGTGATGAGAGAGATGTTAACAGTGTAAAGGATTATATTGATTATGGTCCGTTAGGTCAATCTTTCCTTTTGGAGGAACGTGTAGTCTTACTTATAGACGAGATAGATAAAGCGGATATTGAATTCCCTAACGACTTACTCCAAGAATTAGATATGATGGAGTTTTATATAAAAGAAACCGATGAATTTGTCAAGGCAAAATCTCGACCTATTGTAATAATAACCTCAAACAATGAAAAGGAATTACCTGACGCATTCTTGAGAAGATGTGTTTTTCATTATATCGAGTTTCCCGATAAGGACTTTATGGGAGAGATTTGTCAATTGCATTATCCTAAGTTAAAAAAGAACATTCTTAACCAGTGTTTGAAACACTTTTATGCTTTAAGAGCTATTACAAAAATGCGAAAATTACCCTCTACTTCTGAATTACTCGATTGGATAGGAGTCCTTCTTAAGAGCGGGATAACTCTCGATGAATTAAAGGAAAGTATACCCTTCCTTGGAGTTTTAATCAAGAAAGAAAAGGATCTGGAATATGCATTAGACAAAGTTAAATTTCCAACTTAAAAATCAATTTTCTATTTCCATTCTTTAAATTAAAGTTAAAAAATGGTATAAGGGATCAAATCTTGTATCATTTCTCTTAATTTAATCAATTTATCTGGAAAGTTGGAAAACATTCCATCGACATATAATTATCTAAATCTTTTTTTACACCTGATTCCTTAGTCTTGATTAATAAAGATATGTATTAGATTTAGATTGGATTTATGAAAACATTTCAATTAAAATGAAAACTATCAATTCAATACATTTTCAGTTGATTTTATAAATTTACCAATAATTTTTTCTAGGTTAAATTTTTATTATAATATAGAGATGTTCATTGACTTTTTTTATTACCTAAAAAAGCATTTACCTGTAAGTGTTACGGAATATATGACCCTCTTGGAAGCATTGAATAAAGGGTTAATTCATAATATGAGAGAATTCTATTATACAGCTCGTTCTATTTTCTGTAAAAATGAACATTCCTTCGATCTATTCGATGTTGCGTTCGCAAATTATTATAAGAATGCCTCTCTTAAATTTCCCGACGAAATAAAGCACCAAATTTGGGATTGGTTAGAAAAAGAGATTACTTTTGAGGAAATCCCCGAAGAATATAAAGATTATCTACAGCATCATTTTAATATAGAGGAACTTCAAAAACAATTTGAAGAACTAATGGAAAAGCAAGATGATGAACATAATAGAGGAAGCCAATGGATAGGAACTCAGGGTCAATCACAATTTGGTCATTCTGGACAAAATCCAATGGGAATGAGAGTTGGAGGGGGGACCGGAATGCGTATGGCTATTCAAGTTGCCCAAAAACGGCTATTTAGGAATTACAGAAAAGATGTGGTATTAGATACGCGTCAGATCAAAGTAGCGCTAAAACGATTGAGAAAACTAGAGGAAATCGGAAAACAAGATGAATTAAATTTAGATAATACAATCGATAAAACTGCCAAGAATGGTGGAGATATTGAACTTGTTTTCGATAAACGGAGAAAGAATAACATTAAAATCCTTTTACTTATGGATGTTGGCGGGAGTATGACACCTTACGCCCATCTAGTTAATAAATTGTTTTCGGCTGCCAATAATATGTCTCATTGGAAGGATTTTAAACATTACTATTTTCATAATTGTATTTACGAAAAGCTCTATGAAACAGCTCAAAGAAATGAAGATGAATCGATTGATTTCGATGATTTTTTGATAAAATATGATAGTAATTATCGTATAGTCATTGTAGGTGATGCTGCTATGGCATCTTGGGAGCTAACTGAAAGATATGGTTCGATTTATTACTACCATAGAAATGAAATGCCTGGGATATATTATATTCGAGAAATCGCTAGTCAATATAAGAATAATACGGTTTGGTTGAATCCTGAAGTTATTAAAAAAGAATGGTTTCCATGGACGCGAAAGATAATCTCTAGCATAATTCCTATGTATAATTTGACAATTGAAGGGTTAGAAGAGGCTATGGATTATCTAAGAACTGGCGGTCGAAATAAATATACCACAGTGCAGAGATTTAAGGAATTAAGTTATTAGATTAATCCTTTATTAATACTGAGTAATCTTTATTACTTTCTTGGCTACCAACTTACCAATTATTTATTGTACTTTTTTTAAGTTTTAATCTACAGAAAAATCAGGAATTGTTATGCCTATATCAATTTGTTCTTGATTAATTCCTTTTCTTAACCATAATATACCGTAAATAAATCCGACGAGAAAGATGAGAAACATTGTTAATAGATAAACCCCTTCAGCGGCAGTTATTCCAAAAAGTTCCTGATCTGGTAAGGCAAATAAAATAATCATAGAAGTCATTCTTGTCCAGATAAAGAGTAGTAAAAGCTGATTTACATTTATTTTTCCATTCATCCGATCTGAAATTGCTTTCGCATTTTTAAATAGCGTAATAAAAGAATAAGAGATGATTACAATGTCAATAATCGCATCAATCAATGTAAATCTTACTTCTGTTTGAGTCCAGTTTAAGTATCGAAACCAATGATAAAGGACAAAAAAGAATAATAATATTCCAAAAAATGTTACCGGAGGTTTTATTCGATTCTCTTGCTTAATGATGAGACCAATAATTGGAAGAATGATAATAAACAATGGAAATGCTAAAAGAGGAATTTGCTGTAATAAATTTAAACTACCCCAATCAAGTAAGATATAGATAATACCAAAAATAATGAATCCCAATATCCACCAAATGAAATAATAAACCAAACCTATGGTTTTACTTTTAGTTATAATTTTAATACTTAAACTAAGCGATATATCTTGTAAAAATATTACAATAAACAAGGCACTAACAATGTACCATAAAAAATAAGCTATTATAAAGACTCCAGCAAATATTCCGATTGGTAGGAATAATGAGATAATTAAAGTAAGTACATGAATAATAATAAGATATAATAACGTTCTATTCTCCCTAATTTTTTCAAAGGTCCCTTTATTCAAGGATATAAAGAAAATCACGATTAAAAAGAAGCTGAACGACATTAAAAGGATAAATATAACTCCTTGAATGTTAGGAATTTCAAAAGGAACGGGAAAACTATCTGCTGCGCCGAATATCATAAAAATTACCGAATATAAAAAGATTAGGATTAGAGTAAGAATCCATATATAACCTAAAACTATATTTTCTTTTAATTCATTGAAAAAAGCCTTAATATTCTCTATGGTTTTCAAAGTAATAGTTTTCCTTACAACATTCTTATTATATTATTCTAATCTATAATAAACTCAATAAAATTTAAATCTTATTTCTTCTGAAATAGAAACCTCTTTTTTCTAACATTTATAATTTAAAAATTTTAAAAATAAATAAAAAAAAAAGATCTAGAAATATACTTATGAAACTTGAGAGTAAAGGTATTAAACATAAATCAACAATAGATTCAGAATTTACGTGCGATGGAGAGGATATTTCTCCCCATTTAAAATGGTCGGATGTTCCCAAAGAAGCCAAAAGTTTTGCAGTCTCTTGTATTGATCATGATTCTAAAGCAGGTCAATGGATACATTGGCAAGTATATAATATTCCAAAAAATGTAAGAGAACTTGTTAGAGGAGGACCGATTCCTGGAAAAGAAACAGAAAATGATTTTGGAAAAGTAGAATATGGAGGACCCTGCCCCCAAAAAGGCGAGCATCGTTACTTTTTCACGGTTTACGCTTTAAGAAAAGAGAAATTAGAAGGGATAAATAAAAATAATTTTAAAAATAAAATTAAAGAACACTCTATCGATTCTGCTAATTTAATAGGGCTATACATCAAACTGGAGAATAGATAGATTTATTCTAATCTTTTTTTAAGCTCTCACAGACTTCATCAATTAATATCTCTTCATTTAATTCTTCTTCTTTTAGTCTATTCTTTGTGCTGAAGTTGATAACTTTGTTTCGAGAAATCTTTTCATAGCACGAATCCATAATTTTCCCCTTTTTAACTATGACTATCACCTTTAAAATCTAATAATTAAATCTAAGTTTATAGGAAGAGAACATTAATATATTTCTAGTGCTTTCCAAATTTAAGAACTTCTAATAAAAGAATTATAGATTATAATTTAAAACGTGGAGTTAAATACACACATTTAAAATAATAAAAGCTGAAAAAGCTACGAGATAAGGAATAAAAAATAACAATTTAAAATAAAAAGAAGTTAAATTTCTCTGAGAAATTTCTCATCCAATTGGGTTTGAAAAGAATCATAGAAGACCGAATAATACTTTTGATAAAACTTCTCTTTTTTAGAGAGAACATCTTCTTTGCCTTCAATGTCTATTTTACCCCTTGACCAAAAGAGTTTTCCCTTAGGATCCAAATTTACCTTATCTTGATTTTTTATCACAATCCCCGATTTTACCACATATTCCATATTTTTGAAGGAAGATTTCAGCTCAGAATAATCATTTTCTAAATCTAGATCACTCATATCTATATCTAAGATATTTAAGTCTCCGTCAGAGTCTATACCAAGATTTCCTTTATATTTAGCAATTCCTAATGATTTTGCTGGAGAAGCACTTCTTAAGATAAGCATGTCATTAAAGGATAATTTCTTGTCTGAATCGTTCAAGGAATTCCCTTTCAGGAAATTTTCATTCATATTTTTCATATAAACTTTTCTCGCTTCTGAACTAACTAACCAACTAATAATTTCGGGGACTTTGTTTATATCTCCATAATTTGGATAATTCATAGTTAGTTGGAGTTGCCATTTATCCTTAATGTTAAGAGCAAGCTCGAGACCATTCGACCATCGATAGCAATCCCTCTCATCTTGTTTATCAAATTTCCGTAGCATAGTAAAGGAATCTCCCTCACTTTCAACGCTTGATCTAATTAATTGGTAATTTATTTTGTCCTTTTCAATTGATGTATATGAATTAACCAAACGCCGGTCTGATGTAACTAAAGGATTGATTGGATCAAAAGTCATTATCCCTAAATCAGTATCAAAATTCTTATTACTATTTAGAAACTCGATTAAAAATGAATTATCACCGTCCATATTATAGGAACTGCAATGAGCTAAATGAAATATTTGAGAACGTGGTTTAATATCATCCCCTGTCGATTGAGATGTTAAATTCAAGTCTCTAATGTGAACTAAAACTTGTTTTAAATTTGCTTTTGCTTGTTCTGTTTCATAACCTTCAATATGAGTGTGAATTGAATGAGGTAGGTTTATTTTTTCTACTGCTTTGGTGATGTGCTCATAAACATCGAGAGCCGAATAATTATATAACTTTCCATCCTCTTCAAGAGAATCTCTTAACCTGTTAAAGTTCCATTCTTCACTTTCAAAAGGATTATATAATTTTACACCAAAAGCTTTCACTTTTCCCATCAAATCAGATAAGAAGACTGCCGTCTCTTCTACCTTGTTCCTCTGAAATTGAGATTCTAACGCCCATAAATTACTTACATTCAACAAAAATCCAGTATCTAACACTGGTAAATGTTTTACATTATAGGTGGATTGACTAGCGAGAGATGGAAATACATTCGCATCCAACACAAAAGTATAACCATTAGAAATGTAATCCTTTGCGATCTTTCTAAGGGTCAATCCGTTCCAATATTTTTGAAAAGTAGCATTCTTTTGACCTAATAATCGAGCCCAATTTAGTTGTTGAGATGAGATATGAGCATGCATATCAATCCCTGAGGGGATCACTGTTTTTCTCGTAGCATCAATCTCATTTACATCTGTATCCGAAGTGAAGCTTTCTACTATCTTTCCATCTTCAATTAAGATATCCTTTATTTCTCCCTCCATAGAATTTAAGGGATCAAAAACAGTCCCATTTTTTACTAATAATTTACCCATTCTTATTTTCCTCCAAACTTATGCTCCTTTTTCTATTTGTTCAATTATTTCCTCAAAACTGAGAGGATTATCTCTCGTTCCTTCTACTTCTACAGTTAGATTTTTATTATGTAATTTTCCATTCTTGAGGGCAGTAAGTTGATTAGACCAGATTGAAACTGGCATAACTATTGTTCCTTGAGGTATGTTTTCATCTTGAATAAAAGGTACATTAACTTCCCCATTATCATTAAAAATATGCAATTTTAACGAAGGGACCAAATTAAGACTTTCAAAATCTTTTGGGTTAATTTTTGCGAAAGCAACCTTTTCTTTCAAGGTTTCTTTAGACCCTATTGCAAGTTCTCTGGCTTGATCCCTCTCCATTAAACGGACTGTATTTAAAAGCATTTTCATAATTTTTATGACCCCTCATCAGTTAATTTTTCTAATAATTTATCTAAAACTTCTTCATCACTTAATACTCCCTTCTTAGGTTCTATGATCTTTTTTAAGTTAATAGGAATATAATCTAATCTAAAAGCTGTTCCTCCACATTCTATACCGGTTAAAGCTGTTGGTAAAACAATATTTGCAATATTTGTTGTAGCTGTTTCCTTACTGTCTAATAATATCATAGGTTTAGATGTAAGCTTCTTAGTTAATTGATACGGTAAATGTGAAATTGGATCTGTCCCAACAATGATTGAACAGTCAAAATCTTCATTATCGATTTTAGTTAGAATGTTTTCTTCCGTTTCAACAATATGATTACCTTCAAATTGTAAACTCTGATTCTTTCCAACGAGTGATAAAGCCACTTGTTCAAACCCAGCCATATTAAAATGCCCTCCGGCCATACATAAGGAAACTCGCCCTTTCTCTTGTCTCAAGTTAATGATCTCGATTAGTTCAAGAAATTCTTGAAGTAATGTTTCTTCCTCATCCGGTCTTAATATTCCTTGTCCTATAAGGATTACAGCATTTTCCGCATTACTAATATTTGTTAAAAGTCGATCCATATCCGCTTTATCAAGTCCAGCTACATTTCCTTCTGGAAAATCTGATGCTTTACAACATTTTTCTTTTAACGCTCTCACGAGTTCCAAATCTTTTCCAGGATCAATTCGAAGTGACAAATCCTTTGCTCCAAGAATGTTAAATGTAGCAGTCTGCACAGGATCTATAAGGATGACAGTCTTAATTTCCCTTCCGGTCATTCGGAACTTCCCGCGAGAGAAAACAATTTTGTTTAGCAGGCGAGGTATGGATTCCGCAGCATTAAATCCCCAAAAGATAAGAACATCTGCTTTATTTATCATGTCTGTAATTGTGGTTATCGTCATTCCCTTTTCTTTTGCAGCGTTTAAAACCCTTCCTTGACAAATAGTAGAATTTGAATCAATAAATCCATTTATGTTTTTCGCTAATTTAATACCCTTAGCTTGGGCTTCACAGCTAGAATTAGAAAAACCATAGAGTAAGGGTTTTTTTGAATTTTGAATAATTTTTACAGTTTCAGAAATTGCTTCTTCCCAAGATAATTTTTGTAATTTTCCCCTTTTTCTTATCTGCGGCCTCAAAATTCTATTTTCAGTTAGAGCTTGTTCATATCTCTCCTTTCCTTTTAAACAAACCCCAACAATCTCTTCAGTATCAATTTCGCCACTCTTGATTAATATATCATCACAAAGAAGTGAGCAGCCAGCACATGGAATTTTTTCCATTTTAACCTATACCATTTATGTTTTAAGTCTTAAAAGTATGAAATACATTAAAAAATTATACATAAAAATTATACATATAAATTATACATATAAATTATACATATTCAATCTTAATTGCTTCACGAGGGCAATAGGTCTCACATACCCGACATTCACGTTCTCTTCCCTCAGCTGCAATCCTTCTACAATGTTCTAAATTTAATTGCTCGCACTTCCCTCCTTTGATAACAAAGAGTTGATGCTTGTCTGGAGGATAATCGGGGGTTTTCCCGCTTAAAGTTGAAAGGCAATATCGTGCGTTGACGGGGCAGACACTTACACAAATGCCACATCCATCGCAATTCTCATCATCTACATTAATTTTAAGCTCTTTCTCTTCTCCTTCCTCTGAACCTACGAGCTCTTGTAGCTTTTTTAGTTTCTCAGCATATTTATCTTCTTCAACAAGGGGAGTACAATCCTCAATCTTAACTTTCGCTTTTAAAAGATCCAAAGCAAAAGCCATACATGTCGGTTTTCCGCATTTCTTGCAATTCGTCTGAGGGAGATATTGAAAAAGTTCCATAAAATTGTCGCTTGGAATTTTTTTTCTCACCTATTATAATTAGTTTTTAACCATCTTGAAATAATGTTAGAACTTATTTTAATTTCTTAGTTATGTTATATAAACTTTTTATCGCTTTATTTAATTTCTAATATCGTTCCATTATCAATCATATGTAAAATAATAAAAATTGTGATATTATTGAGAAGAGTTTTGCGAATTCCATAGATGCTTTTTTAAATTGCTATAGATTTCTTTTATTGCCTGGCTTGCTTTTGAATCTGATTTAAAATCCACGATTGCTTCTGCAAATGACATTGCTTTCGGGATTGTTAAATCGAAAGGAATTTTGCCTAAAATGTTATAGCCCGTTTTTTCGATGTAATCTTCAAATTCATCTTGAAAAGGACTTTTTAAATCATATTTATTGACTACAATCCCAAAAGGAATTTCAAATGATTTAACTACTTGTATAGCTCTTTTTACATCGTGTAGTCCTGAAGGCGTAGGTTCGCATATTGTTATTATATAATCCAACCCCGAAACCATTGCTATGACTGGACATCCAATCCCTGGTGGACCGTCAATAATTACAAGATTGCTTTCCTCGAATTTATCGTGATTTTGGGCAAAAGTCTTGCATTCTGAGACCAGTTTCCCAGAAGTTGTACTGCCAAGACGAGTTTTTCCGTAAATCAATGGAACATTACTTTTAGTAATAAAGGAAATAATTTCTCCACTTTTTACAGGTGAAACTTCGAAAGCATGTTCCGGACAAAGCACCTTGCATGCTTGACACCCTTCACATGCTAAATAATTAATCTCTGGCACTTCTTTTTCTTCATCCCAACTCAAAGCATTAAACTCACAATAGTGATCTTCTATACAGGATTTGCAATGGACGCATTTATTATCTAAAAAAGTTGCTTTCATGGAAGTATAACAATCTTTGCTTTCTATGATCTCTTTTGATTTCGAAGGCATAATTAGAGAAAGATTTGGAGCATCTACATCACAATCCATGGCCATTGCGGTTATTTCAGAATCATTATCTGCCAACGATACTAAGGACGCAGTTAAAGACGTTTTCCCTACTCCGCCCTTTCCAGAAATTATCCCTATTATCTTTTTTTCCAAATTTATCACTCCATATTTTTCTTATTATTAGTTTCTTCAATCCAATCTATCAGATTTTCAAAAATTTCATTGAATGCTTTATAACCTGGACTTGTAGTATCGAATTTTGCATCCTCTTTCATTAAAGGAATTCCTTGACAATAAGATTTAACTACTTCATCATCAAGGGGGATATCTCCTAACACAGGGATCTCCTTTTCTTCGAGTAATGCTAAAAACTCTTCTTTAAATCCTAATAAAGTGGATCTGTTTATAATTGTCTTATATTCTTTTTTTAGGAGATCGATTAACTCGATTATTCGTATTAAATCTAATTCTCCAAATTTCGTTGGTTCAGTCACGGGTATGACCAGATCAGCTTCATTTATTAAAAGCTCCACATCACAATGAGCTCCTGGTGCTGTATCAAGGATTATTATATCATAGGGATCTTCTTTACTTTTCTTCATCGTTTTCAATTCATCTAATAATGCTTCTACCACGGCGGCTGATCTCGCTTCAGATGGTTTAAGTTCGCCTAATAAAATATCAATCCCCGACCCTTGGGTGAAATATTTCCAACCGATGATTTTATAATCAGGTTCAATCGCATCTTCTGGACAAATTTTATAGCATAATTTACATCCAGAACAAACGGTTAAAATGGGAATTGGAATTTGATCTTCTATATGTAGTAAGGCGTTAGCAATGCAATTTTTAGCACATAATCCACATTTAGAGCATTTGTCTTCAATCAATCTTGGAATAAAAAATGGAACCTCTTCTCCATTTTCAAGTTCAGCTCCTAATAATAAATATGTGTTAGGGTTTTCTACATCTCCATCGATTAGTAGAACATTATTTCCCGCATTTTTAAACATCATCGCAATATTTATTGCTACAACTGTTTTTCCAGTTCCGCCCTTACCTCCTGTAACACATATAACTTTCCTATTTTTCTGAGACATTAGCTATTTTTAAAAAAATTATTTAGGAATTTAGATTAATTTTATTGAGACGGGCCGCCTCTACCTCCTCCTCCAGCGCCTCCGCCTCCACCACGTCCCCGTCCACCGCCTCTACCTCCTCCTCCTCCAGCGCCTCGACCCATACCGCCCCCTCTTCCCATCCCATAATGGGACCCGACATTTGCCGTTTGAAGCTCTGAAAGCT
This sequence comes from uncultured archaeon, assembly GCA_964653985.1. GTDB lineage: Archaea > Asgardarchaeota > Lokiarchaeia > Sigyniarchaeales > SOKP01 > CAZZIC01. Next base: position 4,088 of record CAZZIC010000029.1, on the reverse strand, counting down.
GTCCGTTAAGATACATATCTATAGCGTCCTTTATTGTAATTTGCTGGTTCGGTGCTTGATAGATATTTAGATTTAGGGATTTTAACGCTTGGATAGCATTCGGTCCTAAGGATCCAACAATTAATTCCTCGGCGTTATTATTTCCAACAATTTGAGCGGCTTGAATACCAGCACCGCCCATAGCATCTTGAGCGTGATTTACTACGGTTTTAACAGCCTTAATTTCATTATTCTCGACGGTCACGAATGTAAAACTATCACATCTTCCAAATCGGGGGTTTAACATACTTGTTAACCCTCCTTCTCCTATTGAAGGTACTCCAACGATTACCATTTTGATTTTCACTTTTCACTTTTTTATTTAATGAATATATATTCATATTAAACTTCTATTAAAAATAAATTTTGCTTCTATTAAAAATTTGCACTTTTGTTTAATAGGGAATTTTATCATTAAAGAGATATGATATCTTTTTAAGAAAAAGATGATTAAAACAAGACTTAATTTTCTAAAATCGAATTTTAAAAGTAATGATTTAAAATTCAGACTTTTTTGTAATTAATTCTAAATGCTATGGAATATTATGTTATGTGTTCTAAAACAATAACTCTTAATACAATCATTTAAATTACATTATTTCAATTAATTTGATAGGTTTAATGGGAAAATTCTAAATAGTTAACTTAAAGGCTTAGTGAAAATCATGGGCACAGAGAGGAAAAGCATGCTTTATAAGGTTGTTATTGTTGGAGACGGGGCAGTAGGAAAGACTACAATGCTTAAACGTTATGTAGATAAGAAATTCGATAAATCGATTCGAATGACAGTCGGTTCGGATTTTTTCGTTAAGAAGATCGAGCTTGAAGGGAAGGATGCCGAAGTTTCACTACAAATCTGGGATTTAGCTGGACAACAGCAATTTTCAGTTGTACGACCTAACTTTTATATGGGTGCAAAAGGAATTATCTATACTTTTGACCTAACAAGAAAAACAACGTTATTAAACCTGCCCGAGTGGCAAAAAGAAGTCGAAGATGCTATTGGTAGGAAACCCAGTGTGCTCGTAGGGAATAAATTGGATTTAATTAGTGAACATGAAGAGAAACTTATGAGAGAAGATGCTCTTTTATTTAAAGATGATTTAGGAGCACTTAAATATATTGAAACGAGTGCCAAAGAGAATATTGGGCTCTCTAAAGTATTTAACTTATTAACTGAAGAAATTTTTGAATCATTCGAAAAAAAAACCTAATTATTTATTTTGAGATTAGAACAAGATTTTTAATAGCTTATATCATAGTGGATTCATCAATTTCTAATATCCGTACTTCAATGTGAGGGAAATTTTTTTTAATCTCTTTTGCAAAAGGATTGATATTTTCGGACTTACTTAAAGGGGGAAAGAAATTGTCCCAATGAATCGGGATTATCATCTTTGGCTTTAAAGCTTTAGTCATGTTTAACCCTTTTTTTGTTAGATTCTTAGTACTATTACCTGCGAGAGGGATTAAAAAAGCATCACATCCGCGATAATGCTTTAAAATACGGGGATATTTATTGCATAAGCTTCCGAAAGACACTATCCTTTTATTTCCTATTTTAGAATGAAACCCGTATACATCTCCCTTAGGAAAATATCTATTATATGGCAATAAAGAATTAATTTCTTTTAAGAATTGGAGGGAAAACAATCGGGAAAGAATGGTCCTTGTATCGAATCTTATATGCTCAGATTTGATGGATTCAATTAAAATTTCATTATTTATCTTAATCGATTCGAATGCATTTATTATATTGATATTATTAAGATTTTCTTTGGAAAGGGAATATAATATACCAGGAAACATCTCCTTGTTTATCAAACTTTTTATTGTCTCAGAAACTGTGTCGGAACAATATAATTTGGTTTTGTAATTCTCTAAAAAATACCCCGCATCAGCTATATGGTCGAAATGTCCATGTGTAATAAAAATACCATCAACATCTCCCAATTCATCTCTTTTTGTATTTAAAAGCGGAGATGCTTTTTCATTTCTAAGAAAGAAGGGATCAAATAATAATCTGGTGCCCTTATATTCAATGAGAAAGCAAGCGGTACCGAACCAAGTAAGCTTAATTGACATAAATTTAGAGAAATTAGAAAAAAATTTGTTACTTAAATTTTGTTAAAATTAGAACTTTAAATATTTTTTCAATATAATCTTAAGATCAATCCAATCATTATAATCATTTATGTTATCTAAATAATAATCAGAATGTTTGGAAATTCAAGAAATCAGCGTATTGGAGGGGTCACAACTCCTTTACTAGTAGATTCAAAATTTTTATAGATATATAATAGTAATTTCATTATTCGTTATTTTGGGCTTTGATTTTTCTCCAAAAAAAAGAAGCGTCTCCCAATTAAAAAGTAATACACTAAATGAAAGGATGCCGTAATCTCAAGTTTTTTTTATCCTAACCTTTAAATAATTCACCATTTAAATATATATAACTAAAATACTCAAATTTCCATCTATGCAAATAGAATTGGAAGGAGGGAGGCGTGAAATTAGATTTCAGATAAGGAAAGAAAAGAATTACAAAATAGAGCTTTTAATTTATCCAATGAAGGAAATTTCATAGAAGCATTAAATCTTATTGAAAAAGCTTTAAAATTTAAACTTAAACCTGAGAGTGAAGACTCTCTTTTATTGGATAAGGCTTATATTCTCGAACTTTGGGGAAAATTCGAAGATGCTTTGAAAATATATGAGAATCTAAATCTCGAGGGCGGAATCATTCGCTTGTTAAAGAAATTAGGAAGAAATGAAGAAGCAAAAGTATACGAGGATAAAATAAATGAACAACGAAGTAGGTATCCTATGTTTTTATGAGGATAAAAATTTTTAATAAAAATGCTACTCTTAAATGGTTAGGATACCTTTATAATAAAATAAAATTTTTTTTAAATTTTTAACTTGGAAAGATTCTTTAATTGATGAATAATTATTCATTATTAATGGTTTTATAAATTTTTTATAAATTAGAATCCTTAAAAAAAGTTCAAATATAATGAGAGATAATTAAGGGTTCATAATTTATTACCAATAAATTAAAGAAATTATGTATGATTTCAAATATATAGAATGAAACAATAAAAAGTTAATAAAATCAAAACATATTTGAGGTAATAATAAAATGGGAGAAGAAGAAATACCCGATATTGATCTGAAGGATACCGTTGAAGAAGGAAAGAAAGAAATGATGGATAAACGCATGCAGCAAATCAAAGACAATATGAGTAAGATTAAAAATAAATTAGTAATCATTTCAGGGAAGGGCGGAGTTGGGAAAACGACTGTAGCAGTTAATTTAGCAATGGCTTTAGCGAGTGTAGGGTTAAGAGTTGGAATTCTTGATGTTGATATTACAGGGCCAAATGTAACTAAGATGCTTGGAGTAAATACAGAGACTAAACCACGTGTTGATCCTGAAAAGAAAATCTTTTATCCGGTGGAAGGACCACTAAATACAAAGGTTATGAGTATGGCTTTTCTTACTGAAAATACTGATACTCCGGTTATTTGGAGAGGTCCTATGAAAATGAGTGCTGTCAGACAATTTTTGGGAGATGCTCAATGGGGAGATCTTGATTATTTGGTGATTGATCTTCCTCCAGGAACTTCCGATGAGACGCTCGATATTTTACAGCTAATTCCAGATGAAAATGTAATTGTTGTGAGTACTCCTCAAGAAGTATCACTCTTAGATGCTAGAAAGACAATTAAAATGTCCCAAATAATGGAACGGAGTGTTTTAGGCATTATTGAGAACATGGCAGGACTCAAATGCCCCCATTGTGGCAAACACATCGATCTATACCCTTCAGGTGGAGTTAAAAAGGCTGCAGAGGATTTTAACATTAAATATTTAGGATCTATCCCTTTTGAAACCAGTGTCTCAGAACAAGGCGACCAAGGTCTACCTTTTGTGATTAAATACCCTAATAGTAAGAGCACCAAAAGCTTTAAAAGCATAGTAAAAAGGATCAGAACAGAATTAGAAGAATAAATATTTATTTTTCTCTTTTATTTTAGATTCCCTT
>CAZZIC010000028.1:0-34586 GCA_964653985.1 uncultured archaeon | reverse complement strand
ATTAGATATAGAAATATTTACAATTGGGCAGAAATTTATGTGCCCACAGAAACAAACGGTCAAGGTTCTTGGGTTCAAATGGATATCCTTTTTGAGACTTTTGGAGCAGGAGGGCAGCCTATAACTCCTTTAGAACCTCCCGAAACCTCAGGTGATTACTCTTTAAATATTGAAACCGAATCCGAAGTATATATAAGAGGGGAACAGGCAAATATTACCGCTACTCTAATTTCAGATACGGATCCAGTGGATGATCAAACAATTACATTTATTGACCCCGAAACAGAAGAGACTATAGGGCAAGTTACTACAGATTACAGAGGACAAGCCTCCTTATTTTTAAATATAAATAATAGTCATGTTGTTGGTCCTAACTATATAGCTGCAACCTACGAATCTGAATACAATGCAACCTATTTTATAATTGATGGAAATGTCAGTATCTTCCTAGATCAACCTGAACCTGTGGAAATGAATAGAACAATAACGAATTCCACTATTATAAGCGGATACGTGTATGATCCTGATTCTGAATCACGAATATCAGATGCACTATTAAATTTTTCATTATTTGAAAAAATTTCGGGGAATGAAATTCCGTTTGCTTTCAATCCTTATTTCACTTCCTCTGATTCAGAGGGGAATTTTAGTGAAACTGTGGATGTGAATTCATTTGTTGAGACTGGAGAATATGAAATTCGAGCGGATTTTAATGGAACTTGGACAACTATTCCAAATCGGACGTTCTCGTTTATAAATTCAAGCAGTAATTATCAAGATTTTAATATCACTGAAAAAATAAATTACAATCTCTATTTTTATATTAATGATTTTTCTTCAGATTATTATGAAAATCCCGTACTCTCTCGGGGAGAAAATGCCACGTTGAAAGCATTATTAATTACCGAAAATGGAAACCCAGTAAGCGGGAAAGAGATAACTTTCTACGATGAGACCTTAGGCGCTTCGATACAAACAGTAACAACTAATGATAGTGGTATCGCTCTATTTAATTATACTATGGATAACAATAATGTTGCTGGCCCCAATTACATTTATGCTGAATATGCAAATCTAAGAAACTCTTCTTACTATATTTTAGATGAACCCATTGAAATAATATTAACTACTTGTCCATCAGAACGAAATGTTAGCAGGAGTAGTACATCCACATCGGATATATATTTTGATGTTGTAGGAACACTAAATGACAAACTTAATGGAGACCCCATTAAAAATGGAGTTGTATCTGTTCACATGTATAATTTATTGGGTAATGAGGTACCATATATGATCATTTCGTCTGATAATTTACAATCAGACGCTACTGGGAGCTTTTCAGCCACCCTTAGAGTGGATCCCTCAACGCCTTTAAAGAATTATACTCTTCAAGTTCATTTTAATGGAACTTTTGATTATTCAAACGTGGAAAAGTCGCACACGTTTTATTTAAGTTCATTTAGTAATTTTTCATATGCTGCTAATGGATTTTATGAGTTAAAAGTATATGATAAGGATGAAATTTCAATCAGTTTAGCGGTTAATAATAATCCTACTCTAGATTTCTATGACGATTTGAACCCCCCTGAAAACATTAAGAATGGAGAGGAAATAACTTTTCAAGTCCAAATTAATCAAAGCTTAAAAGGAGTTACAAATGGAACCGTTAGCCTTTATGATGTCTATTTTGAAAATACAATAATTGATAACTATACATATAATGGTTCTGAGACCCCACAAGGATTTTATGAGTTTTCTATCAACAAAAATGACTGGGATCCGGGATTACACAGGATTTTAGTGCGATGGGAATCCTATGATACGTACAACGATACATATATTATAGTTAATGAGAGTGTTAACGTTGGAATAGATGATAGTATTAATTCAAGCACAGTTATTAGAAATACGGAAAGTTTTAATGTCCAAGGATACATTCAAAATGGAACAAATGGATTGAGATCCTTAAACGTGAGTATTAAAGTATACAATTATTTTATGGTAGAATCCTCATCTCATTTCGATATGTCTAGCGATTGGGTAAGAACAGAGGCAAATGGATTTTACCAGTTTACTCTTTTGCCTCGTCTTGATTGTCCCAGAGGAAAATATATATTTAGGGTCGATTTTAATGGAAGCATTGATAACAGTCCGGATGTTATTTTAAGCAATAATATCTATATGCCTCATCATAGTAGTGATTTTATTGAAGTCTATATAAATGCAAGTACAGATATTATTGCAGACGGATACCATACAAAATATGAAGATGAACTCGACCCAGATAGAGAATATTGGATAAATAAAGATATTCTATATGTGTATGGGAATTTAACTTGGGATAATGGAACTGCTATAGAAGGAATGTATGTCAATTTAACAATTTATCGAGAGAGTAATAATGAGGTTGTAGCTGTAAACAATAGTGTCCAAACCGATAAATGGGGGGGATTTAATATTTCATTAGAAATAAAGGAAGATTGGCCAACTTATCGGGACGATACCATTATTGAGGTCTCATTCTATCCTATGAGATTGGATAACAATTTACAGTATGCAGAAAGCTCAAAAGAATCATATAATTAAAAATTAAAAGATCATAAGAAGACAACAAATGCTTATGAAAAGAAAAAGGAATTATCTCATATTAGTTATTATATTATTTGTTTCCTTTAGTTTCATGTACCTCAGTTCCATCAAGCTTGATGGGGATTCACATTGGCAAAATAATAAAAATTCAGACCAATTAAGAATAGCCTCATTATTCGGTTATTTAAATTTAACAAATTATCAAATTAACAATAGTGAGTTTTATCATGGGGATACTATACCGATAGAGGGAAACCTTTATGAAGCGATCCCCACAGAACCTCCATTAAATAATTTAACTAATTATAATGTATCCTTAGTTTTTGATGGAGTATTGTATTCCGAATATAGTGCTACCACGGATCAATATGGTGAATTTCATATAGATTTCGAAATATCCAATTCGGTAGATATCTATTCTTCTCATAAGATCCAGGTAAATGTTACAGACGATTTGGATGATAAATATATTGAGTTAAAGAATCACTATATAATCTCTGTAAGAGCAAGGTCATCTATTCAAAACATCAATTTTCAAGATAATTTGTATTTAACTGGAGAAAGTGTTGATGTAAGTGGTGTATTAATTTATGATAATGGTACTGGTATTCCAAATAAAACGCTCAATTATCATTGGTTCAATAACACGTATCAATGGGATTCAAATCAATTAAATCTTAGCTCCGATGGCTCGTTTACAAACAGTCTTATAATTCCTGTTAACGCGACACCAAACAATGTAAGCCTACGTTTTTCATACGGAGGGATGCCTTCTTATATAGATCCCTCATCAGCATCCATCCAAGGAATTCGAATATTTAGCGGGATCGGATGCGATTGGAATATTACTAACTTAAATTCTTCCTCTAATTATACGGAGGGAGATAATATTACTATTAGTGGAACCGTCTATACTTCTCACAATCGCTCCCTCAAACTTGTTAACAGAAGCATCAAGGTTTATTATGATGGCGCAGTAATTTCTACACTAAAAACTAATAATATTGGAGCGTTTAAGACAAATTATAGGATTCCTATGGGTTCGGGAAATAAACCTATTGAAGTTCGGTTGGTAAGTACCTCCGATAGACAAGTTTCGGCGACTAATGCAATAAATATCACCGCAGAACCACCGCCACCGCCTCCACCGCCACCGAGTGAACCGGTACCCTTCATGGATTTTTTTATTTATTTCATTCCTATCTTGGCTGGTATTGTGGGAGCTCTCGCAGTGTATGGATTTTTTTATTATCGACGTCAAAGAGAAAAATCACGATTTGCCAAAGTCCCTCTTGGAAATAAAATAGTAAACCTTAATATTCTAAAAGAAACCAATCGTTTGGAGGAATCTCTTTCATATTTGTTTAATGCCATTTTTTCTGAACTTGTGAAGGCTAAATATGGGCGGGAGAGGAAGGATAATGAGACGATAAGAGATTTTGCAATCTTAATGGTAAAAGAATTTCAGCTCCAACCCACTTCGATATATCCATTTATCCAAAAAATTGAAGAAGTAATTTATGCTGAATCGTTTAAAGTAACTGAAGATAATTTTTATAAAGCGTGTGATCTATTTGCCCCGATTTACTTTCAATTGACGGGGCAAAATTTCGTACTGAACATTGAAGAGTTTAAAAATTAATATTTTAAGTAAAAAATTGTAAAAATAAGAAGAAAAAAAAATAAAAAAAGCTATTAATTTACTGAAAAAAATTATAAATCCAAAATCAATTATATTATAAATATTAAAAAAAGATAAAGGTTGAATCTAATGGGATTATTTAGCAGAAGTAAAGAAGAGGAAAATGAAATCGATATAAAACAGAGAGTTGAAAATCTAAAAATTTTGAGAGAAACCGGAAGACCAAAAGAAGCGATCGCATATATCTATTTGGTGTATAATGACATTATTAGAGAAAAATTTGATAAACCGCGTTTAGCACATCAAACTATTCGTGAATATGCCATCACTTGTGTTAATGAATTGGGTCATAAACCTGAGGCGGTATATCCTTTCATAAAAAAGATCGAGGACATAATTTATGGAGGAGTAGAACCCACCGAGAAAGAATTTAAATTTACGGTAAATCTCTTTTCAAATCTTTATAATGATATAACAGGAAAAAAATTTGATTATAACTTTTAATTAAAACTCATCTAAATTGAAAAGGGTAAATTTTTAAACATAAAAAAGAGCTTTAATAGAAGGAAAAAACTTAAATAGTCGAGATATAAAAAAGGATATAAAAAGAATAAAATGAGTATTGAAGCCAAAACAGAGCAAACTAAAAAGAGTGTTCAAGTTTCTAAAGGAATAGTTTTATTATTTTTTGCGATCTTTTTAATAATTTATGGGCTCGTGATCACCAATCTAGTTAACAGATTGCAAGATCAAGGCGCTTCAATTCCCCTTTATGTAAACTATTTACCCTTTATATTTTATGTATTATCTCTTTTTTTAGCCTTCGGATTGATAATTCTTATAAAAAATTCAACCGCTCGAAAAACGCTCCAAAGAAAGTCTAGGGGTAAATTTAAGATAGGTTCAGCATATAAACAAGCTCTGTTTGTAGTGATTTTTATCTTTTCATTTATTCCATTATTTGCTCCAATTATAGATCGTGGCAAAAATAGTCAAGAATTTTCTGTCTATAATAATGATCCCACTTCATCATCATGGTGGAGAGGTGCTTCAGAATTTAAAAAGACTTTAGAGGAGGAAGGCTTTGAGACGGCATGTATTCAATCCAGTCTTAGTGCTACAAAACGTATTGAAGATAAAAAGATCTTATTGGTGCTTTTGGGACCTAATCAATTTTATAATCCCACTTTTGAAATACCTTTCTTTATTGATTTTTTCAATCAGACTAATGCACAGAATAATAATGCCCTATTAATATGTCACGATCATGGGAGCACGAGCACCTTACTTTGGGAAATTTTTGTAGCGAGCACCTTTTCTAATGATATTATCATCCCTGTCACTATATTTCCAGATGGAATTCTTAGAGACAATCAATCTTATGCTAAAACTCCAGAATTTCCTATTATTCAAAATTTCAGACCTCACTCAATAACTAGTGGTATCGATAAGGTCGTTCTATCTAAAGCCTCTGCACCTGTAGGAGGTCCATTAATTGAAGCATTTGGTTGGACTCCTCTGGGGTTCTCGAGTTTTTACAGTTTTATTGATAAGAATGGAGACAAAAAATACAATATAGAAGATGATAACGTAGATTTAAGTTTTATCGCAAATATGGTTGATAATTTCCCAAAACAACTTTTAAAGTTTCCTCTTGGGGGATATCCTCAAAGTACTTTCATGGTAAAAGACTCTCCAAGAACGAGAGTATTTGTATCTGGTGATGCAAGTATGTTCAATAATGAACTTATAAACGCTCCTGGATATGATAATAAGCAATTTGGGATAAATGTCGTTAACTGGCTTACCAGAAGAGGAAATAAATCAGAATGGATAGTTGCTTTCGATGAAGCTCATATAAGGCCTGAAAATTCGAGGGATATAACCTCCGCAGGAATTTTCGGATTTATTGTCCAATATGTTGTTCACCTTTCCACCAACCCCGTAACTCAATGGATTTATCCGGTTTTGGCGTACTTTTCCTTGAATAAATATCTACCATCCAAAAAAAAAACGCAGAAAAAAGCAGAAAAAAACGCAGAAAAAAAAGAAGAAAAACTACGCTTCAGAACATCCTCTCAATTTGCTGAGAAAATACAATGGTATCGTAATAAAAGGAAATATCACAAAGCACTTATACTTCTTTTTAGACGTATGGAACGGAAACTCAATGTATTAATTCAAGGCAAAGATATCAGTACCAAAAATGTAATTGAGATGATAAGAGCGAAGCAACCTAATGTTAATAAGTCTAAATTAAAAAGAATAGCCGCATTTATGGATACTATCCTTCCAATAAAGAAAGGAAAATCGAAAGTAAGAACAGAATCCGAATTTGAACGAATTTTCTTTGAAATGGAATGGGCTATTAACAATATATAATCACATTCAAGAATTTAATCAAAAATTAGAATGAAATAAAAATAATTAGAATAAAAAAAATAATTAAAAAGTGAACTAAATATGACAACACCTAGTAATGTAAAAAAATATTATGAAAGACCCGAAGATCTCGATGTAACTCCTATTAGAGAGATTGCTCAAGAAGTTCTTAGTGAAGTCTCCCGGGTTATTGTTGGATACGGTGAAATTTTACAGCATTTATTTATTGCTTTACTCGTGAATGGACATGTTCTTTTAGAAGGCGTTCCTGGTCTAGGGAAAACTGTGATGGCAAAAACGTTCGCCAAAACCCTTGGAATTGAGTTCAATAGAGTTCAATTTACTCCTGATTTACTTCCTGCAGATATTACTGGAACAAAAATATTCGATCAAGAAGAAGGTAAATTTGTCTTACAACGAGGACCACTATTTGCCAATCTTGTATTGGCAGATGAAATTAATCGAAGTGCTCCAAAAACTCAAGCCGCACTTTTAGAAGCAATGGCAGAGGGACAAATCACTATTGAGGGAGAGACACTTAAACTTGATGAACCTTTTATGGTAATTGCAACAGAAAATCCAATCGAAATGGAGGGGACTTATCCATTACCAGAAGCTCAAGTGGATAGATTTTTATTTAAACTTTGGTTAGACTACCCTGAACAAGACGAAGAAGTAGAAATTATGCGAAGACAACTAACTGGAGAATTGCCTGAAATTAATAACATAACCACCGCAAAAAAAATTCTTCGAGTACAAGATCTTATGAACCAAGTCTATATCGATGAGAGAATTTTAAAATATATCCGAGATGTAATCTTGAATACAAGAAATCATCCACAAGTACAAATGGGTGCAGGACCGAGAGCTAGCCTAGTCTTAATGAAATGTTCGAAGGCTCGGGCAGCACTTTTAGGAAGAACTTATGTTACTCCAGATGATGTAAGATCACTTACCGTTCCCGCATTAAACCATAGGATTCTCCTTAAACCGGAAGCAGAATTAGAAGGTCTCGATGTACAGACAGTTATACGTAATATAATTGAAGATATCCCAATTCCAATATAATATTTTTTTCAAAATTGAAATAAAGTAAATTTTAATAGTTTCATATTATAATGTCTTAAAAGAAGAGGTAGATAGAGATGCTCGGAGAAAGAGGTAAATCATTGGTTTTATTTTCGGTTTTTTTTCTTACAGCTGGATTCGCATTTGTAAATTATTTATTGATTTACTTTGCAATTTTTCTATTATTTTCTACAGTAATTTCGCTTCCTCTTTTTCATTCGCAGATCAATATCGAAGAGATTAAAGTTTATCGGGAGTTGGAAAAAGAAAAAGTATTCAAGGATGACTTTGTTCATATTAAAGTAATCATTGAAAATACAGGAAAATCAAGTTTTGATTTCGTAGAAATAAGGGATAATTATAATCCTGAATTATTTAAATTAATCTTGGGAGAAAATTTTATCTCCACCCGTATTGATCCTGGGAGTGTAATTAAATTTTCTTATGTACTTGAACCTAAGGTGAGAGGGGAGTATCCTCTCGGACCATTATCCATAACAGTTAAAGATAGGTTAGGGTTCAATTCATTGGAAAGAATCGTCCCAGATAGCATAACTGACATCTTAGTATATCCTCCATACGAGGATATTAAGAGAATTGAAATATTGGGTTCCAAGCGCTCTTTGCAATTGAATTTCGGGGAACAAAGATCTAAACAGAAAGGTTTGGGCTCGGAATTCTATGGAATGCGACAATATGTATTTGGAGATCAATTTCGATTAATTGACTGGAAGGCAAGTGCGCGCGTCCAGAAACTTATCGTTAAAGAATTTGAGTCCGAGAGGGATGTTACTGTTATGATTTTGGTTGACTCCTCTAATAGTATGGGGGGAGGGGCAATTGAAAATACTAAATTTGAATATGCTATCAGAGCGTGTATGTTGCTAACCAGAGTATCTTTAACTCGGCGAGACCAAGTGGGAATCTATACCTTTTCTGGTAAAGATAATTTTAGATTTCTAAAACCCGGAAGTGGAGAAGATCACTTCTACCAAGTTTTAGACTTTGTGGCGAAAGTTAAACCTTCTGGAAAATGTCGGATGGTAGAAGCAATGGACTATTTTATTAGAAGATTCCAAAAACGGAGCTTAGTATTTTTGATAACAGATCTAGAGGCTGATGTAAAAGAAATTACGAAAGGGATAAGGAAATTATTACCTTTTGGGCATTCTGTTTTTATGATTAATCCATTTTCTCCTTGGTTTGAGATCCACGAAGTTGATCTCTCTTCAACTGATAAAGCACTTGCAGAAGCAATTAGTGAAGAAATGATGGAACATGTTTTGAAAGTTAGACAAGAAATTCGGAATTTGGGTATTAATCTCTTAACTGTTGGTCCAGATGATATGCTAAACACCGTTTTATCCAACTATTTAGAGGCCAAGAAAAAAGGGAGGGCATATTGAGGATGGCAAGATATAATATATTAGTTCTAAAAGTAATTAATAGCATCCTTTTTGTTTGGGTTATCTTCATTTTTCTTAATAGTTTGTTTGATCTTCCCAGTGTAATAATTGATGAAACCACCGGAGAACTTAGCGTAATACAATTTATTATTTCACTAAAAAACCTTTTGTCATATGCTCTTTACGTCTTTTTTTATATCATTGCTCTTTCTATAGCATTTATCATTAGCCTTGTATTTAGTACTTTTGCCCCCTTATATTTTTCAAGTTATATGTTTAGTTTTGTCAACTACTTTTTTGAAAATTTTATTAGTTCTTGGTTTGCCTTTCCTTTTGGAGCAGAACCTACTTTACAGTCTGTTCCAAGACTCATTTTAGGAGAACTCGATTTTTTCATACAAAATGTATACCTTCTTTTATTTCAGATCTTATTCATTGCTTCCTTGGTCTATTTAGTCTTATCTATTTTTAGAAGGGATCCAAAATATAGTCTTTTTGCGATTGGATATTTAATAGCAATGCTTATACTTCCTTCAATGGCCTTCGGTCTAAGGGATATGTTTGCCCTCTTTTACCCTCCACAATTTACTTATAGTTTTTTAGAGGGTTTATTTGATCCGAGGGTTCATGGAGTACTATCTAATTTCGATATTTTTAAGAATCCTATTATTTTCCTCTTTAGCCCTATTGCTTATTTTTCAATTGTAAGCTACCTATATTTGGAATTCGCGTTTCAAGTAAATTATATAGAAACTGTGACCACTCCTTCCCTTGAGAGAGGAGAAAGATTAGAATCACAGTTAAGACTCCTGCGAAAAGAATCTTTAATGATTACCGCAAATGCAGAAAAGATTAGAGAAGAATCAAAACAAAGAAAAAAAGAATTGGGTTTAGAAGGTCCTTCTGTAAGAAAATTCATTTCTCAGAAAGAGCAAAAATTTTCTTATATTAAAGAGATGATCGAAAAGCGGAAGTTGGAGGAAGAAGAGAAAAAGTTGATCTCTGCTGCATCAAAAACCAGGAGGTTGGGAAGATATGTGGAAAGACTCTTTAAAGAGGACCCCGAAGCAGAAGACACGATTACTGCTAAATCCTCAGCACCTCATCCCAAAAATCTAATTACTTCTACTATCTTTACCTCTGTTTATAGATTAGGTCTGTTAATGTTGCTAAGTTTTATAATTATTCATCCTCAATGGTTCTTGGAAGAAGTTTTCCAAGTACCCCCCGCAATTAGTGAAGCAGTTATCAATTATTCTCCCGAAATTATTATTATAATTTTGATTCCAGTAATGTTGATTTTTCCTGTGATTTCACAAATAATATCATATGTTAAACATAGGAATCTCTTGATTCGATTACAACAAGAAGGTCGTATTAAGGAAATTCTTGCAACAGTGGAAGATTATGTCCAAGAAACAGAAGAGGAAGAAGAAATGCCTGAAACAGCAGAAGTTGATGTTGAGGAAGCAACAACCGAAGCTACCTAATTTATTGTTTTTATCTTTCTCTTTAAATATTTATTACAAATTGAGCTAATTTCTTCTTTTTATTTAAATTGGTCATTAAAGTATCAAAACAATATACATTTATCCCTAAAGCTTCAATTTTTTCCTTAAGTTCGCAATCTCTCTCATCTATGATTAAGTGTCCAATGATCTCTTTATAAAATTGGGCAACACCGAAGCTTGAAACTTCCAAATCTACGCTTCTCAAAAGTTTATCAGCTGGACCTTTAACTGTTTTTCCCTCAATAATGGGGCTAATCGCATATATTTTTCCTTTTTCGCTTTTTAATAAATCCCTCATATTACTAACACTTAATATCGTATCGATTGAAACAATAGGATTTGAAGGACAAATTATTATTCTTTCTGAATTTTTAATATAATCTTTAATTTGAGGCAGTAATTTAGCGTTCTTTATTCCTCTAAACTCTACGTCTTTTATTTGGGGTTTACATTGATGTTTAATATAAAATTCCTCAAAATGCATTTCTTTATCTTGAGTAATAATAAATGTCTCAACAGCCTCATTACACATTGGGATTATTTCACTTTTTACTTCTAATTTATCACAAATTTTCCTTGTAATCTCTGCCTTTTCTAGCCCTTTTTTTAATAAATCAGTGCGGTAAATATGAGTTGCAAGATCCTTATCTCCCGCATTAAACCAATCAAATTTGTAATATTTTTTTAAATAGGATAAACAATTAAAAGTTTCATCCTTAATACCCCACCCTTTATTTTTATCGACGATACCTGCTAAAGTGTAGGTTATAATATCTAAATCAGGACATATAGTGAGTCCAAATAAGTTAATATCGTCTCCCGTATTAACTATGATTTTTAGCCTTTCTGGATTTACAACCCGAGAAAGACCAGCTAAAAATTTTGCTGCTCCCACACCTCCCGCTAAGACTAAATAAAATTTTTCTGTCATTTCTTCAATAAATTCTAAATGTAATTATATTTCTCTCACTCTTTTATGTTATATATTATCTCATCTAATGATTTTCTTGCTGACTTTTTTGGAGTCTTTAAAGGATATCCAACAGTAAAGAAAGCCATTGGAACAAAGGTATCCGGTAAATCTAATGTTTTTTTAACGATTTCTCTCGCAAATAAAGGAGCACAATACCAACATGCTGCAAGCTCATATAGTTCAAATGCAAGTAGTAAATACGTTGCGGAAGCACTTACGCTCTGTACACCCATGAGATATTCATTTTCATTCCTCTCTTCATCATCATATTTTTCCAAATCTTCGTTTTCTAAACATAGTAAGATTAAATATGGAGCTTCGAGAAAATTATTACGAGTTTTTTGAATTTTCTTTTTAATGAAATCTTCAGATTTTCCATCTTTGACCAAATCCTTCTTTAATTTCTCATTCATACTTAAGATAAGCTTTTCTCTTTTTCTCTCTTTTCCGAGAATGATATATCTCCACTGTTGATTATTATGAGCATTAGGTGCCCACCTTGAAAGATTTATGCATTCTTTGATTACATTTCTGCCTAATTCTTTATCACGAAATTCTAATTTATAGCTTCTTCGCTCTTTAAGGATTGATTTAAGTAATTCTTTTCTATTAACTCGAAATAGATCGATCTTTTTCTCTCTAAGAATATCCTTGATTGTAGGGTTATTTTGTCTTTCAAATTTGTATCCTCTAACTAAAACTATGGGAATACCCTCATTAGATTCCCCCATTATTAACTGAGATGCTGAAGCCAAATTATCTACATGTCCAATAATAGTACTCTGTAATTCTTTACCATATAAATCTTTAGAACCTCTTTTATCAAGAAGTGCTGCAATTCCAGAAATTCCAATAGCAACTCCAACCGATCCCTTCCTAAACGGTCGACCGAACGAATCTGTAATAATGATTGCAATTTCTTTATTGGTTCCTGCTTCTAACTCCTCCCTAATTATTCGTGCTTCTAAATCAGGATCTTCTGGAAGTAGTGTAAACTTGTTTTCTCCCTCTACATTGGATTTATCTATACCCGCATTGGCACATACAAACCCTTTATTGGTTTCTACAATACAAACATGTTCAGATCTTAAAATTTCCTTGGATTCCTCTAAAATAAGTTGAATTAATTGGGGACTTTTAGTTGGAATGTTCTCTTTTTCCGCTTTTTTTTTCATTTTATAATATAATTTTTTCGCTTCTTTTGAGGGCTCAACATGGTTTAGATCTCTAATTCTCCCAATACTTTTAGAAACTATTGACTGAGCAATTAAAAGAACATCTCCATTGTGAATTTCCAAATTGTTTTCACTCAAACTTTCACAAATAATTTGAGATATTGAATCTCCAAATTTTATCTTGGGAATATTCTTCAGACCAACTAATTCTAATCTTTCATTCATAGTTATCTCTCTCAACTTTTTTCAGCTTTAATTAGATCAGAAAGTAATAATTAAAATTGATATTTTTTAATCTCTAGATCACTACTTAACGCCTTTTGCTCAAATTTCTCAGGGATGGCGCAACATGCGGAGAAAAATTCAAATTCAATCTTTGGAAATGTCTCTTTAGCCCATTTCAAAGTCTTTTTTGAGGGGATCTCTATTCGATTTATCCCCGCCTTGATTGCTAGTTTTTCTACTCTCTGCTTAACTTTTTTTCTAGGACGCATACATCCCAAAGAGATTTCAACATCAGGAAATGCAAAACGAGTAATCGCAATAATTTTTGCAATATCCAAAGGATTCGGAGTTTTAAATGTATTTTTTGAATCGTTTGGTGGAATAAGAGCGATAAATACTATTAAAGAAGGTTCTATTCCTGATTCTTTAATAAATCTTAAGGAATCAAGTTCTTTATGAAGTTTACCGTAATATAATCCTATACATACGTGAGGAACTATATTTAAATCATACTTTTTTAGAATTTTAATTGCATTCTTATAATCCTCTAAGCTTTTATCTAGATGATAGATATCATGAATTATATCAGGATCCATGTTTATATCAAAAGAAACGATATCAACACCTGCTTTAGCCAAATCCTTTGCAGTCTTTTCCTCCAAGAGCCCGGTATGCGTATTAATGATTAGATCTGTTTCCTCTTTTACCTCTGCAATATGTTTTAAAAATTTTCTTAAAGGAACTAAACCCTCTGTAGTACATCCGCCCGAAATTAAAGCACCTACACCTCCATTTTTTTTTAATTCTAGTAACTTTTCTTTCAATTCTTCTGATTCTGTTGTGGATCTCATTCCCTTTAGGTATTTTTCGTTACAATGTTCACAACTTAGAGCACATTCCTCTCCTGTAACACTAAAGGCAGGAAACTTTTTTCCTGGAGTATAAATCTTTAGAGGATTTCCAAAGTATTTTAACTTTAAATTTTGTGCTATTTCAAAATATGGCTTCATAGTATTTTCATCGAAATCCAATAATTTTTCCAGATCTTGCCATGAAGCTTTATTTTCTTCAAATTTTTCTAACAAATTATTATCGCTATTCATATTTTTTTAGCCAGTTGGAATTCTTATACTTTTCTTCAGCTAATTTCTTCGCTAAACTTAATTCATATTCTGTAAAATCTCCTTCTTTCAAATCTATTTTAAGCACCTTTTCAAATCCTTTTTTCAAAAACACTAAAAATTTCTCCTCCTCATAATCTTCAAATCTATCTTTAATCCCAATGCACTTAGCATATACTGATTTTACCATTCTAGTCTTACTCACATTGTTAGGCGCTTTCAATACAGAATACATTCGTTCCGGGTTAATTTCCAATAAAATCGTACCGTGTTGTAAAAGATGATTCTTTTTCCGAACTTGGGCATTTCCCGAAAATTTCTTACCCTCTAAGAACAATGCAGGGCAATGGATTATTCCCTCTTCCGCATTTAAACCAAATAGGCTTAATCCTGTTATAATTCCTCTTTCTATTATTTCAAATTGTTCGATTACCTTTTTTGCATTTAAATCTTTTAAAAACTTTATTGGACAAACAATAGAGTAGGTGATCTCTCCATGGCCATCGTGAAAAACAGCACCCCCTCCAGTAATTCGTCTGACAACATTGTAACCTTTTTCATCAGCAACCTTCATATCAACTTCAGTAGAAAGACTTTGATTTCTTCCGATACTTACAGTTGAAGGGTTCCATTTATAAAATCGGAGAGTATTTGGAGATCTCTTTTCGATTACTGCTCTCAAAATAGCTTCATCTAAGGCCATATTCCAAAATCCGTTATTTGTGCTAAGTGGAATTAATCTCCAGTTTTCGGGCATAGATTATAGACCTCCTATCGTACAAATTTTTTTAATGATTTAAAAATTTCTTCTTTTTCATCATATGTTAATTTTCTGGGATAGTTATATATTGGTCCAGAGGGACGGGAAGTATAATAAGGACGATCACAATTTGGACATCCTTGAGTCATAAAAATTTCATTCTCTTTAATAATCTCATTTAATTTATTTTTATTAAGATCGAATTGAACTATATGTCCTTTGCTATTGAAGGTAAAATTGTTCAAATTAAACCCTTCATGAAATATAAGATAACGAGATAATTGTAATCGTCTGTATTTTAATATTTCAGGTTTTTGAATATCTTCTAGTTTTGTTCCTTTAATTGGGGTAAATGCAAATAATGAGGTAAGAACTTGTAAGTTTCCTAATTTCAGCATTAATTCTACTGCTTCTTTTTCAGTTTCTCCAAGTCCTATAATAATATGAGTAGATACATTTCCTTCTTTAAATACTTCTAAACCATTCTTTATTGCTTTAAAATGTTTTTCCCATGTATAGGGTCCTTTTGCACCAATTCCTTTAATCCTTGCAAATATATCTCGTGTGGCTCCATCTAATGCGATGCCAACTCTATTTACTCCAGCAGCTTTCAAATTTCTTAGTCTTTCTTTAGGAAGAGGAGGTATCGCGACCGAAATTGGGACATTTAAAAATTCTTTAATCTTCTTGACAATATCGAGTAAATCTTGATAATTTTCATGATAATTTAACGTTTGAATACAAATTCGTTTGAATTGTTTTTTGGGTTTTAAATACTTTAAATTTGTGAGAAATGTCTTAAATTCAAAGATGGGCCAAGTGACTCGTGAGAGTTTCTCTTTAGAGCTTTCTGAACTTCTTGCTTGTGGGCAAAAAGCACAATTGGCACTACATGAACCTGTTTTATATGTCATTAAATAACAAGTTGATGGAATCACGTCCATTTTATTGAGAGATTTTAATCCCAAAACCGCTGCGGATCCAATTGAAACTCTTATTTTTTCGACTCCCATTAATTTTGGTAAATCTCGATTAAAATTAAGTTTTTTTACTAAATTTAATAAAAAGATCTGGCTTTTTTCCTTTTTTATGAACACATAGTGGCAAAAATTTTATTCCATTTTGTATTTAAATAATCATTACTGTTTATTTGTAAAAACTATTTAAATTAAATTATGTTTAATGGCTGAAAATGACCAAAAAGGAATACGATCACAGAGAAATTGAAACAAAATGGCAAAAAAAATGGGAAGAAGATAAAGTCTTTCAAGTTAAGATGAACCTTGAGAACCCTAAATATTATGTTTTGGAGATGTATCCCTATCCGAGCGGGTCACTCCATATGGGACATTTAAGAAACTATTCCATAGGCGATTCTTTTGCCCGATTCAAACGAATGCAGGGATATAATGTGCTATATCCGATGGGATATGATTCATTCGGTCTACCCGCAGAGAATGCTGCGATTGATCATGGTGTTAATCCCGAGAAATGGACAGATAACAATATTAAAGCAATTAAAGAACAACAGAAAAGAATCGGTTTAAGTTATGATTGGACCAGAATGATTTATAGTCATGACCCAAATTATTATAAATGGGATCAATGGTTCTTTCTAAAAATGTTCGAAAAAGGAATTGCTTATAGAGAAGATTCTTATGTTAATTGGTGTCCGAAATGTTCGACCGTGCTGGCTAATGAGCAAGTATTGGGAGGTAAGTGCTGGAGATGCGGAGAAGAAGTAGATCAACAATTCCTAACACAATGGTTTTTGAAAATTAAGAAATATGCAGAGGAATTACTAAAAGGTTTAGATGAAGTTGATTGGCCGCAGAAAGTAAAAACGATGCAAAGAAATTGGATTGGACGTTCAAAAGGGACAACAATACAATTTCCCATCGTGGGGGAAGAAAGAACAGTCGATATTTTCACAACCCGACCTGATACCGTATTTGGAGTGACTTTCATGGTATTTGCTCCAGAACATCCTTGGGTCAAAAATTGGATTAACGAAACGGAATATGAGGATGAATTTAATCAGTTTTATAAAGATGTGATTAAACAAAATAAATTTGAACGCACAGACATCGATATTGAAAAGAAAGGTATGTTTATTGGAAAGCATGCCAAGAACCCTTTAACTGGTGAGGAAATTCCAATATATGTTGGTAATTTCGTGGTTTATGAATACGGTGCGGGAGCGGTGATGGCTGTTCCAGGTCATGATCAACGCGATTTTGAATTTGCAAAAGAATATGACATTCCAATAAAAGTCGTTATTCAACCTTATGAATATGAACTTAATGCCGAGAAAATGACTAGAGCGTATGAAGCGAATGGAGTGTTGGCAAACTCTGGCGAGTTCAATGGAATGGAAAATGAGATGGCTAAGAGAGCTATCACAGAAGAATTAGAGGAGAAAGGGATGGGAGAGGGTACGGTTAATTATAAACTAAGGAATTGGCTGATCTCACGCCAAAGATATTGGGGGTGCCCGATTCCAATAATTTATTGTGAAGGATGTGGTACAGTTCCCGTCCTATACGAGGATCTCCCTGTAAAACTTCCAAAAGATGTTGAATTCACGGGAAAAGGCAATCCCTTGGAAACCAGTGAGATTTTTGTTAATGCTAAGTGTCCGAAATGCGGTAAGGATGCTAAGCGAGAGACCGACACTATGGACACGTTTGTAGACAGTTCATGGTATTATTTCCGGTATTGTGACGCCAATAACCAAGATTTACCCTATGATAAAGAAAAGGTGAACTATTGGGGAAATGTTGACCAATATATCGGCGGCATTGAGCACGCAATTTTACATCTTCTATACGCGAGATTCTGGACTAAAGTTACCCGAGATTTAGGATTACATAATCACGAAGAGCCATTTCAGAGACTTCTCACGCAAGGGATGATCAATAAAACGCATCCCTATTGTGAGGAGTGCGAGACTTTTGCGTTAAAATCAGAAGTAGACAAGGATACATGTCCGAGGTGTGGAAATAATTGGATAATGAAAAGTGCGAAGATGAGTAAAAGCCTTGGAAATACAGTGGATCCCATGGGGATTATGGAAAAATATGGAGCAGATTCGGCTCGTTTTTTCATCCTTTTCGGTGCGAGCCCTGAGTCAGGGCTTGAATGGAGCGATGAAGGAGTCTCGTTTGCATACAAATTCATCAATAAGACTTATCAACTGCTGGTCGGGACTCCCGAAAGTAAGAGAGAAACTAAAGATGTAAGGGATGAGTTGATTGGCTATTTCCTTCATAAAACCATTAAGGGAGTAACGGATAGTATGAATGATCTTTCTATTCGGGATGCAGTAAATAGCATCATCCAATTCACAAATGAACTGATTGATTATAAGAATGAGGGAGTGAATGCGGAAATTTTTAACGTTTGTAAGAAAAAATTGATAAAATTATTGCATCCGATTGTCCCCCACCTAACCGAAGAGATCTGGAAAGGAATAGGAAACTATTCATATTTGAGTTTATCAGATTGGCCCGAGTTTGATGAGACTGTTCTTAATGAAGAGAATGAATTTAAATGGAACCTTCTTAAGGATGTTTCCGATGATATTAAGAATATTAAGCAAGCCACCAAGAAAGAAGAACTTAAGGAGATCAAGATAATCGTCGCTGAGGATTGGAAATTTAAGTTTTATTCTCAACTTATGGAACTGCTCGAGGAAACGAAGAACCAAGGAAAAATTATGGGAGAAATTATGCAGAATAGCGAATTTAAGCCACATGGAAAGTTTATCAGCCAAACAGTGGCAAAAATTTTAAAAAATGTTGGAAAATATGCGAATTATACTCTCACTCCTGAATCAGAATGGGAGTTTTTCCAAGAAGTAAAACCAATCCTTGATAACCAATTTGGTGCGAAAATTAAAATCTTAAAGGAAAAAGAATCTAAGGAGTCTAAGGCTTCCCAAGCGCTACCTGGAAGACCAGCGATTATCATTTCATAATACAATTTCTCTTTAATTTATTTCTGCTTTTCCTTATTTGATTTCTGGTTCTGTTTTTTGTTTAATTCATTCATATATATTGTAAATGAAATCATTCGTTTTTAAATTGGGGATTGTTGGATTTAAATAGTTAATTTTAGAATCCTTTACAATATGAATATGAAAAATGTTAAATCTCTCATTCTTATTAGCTTCTTGATAGTCTCGACCCCTTTTATTGGGTTCTTGTTTATATTTTCCGATTCGTTGTATATAATAAAGGGAAATTCCATGAAACCCGCGCTTTCCTATGGAGATTTTGTGTATGCTGTGTATGCTGTGGAAAAAGATCCCTCAGAGATTAACGCAGATGAAGAGGGTGGGGACATCGTGGTAATCGAAGGACCGCAATATTATTATGCACAAGGGTTTGACCCGATTTTTTGGAATTATATCGAAAATGATACCCGGATCATCCATCGGGTAATTGATAAGAAACTTGTGAATGGGACGTGGTAATTTTCGACGAAGGGGGATAATTCGATGTGGCCAGTTGACGGGATGTTTCAAACCTTGAATAAAACAGAAGCTTACTTTTTATTTGAATATAATAAGTCGAATTTGATTTATATTCCCGAAGAGGCTATTATTGGAGTGATCGTACTTAAAATTCCGTTTCTGGGATATCTTGAAAATTTATTTCCATTATTAATAATATCTCTAATCAGTATCTTGCTAATGGATATTGTTTTAAAAAAATTTAGCTATCAAATAAAAATTGTTAAAAAAGACAGTAAATAGAAGCACTCTTATAATATAATTTTCATTTTACTGAATATCTTTTATGAATTAATATTATTTAATAAGGGAATTTTTTTCCTTTAGTTTGAGTCTTTAAAATAAAAAAACAACCAAAAATACAAAAAAAAAAGAATGAAAATTAATTAAATTCGATAACTTTTATGGAGGTCTATTCCCTCCACCCCAAGGACAAATAGCTACCTCCGAAATGGACAAAAATGGAAAGAACTGTTATAAAAGCCAAAAATATCTTTAAAATCTTTCTGATTTTCATATTAAACCAGTACTTAAAAAGAATTATTAATTTTTTTAATTTTATTTGTTTAAATAACAATAATTTAATAAGGACATTATATAGGTACTTTTTTGGATAATTTTAGACTTTTTTAGATATGAGAATGTCATTCTTATTTGTTTAAATTCGTAAAATTAATTAAAAAAAGGAGAAAGAAAAAATGAAAAATTGCTCTTGAATTTATATTAGCAAGCTTTATGGAGAAGGGGGTCCATTTCCGCCTGACCAAAAACAAAAAGCCAAGCTCCCTAATTGAACCATAAAGGAAAGAGCCGTAATTAAAGCCAGAAATACTGTGATTTTACTTGTTAATTTCATATTAAACAACTCTGGGTGGTAATTATTATTATATTGTTCTATTTTATCTATTTAAAGAACTAATTTTTTCTACGGATCATTATTAATATAAGTTAAAAAAATTAAATCAGTATATTCAGAATATGCCAAAAATACCTACATTTAATTCTTTACATAATTTGAAGATTGAAGAAGTAGATTTAGATTCAATTTTCAACAGTTTAGTAAAAGATATAAGTGATTATTTAGGTATAAAGCCAAGATTTCTTAAATATACTATCGCTCTAAAAAATAAAACAGAATTCAGTGAAGAAGATACAATTTCAATTTTGGATATTGGAGTTTACAAATACAATTTGGGAAGCAATCTTATAATCAATATTAACAAAAAATACTTAAAAATCCTACCGATAATTCTACTTCGTGAATGTTATTACCTTTTTATTGAGGAGTCTGGAACTTATGTAACATTAAAAAAACTAATTATAAACCAAATAATAATAAATGATTTATCAGATTTTGAAGATGAACTTTTAGAAGATTGGTCAAAATTAATCAAAACTAACATCGAAAATATTGATTTAATTTCTACTGGTACTCATCAATTAAGTGAATTCGAAAGAATGGGAAGTTTCTTTCGGTTAAAGAGAGGAATAAGAAAATTCGATCCAGTAAGATATTTCTTCAGACATTCTAATGAATTTAATTTTAACAGGGATGAGGGAATACATCAGACTTTTACAGAAAAATTTCATGATTATAGTTTAAGGTCAATTGAAAATAATAATCAAATCATTGAAACAATTTATTCTATAATTTGTATTTTCTATGAGGTTAAAAAATATCGAAATTTACTTAGTTATAAAGAATATTTTAAGAAATTTAAGGGAAATATTCTAAAAACCGAATTAAGTTTAAGAAACTTTATACAAGGAATGAATTGGGTTAAATATAAAAGCCTATATAGTCCTTCTTATCAATTAATTTATAATTCAATCAATATTGGCGTATTTGTGGTAGTTTTTAAATTTAATCCTCAATTGAAAAGGAAAAATATTTTTAAAATTTTAAAAAGCTTCCCATTTTTTATTTCTCCCAAATTAACATTTAATGGATTCTCTACACATATTTGTGGTTATGTTATTTTACCAAAAATTTATATTGAAGATTTTAAAAGTTTTCTTGAAAAAATAAAATCAAAAAATTATCTTATGAATTTTTACTCTCAAATAAGGATAAAACAAGATCATGTCATTAATCTTAACTATTTCATGGATTCATATCAAGATAAGAGAATTATAAATCCAAATTATAAAAATTATTTAAAGAAATATGAGATAAGATCTCAGGTAAAATTTGGAGAAAAGTTCTATGAGAAGCCTTTATCAACCTTAGATTTTCTATTATTAGATAGAATAAGATTTCATTCTATTTCAGGATTCGGTTTTGAGAGAAGAAGTGAAACACTAAGCATTTTAAAATCAGATCTTCTCAGTCTATTAAAAACAAAACACTCTATAATATTAGATTTAAAAGAAATTTTAAAGAAATTCCAAGAATCTAAAGACTTTCGACAAGATATAATAAAATTAATACGGATTAATGAAAAATTTGGATTTTTCTTTATAAAAGAACAGATTGAAGATTCGATAAATATAATTGAATTATTAGAAAAAAAGTTTATAGAAAACCAAGAAATAACCAATCTTAACCAAATTCAAAGAATTCTAGAAAATGAAAATCTTATAGATGTAATTGAAGAAAGTTTGTTACTTCAAAAAGAAAATTTACTTATCACTATTATTAGGCAATTTATCAATAAATCCTTAAACTTTAAATCTGATTATAAAAAGAAGGTAAAAAACTATTATCTTCTAAAAGATTTTCTAAATATATGTCATCAACTTAAGATATTCAGATTAAATACAATTATAGAGATGATGGAAAAACCATCAATAGTAAGTCATATCTTCGATAAGAAGCAAGAAGATCTAAAAATACTGAGAGAAAAATATAAGATCTATAAGATTTCAATGGCTAAAATTGAAAATAAGTTCGATGAATTCCTATCAGCCGATCCTCCAATAATCATTCCCAATATGATAAATACAATTCCTACTACAGAGTACGAGGATGAATATCTTCAAGTTATTTTGAAAATTAGTAAATCCTCAAAGAAGATTTTAAACCATTTAAAAGGATTTTTTCCAAGATTTCTTATCTATTTAACTAAATGTGTAATTTCAGAACAAAATTTTTATTATACTGAAATTTCTATTCCAAGATTATCTAAAAAGGAAAAGAAGATCTTTTTATCATTTTTAAAAAATTGTTTAAAAGAAGAAATTATTTATATTAAATCTTATATTTGGTCGGGATTTATTCCTGGATTCACTAATCGAAATTTTTATGATTTCACTAAAAAGCAGTTTTTCTATACTCCAGACTTATTTGAACAATATTTTCTCTATGTCAAAAACACTTTCCCTAGGTTATCAGATCTTCCTGAAGAAAAGAATCAAACCTTTCAAGAAAACATGTGGGATCAAGTAGAAAATTTCGAAACTTTAATAGAAGAGGTGGAAAAAAATGATTATGCGAGAAATCTCAATTTTTCAATCGATTATTTGAATAAATTAGTAAATTTTGACATGAAATTGAAGGAGATCCTCTTAGATGATGAAAAATATATGGAATTAAAAAATGATTTTTTCTTTCAAAACTACATTGATTCAATTGATTTCCTTCCAGCTTTTTCTAAGTTTAATTTGGAGCAATTTTATCTATACATTTATCCTTTTGATTTGGGAGAAATTGATTATAGGCTTCTTTTTACTAATTCCTTCCAAGAAGTTCAGTACCCCGCAAAAATTGGAAAATCAAACTCCCTCCTCATCCGCTATCTCATGCCTTTTCGCGCTCCAAACCTTTCCTATATCAACTGGATAACTAAATCAAAGCGCGCAATTCGAGAATACTGTGCCTTTTCAATGAAAAAAATCTACACAATATTTCATACAAATTTCAATCTTACACCTGACGGGTGGGATTATTCGGCAGATAAATTTAAAGTTCACATGCAAAAGGTTCTGTTTGATCCCAAATATAAAATAAAGATCCCTGAATTGAAGGAGTTTGATGTCTCAAAAATCTTAGAAGCCCAAAGATTCGGAAAACACACCCCCGAATTCAAATCATTAACTCAAATCTATGATACGGATCCGATTGATATAAAATCTCACTTGGGAACTAAAAGATATCCTACAATTAAAAACATTAAAACCCTTCTTGAAAAAAATCTTATTTTTCCCTATATCTCCTTTAAAAACTTAGCACTCAATGATGAAATTCACCTTATTTTACCTAAAGTAAAATCTGTAGATAACCAAAAACTTCTTAAAATATTCAGCTACTTTAATTTAGCCCATATTTATCAAATACAAGGAGAATTCTTTATCTATGGGTTTAATGAAGAAATTCATTTTGAGAATGGTCTTTTCATTAAACTTTTCTTTCCAAAATGTGAACTGAGTGAATTTTTTAAGATTTTTGATAAATTGTTCGATTATCTTGATATTGACCATTATATAATCCTACATGATTTGGTTGACGGAAAAAACTTATTAAAATCGATTTATGGAAGCCTAGATTTTTTAGATTCCTATAATCCTTTATTAAATTTTGAATGGAGCGAAAAGGACAAGAAATGGATCAATCATAAACTCTTTGGGTATAAATTTGAACCGAATTATCCTAATCTAAACCTTAAAGAGGGGGTCTAATAAATTAGAAATTTCTAATTAATATTAATTTTGTTTTAAAATTAGAAATAAAAAGCTTTCTGTAATAAAACACTCCCTTGAAATCATTATAATTATTTAAATGATCTTTATGAAATAAAACTCATATCTTCGGCTTTTAATACATAAAAGAGAAAATTTACTTTACATTTTTAATCTCAATTTGCCACAATTCGATAATAGGATTTGGGGGGTGATCAACACTTCAAAAATTTTTTGTTTAAATGAAAAAATAATTACAAAAATCTTTCATGAAATTGCCCAATCCCAAAAAACCAAGCCCTTCCTGATCTTTTTCGACCTTCCCACCTTTTTTCCAAATAATTTATATCTGCATTTAGTTTTAATAGAAATTTAAGATTGAAAAAGTAAGGTTTAAAAGACAAACTCATTCCTAATATAATTTGTAATGATAGTGAAAATGAATCAAGTTGAGGAGTTATAAAGATGATTGAAAATACATATATTTCTAATGATGAGATAAAAAATATCTCTGAAAATAAGCAAGAAGATCAGTCCAGAAGGGTTAAAATAGAAGTTTTAAGATACTTTAATATTTTTAAATTAAATAAAAACCTTCCTTTGGAGAAATTTTTAAGCTTATATTTCAAAATAAAGGATAAACTAATTAAAGCCGAAAACCTTAGAGACCCTAAGAACCTTTTTCCCTTGATCTTATGGGCAAGTTCCGAATTTTTAAACTTCGATATCAATGAAACGGGAAAAAGGAGAATTTTGAAAATGTCCAATTTGCCTTCTTACAAACTCCATTTATACAAATTAAAGATTTCTCTGCTCATTAATCAATATTTTAATTGATCACATAAGAAAGGTTACTTTTCATTCATTTAAAGACAGCATATCTCCACACCTTTTATTAATAAATTTTTTTCTCTTTTCATTTAAATTAAAAATTCTCTAAAAATAATTAAATAAATTCCTTACTTACAATATATTATCTGAAAATCAAAGGGTACCTAAGCCTTAATTTTAGCTCAAAAGGGGGAAAATTTGACCGAAAATATGATTGAATGGATTAAAAGAGGGCGAGAGCTTTTAGACAAAGGAAAATATGATCGAGCTCTCAAATTTTATGATAAAGTTATAGAAAATAATTCCGAGAACTCGGAGGTTCTTGAAGCACTTGAAAGGAAGGCAGAAATTTATTATATAAAAAATGAGCTTACTCAAGCTTTGGAGATATATAAAAAACTTGTTTCTAAATATGAATCTATAGAAGATAAGTTTGCTTTGGCTGAAATCTTTCGATTAATAGGAAATATTTATACTTCCATAAAAAAGCCTAGGCAAGCAATTGATATGTTCAATAAATGTCTCGAAATCCATGAAACTAACCTTGATCCATCTGAGGAATTATTTTTCTTATTGTATGATATTGGGGATCTTTATTATAAAATAGAGAATTACCGTGAAGCCTTAGAAATATATAAAAAAATTTTAAAGCTTAGGGAAGAGCAAGGTCCCTTGGAGGGATTTGCCGAAGATTTTTCTTCCATAGCTCGAATTTATTTCAAATTAAAAAAATATAATAAGTCCACTGATTATTACGAGAAGGCTTTAGAAATTTATGAAATTTCAAATGATCAGACTAGCATAGCACTAACTCTTCTATGGACTTCAAAAAGTCTACATTTTCAGAAAAGATTTGATGAAGCATATGATACGATTATCCAAGCGATTGGTATCTTTAAGGACTTAATAAGGATGGAGCTCCAAGAAGTGCATTATTTCCTCAAAGAAGCATTGGATTTAAAGAAAACAATTGAAAAGTTCAAAACACCATAAAAAAATACGAATGTAATAATTGGGAGAATATGAAAACCAAGACGATAAATTGACGGAAATTAATATTTCATTTTACCATTTTCTTAATTTCTATTTTTACTTCAATATCTAAAATAAGGAATTCTAGGTTAAAATATAGTTAAAATAAGATATTATTTATTAAGTCGAATTTTCTTTTAATTAATAAGTATATAATTGTGTAGTAATTTTTTCATAGTTTATGTTAGTTGAAATGAACCTTCTTGAAGACATTTACTTTGTAAATATTGGAAACTATGGTACAGATGAGATTTTCTTCCATTGGAATTCGAATAGATATCATAAATCAAATTTTTTCCAAATCAGATTAACAAAAAATACTCCAGAAGAGGATATTTTTTACTGTTTGCCGAAATCCGATATAAAAATAGTCTATTACGCTAAAAATGAAACAATCTTTTCAATTGGAGCAAAACCTGAGATCCAATCTGAACTATTGGAAGCAATTTTGGAATATTTAGTTTACGAATTTTTTGAAACCTATGACGAATCTTTATTAAAATCTTGTTATGGAGATTCTTGTAGTATATTTGATGGTTTTAAAATAGTTGTGATGGACACTCTTAACAATTTTAAAGAATTAGATCTCATAAAAACTGCTAGAGTTTCATGTAAAGGATGTAAAAAAACTTTTAAAATCATAATCAAAAAATCTCTTGTTGAAAATTCAAAAAAATCGGCTGTTCCATTAGTTTTTGTACATTCTGGGCATGCCTTATTAATATATATTGATCAACAATTCAAGATTAGAGGGAGTGAATTAGTGGACATCTCTTATGGTAAATAATTTCAAAGGAAAATACAAACAAATTAAAAACATAAATTCCAAAATTACTATAAAATGAAATAAAATTAACAACAAAAATGACGTTCTATGAGTTTTCTGTTATCACCAATACAGGATTTCCTTATTATCATCTTAAACTCAAAGAACGCCCTTCAAATACTAATTTATATCTCCGATTCTTTGATTTCTCTGAAGATAGCGAACGTGTTAAACCTCCCTTAGATCCGACTGGCTTATTTGAGTTAAATGCGGGTTTAGTTTCTGCGTTATATGAATTTGCGAGGAATATTGATAAAAAAATAGAAATTCTTGAATTTACTACAAAAAAACGTAAAAAATCATCTACAGAATATAAGGGGGATGTTTTAATAACTACGCAAACAGAAACATATCTATTCCATAAATCAGTGCGAGAGAAAGTTAAACTCATACATAAAGAAATAATAGCCCCAAAAGTACCTTTATGTTCCGCATATGAAATTTTACCTCAAGATCAAGAAAAAATAAAAGAAATTCTTTTGGATCAAAAAGCACGAGATAGAATTAAAGAAAATCAGAAAGCATTAAAAAGAAGAGCAAGTCAATTTTTAAATGAATACAGAAATTATGGCTTAAAAGGAATATGCATTACCTCTTTTGATTTATCTCCAATTATAATCTATGGAGAAAAGTTTACATTGGACGATATTGAAATTATCTTAAGGAATATCGGTGTCATTCCAGAAATTGGATTTTCTGAATGGATCTCCAGACAGTCATTCCATTATAATAAGCAAATTTGGACATATATTCTAAATTCAGGTATAGGACCAACTATAGAAAAAAGTCTGTTTGAACCTTTCTTTTACCTCCTTATCGGAGAACCAGATAGTTATTTTGGAGAGTTCCCTGCGAAGGTTATTTCTGAATTTAATGAGATCTTAAAGACAAATGATTAGAATTTAAAATCAATAAAAAATTGAGTTTGATAGGCAATTTATTTTGTTTTTTCTGCGGCTTTTATGATTTGAGCAAACGATTCTGCTTCCAAAGAAGCTCCACCAACTAATCCTCCGTCAATATCCTCTTGACTGAATAATACCTCTGCATTATGCGGTTTTATCGACCCTCCATATTGAATTCGGATCGAATCACCTACTTCATCATCATATTTATCTCTTAAGGTTTTCCGTATAAATTTATGAACTTCTATGGCTTGTTCTGGTGTTGCAGTCTCCCCAGTTCCAATAGCCCAAATAGGTTCATAGGCGATGATTGTTTTAAGAATCTGCTCTTTACTAATATCTTTAAAAGATCCATCGATTTGATTTTTAATAATCTTTTTGGTATTTCTTGCTTTTCTTTCTTCTAAATGTTCTCCTATGCAGACAATTGGTTTCAACTCTATTGAAAGTGCCTTTTTAAGCTTTTTATTAACCATTTCATCGGATTCCCCAAAGATATTTCTTCGTTCACTGTGTCCAAGAATAACATATTCAACTCCCAAGTCCTTTAGAAATAAGGGAGAGATCTCCCCTGTAAAGGCGCCCTTTTCCTTATAATACATATTTTGAGCCCCTAATTTAATGTTTGTTACTTTTAATAAAGTTGATTCGGGAATCGCTGTATAGGGGGGAAATATTACTATATCAACATCATCTATTTGCTTAACTTTCTTAATTAAACTTTCTAGAACCTCTTTCGCATCTTCGGGAGATCCCAAATGCATCTTCCAATTTCCGCCAACTATGGGTTTCCTCATTTTAACACTTCTTTTATTTTATTTTACATTATGAATATTCATCTTTCTTTTTCAAAATTTCATCTAAAATTTATAATATTTAAAGAGAAACAAATAGGATAATCAGACTTTGACTCCTTTAGATTTCAAATACTCAATAACTTCATGGGTTTTTGAACCCTTAGAACGGTCTAAAGGATTTAACTTAGTCTTTAAATATTGGAGACGAGATAAATTCTTCATTGATTCTGGGAGTTCATTAAGTTCATTATTTGAAAGAGTCAAAGATACTAAATTATCTAAATTTCCCATATTCTCAGGCAAGGATTCAAGGTTGTTATTCTCTAAAGATAAAACTTCGAGGTTGTTTAAATTCGTAATTGAATTCGAAATAGTGATTAGATTATTATTATTTATATAAAATTCTATTAAAGATTGGATCCTTCCAATGGATTGTGGTAATTGCGTGAGACTATTATTATTTAAACGTAAGACCTCTAAAGTCTTCAGATTTCCTATGGTTTCTGGTAAATCTCTGATTTGGTTATCATCTAAATTTATATATTTTAAATTTTCTAAATTCCCGATATTTGATGGCAAATAAGCGAGATTATTGTGTTCTAAATAGAGTTCTTCTAAATATTTGAGATTTCCTATTGTACTTGGAAT
Organism: uncultured archaeon; assembly: GCA_964653985.1. Lineage (GTDB taxonomy): Archaea > Asgardarchaeota > Lokiarchaeia > Sigyniarchaeales > SOKP01 > CAZZIC01. The sequence goes on along the minus strand of CAZZIC010000028.1, from coordinate 5,562 downwards.
ATCTTGTAAATTATTCCAACTTAGGATTAAAATTTGTATTGTTTTTAATTGTTCTATGAAATCCGGTACTACAGAAATTTCTCCTTCTGCAAGCCCAAGTATAGTCACTCGATTTTTCACGACACGAAAACTCATAATAGGATTAAACAATTCCTCTCCACCTACATTAAATTCCTGCCCATAAAATTTTTCTAATCGTTTCAATACTTTTGCTTGGGATTTAATGATTTTAATTCCTTTAAAAGAAACAATCTCTTCATCCTTTCCTATTTCAAGAAGCGTTTCTGGAATTTTAAATTTTTCTTGTGGGTCTTTTTGCTTTTTCCATCGTTTTCCTCTTTGATATGTTTCATAAGCGGTTGTTCTTTCTCCCTTGCTCTTCCCTTTTTTAGATTTTTTTTCTTGGGGTCTTTTAAGATCATTTAAAATTTTTAGAATTTTATCTAACTTTTTATCTATTTGTTCCAATCTCTCATCTCTTTGGTTTTCACGCTTCTTTATCATAATCACGTTTATTGATGTTTTTTTCTATCTAATATTTTTATAATTTCCTCAGATATAATTTTATTATCTATAAAAAATAGATATCGAGACCTAGTAAATGAAGATAGAGAATATTTAGATTGACGTCTCTTTATAGATTACTAGATAGGTTAAGATTTTAACTCCTTATTTTACAAGGAAGTTAACGAAAACAATATAAATATAATTAGATAATGTATCTCGATTTACTTATCTTTAGAGAAAAAGGAAAGTAAAGAATTATTCTTCTTTTTTCGATAACTTATCAGCAAGTTTTGTTGATTCTAAAATCTTTTGTACCTCTTCAACTGCTGGAGTCATGATCTCTGGTAATCCAAACTGTTCACGTCTCCTTTCGATGGCAGATTGCATCGGAATTGCCTTACCGTGTTCAAGAATTGTTGATGCTTGAATAGTATAATATTCTGGAGCTTCTCCTCTCTCAACACTCATATTCTTCAAGATAGTGAAGATTTCGGTTAACTCAACTTTTTGAGGACAAACTTCATCACATGTATCGCAGACTGTACACCCCCAAATATCAAAGGAATGTTCGGGACCAAAGATCTTTTCCCTCAACCCTAAAAGCGCATCAAGAATCAATCTTCTTGGATTATATCGACCTTCGGTAACTTGAGCTACGGGACATGCCCCAGAACATGTGGCACATTGATAACAATAAGCTAAGGTACTACCAATGTCTGATTCAACAATCTGATTTCTGAAATCAAAATCTATAGTAGCCATTTTTATTTAAAAATTAAGCTAATTTTTTCTTAAGTGATATAACTATAAATCAATTAAAAAATTATTTCTTTTCTAAATTAAGTTGTATTTAAAGGGTAAGAAAGGAGTCTAGAGAACACAATTCCAATCTATCTTTGAAATTTAATGATTATTCTCATTCTTTTTATATATTAAAAATATAAAAGATAAAAATCAATGACTATTTTTAAATTTAGAACAATTCCAAATCAAATTTGAAATCAAATATGAATATCAATAAGCTGAAAGATGTTGGGGTCGAAATTTCTGATAATCTACAAGAAGGAAAAGTTATTATCGATGTATTTACTACTTGGTGCGGACCATGTAACTGTTAAAGACTTTCCAAAACAGCATGATAGTTTATCGCACCAATTTTAGAAAACTTAGAAGATGAAGGTTTGATACAATTGATTTCTGTAGATCTTGACCAAAACAGACCGTTAGGAGAATTATTTGGTATAACAGCGATTCCGACCTTATTATTCTTTAAGAATGGGGAATTATTAGACCATAATATTGAAATTGATGGACGAGTTCTTGTAAAGAATGGTATGATGGTTGGCGCTGCGGGAGAAGACGTTCTTCGAAATATCGTGGAAAAGATGTAATATTTTAATAATTTCAAATGATTAAATTTTGAATTTCTTTCTTTTTTTTCTAATTACATTATCTATTCTTTATTAGTTTTTTATTAGCAACTTTGCAACTAACTGGAGGAAAAAATATCGAATGAAATGTATAACAAATTCAATTTTTTGTAAAATATCAATAATATTTGTAATTAGGTCATATCCTTTTAAATGGATGATTAATTTTCCAATATTAATTTATAATTACTTATAAACAAATTTGACTCATGATGAATTACACGAGAGACGAATTACTCGAAGCCGAAGCTGCTACAAATCAAATTCGTAATGCCGTCTTTCATTTAGCTCGATTTATGTCTCTTAATAACGTTAAAGATATTAAGGGACATTTAAGACAAATGGGAAGAAATATCGCGAAAACATATATAACTCATTGGAAACCCGTAGAGTTAGTAAATATAGAAAATGTAAGGGACGTCATTGCGACAATCTACAAAGAGGTATTAAATAGCAGCGTTTCTATTGAATTAAATGAAGTAGAAAAACTCATTATCGTAAAAGACTCTAGCTGTGCTCTTTGTAAATACAAATACGAGGATATTAAAACAGGGGGATGTGAAATCTTGTTAGGATTAATCTCCGAATTCATTACTTTGATTAATGGAGATTCTGAAATTCCCACGAAGATTGATTTGAAACCTAAAGAGATATTGGAATCTCGTACTTTTGGAAACAGTAACTGTGTTCAAGTATTCGAATTTATTGTTGGAGGAGAAAAATAATGGGAGCCTTTAAATGGTTAATGAAAAAAGTAACCAAAGCATTTGGACGTAATACAAGTTCCTTATTTTATTCTTTACTTTATCGTGAGATTTTAAAAGAAATAAATAACATCACCAAAAATGAAAAAGATAGTTTGATTATTTTAAGAGAAATAGGTAAAAAAGCATCCTATGAATCTTGTGAAAGACATACTTCAATCTTTAAATTTATGCCGGGGAGTCCCGATAAAGTTCTTGATTATTTTGAGATTTTATGGGTAGTAGTATTCGGAAAAGAGTTGGATGACTTTTCCTATGAAGAAATCCCTCGAAATGATTCTAAATATAATGATTATCTCTTAAGGATAAAGAATTGTCCGATTTGTGCTGGATATGGAACCTCATTAGAAGATACCTTTGATATGAAGGCATTAGGGGAGGATACAGAAGGAATGGCTTGTGGACTTTGCGGAATGTTACAAAGTGTTGCAAATTATATCCTCAAAGTAAAAAAAAATAACTATCGGATTAATATCCTCGAAGAGAAATGTATGGCAAAAGGAGATAAGTATTTACAATTAACTTGTAAAATTTATGATATCAAAGAATGGAAAGAGTATATGACCGAAAAGAGGGATAAAAAACTCTCTTCTAGGGTGTATTTCGATGAAGAGGAGGAAGATTTTGAACAAGAAAGTAAAATGGATTTTGTAGATGAATTACAAAATGCACTTTCTTTGGATAAATTAGATGAATTATTGGATGAACCATTAGAAGTTATAAAGAATCGGGTGAAACTCTTGATCGAAGAGAAGTTAAAAATGGATCCTGAGCACTTTTTTGACTATTTTAAGAACTATGAAGATGATATGATAAGAATAATAGGATTTTTAGGGATCCATCTTTTGAATGAATACGGAGGATTAGTGGAGAAAGCCCTTAAGAATGATTTGTTTGCTAAAATTGCAGGTTATCTTTTTAAACAACTCAGGGAAATGATCCTCTTATTCGTTCCGATTGATGTGATAAATGATTATCATCGACTGCTAATCAACTTTTTAGAGGGACTTGCACCTCAAGAAATGGTTGAGCATGTAAAAGACTTCTCCGGAAAAGATGACATACGTTTCCTTTTTGAAGGTGCTCAAATTGCCTTGGAAAACTTGGGAATTGACTTTTCTGAGTTAAAAGAGAATATTTGGGAAGAACTACAAAAGCAAAGAGAAGATGAGCTTATTTCTGCAGATCAGACCACAGTAGAAAAAACAAAAGAGAGATTCCCTAAGATTATTAATATTATTCAGGAAATTCTAATGTTAGTTAATGAAATAATGACCTTGCCTATAAGGGTTATAATCTCCGAAAGTCATTATGGAACAAAAACGGCGATAAATTCCATAGTTTCTGAAGAAGAGGGTCTATTTGGAAGCATAAAAGATCGTTTCGATACGATTTTTGATCAAGTCCAAGAACTAAGAAACTGAAAATCATCTAATCTTTACTTAGAATTCTATTTTTAGATATTATCTCTTTTAGATTAGTTTAACCCTATAATATAGCCATTATTTTAATCCAAAAATAAGAAATTACTTAACTAATCCTTACTTCTCTTCATTGATTTTTTGGTAATTTATTAAAATCTATATTTTTAAAAAATAAGAAAATAAATAATAGAAAAAACTCCTTGCGAACTACAGTTCGTTTCTAACCATTGCATTTTTTTTTAAATATTAGTAACTGCTAAAAAAGCGTACGCTCAATATGGTTATGGTTAAACCATTTTCATTACTCTGAAACCTCGAGAACCAATGCGTAAATATAATATCCCGTAGTAAAGAAGGGTTATTAAAAGATCATTAGACGGTACTTTTGGGTTTATCCCAAGTTTAATCTGGAAGCGCACTGCGTTTGCTGGGCTTATTGGTTTATGAGATGGTATGGTTCCACCATTTCTTCGTCTTACTAATTTTCCTTTGAGAGCTCATCCATAGATCACCCCGTCAAAATAATTTTCTGACTTATATGACTTATAATAACCAATTTGATTTAGCTATCATTCTATTAAAATATATCTTTTTGAAGATTAAAACAAGTTAGAAAAAAAAGATTAAATAAATTAATTGGAATTTTATGTTCGGAGGCCCAAATACATCCATAAGCTAAATGTGCACATAATCAATCTTACAATACCCACAAGAAAGAGGATATCTAATATCGAATCGAGAGCGCCAACGAAAACAAAGATTGTAAATCCAATGGATAAATAAGCGAATTTTCTTCGAAGAATTCCAACGGATTGCTTAGCTTTGTATGCAAAACCGAAACCCAAGAAAATCAATGCGGAAATTAAAAAAATCGCAATTAATATAAAGGTAGGATGTCCCATACTAAATCCAACGTTTATTAATTCCTCTTGGGTTATATATTGTTTAACTTCAAAAGCGTTTATTGGATCTGTGAATAGCAATATCTCAAAAATAATTCCCAGAACAAGATATATCCCTGCAATATAATATTTAGCTTGAGGAGCTAGTAATTCACTTCCTAAGTACATAGCACATAACACGGCTGGGGCTACCCATAGATAGGAAAGCCAACCATAATAATGTGGTCGAGCAAGATTATGGTTCGTAATCAGCAAAGATAAAAAATCGGAAGTTGGACCTAACCAAAGAAATCCAACAAAAATCATTGTAGCTCCTGCAAAATAAAGAAGATTTGCGCCCGTTTTTTTTGCTTTATAAAGTGTATAAAGTCCGAAGAGGACAGAGGAGAATAAAATTCCCATAGCTGATAATCCATCAATAAAAGCATTGATATTAACCATCTACTGTTCACCTATTTTTGTGTTTGAAAATTTTGTTTAATAATTAGATATTTTAAATATTGTTTTTAATCTATATAATAATTTAGATTTATCT
>CAZZIC010000027.1:14093-34805 GCA_964653985.1 uncultured archaeon | reverse complement strand
GAGACGAAAGATATAGTTTGGAGTTTTGCGCATGATCTTATTATTCCTTATGAGGCAGATCTTCTGGAAAACGGTAATATACTTATCGCGAATGAATGGAATGGGTATGTATTTGAGGTGAGTCGAGATGGAGATATTCTCTGGAGCTATGGGCATTCATTTTTTAAGACGATGTTCTTAAGTAATTCTATTCTAATGGTGACACTTTTAGGATTTGGGATGTTCTGTAGAGGTTATGATCTGAAGAATAATCCCGAAATGAAGAATAGGGATAAAATGAGGAAGTATTTCATTTTAGGTTTTTATGGTATAATTGTTGGAGTTTTAATATTTATTATAATTAACTTCAGCGGTTTTATAACGATGATGACTAATTCTATATATCCATTTCTTGATCATTCAGCAGCGTAATTAACCCATTTTTTATTTTTTATTTATCAGTGATTTTAATAAACGCCTGTAAACTGGCTTTTAAAGTACACTCTCAATCCTTTCTTGTAAATTTGGAATTTTTCCACACATTTTTTACCTTATAAAAATCTTAAATCAGAAAGAGTTTTAAGCGATTAGGTTGAACTTTACAATAACTTAGGAAAGGTTATAATAAAATGTTAGATGAGATTAAGATTATTGATGCTCATATGCATCATGTTGGGAGATTTAAAAGCAGAAATGAGCCATTACTTGACTATATGGATAAATACGATATAGATAAAGCGATAATCACTACATTAAACCAATCTGCAAATATAAATTTGTTAATGGAAAGTGGAGGAAACATCAACCAAAGTAAAATATTCGAACAATTAAATGCTGAAAATCAATTAGATCATACAGAAGTTAAAGAATTAGTAGACAACAACAAAGAAAGATTAATAGGATTTTATTGGTTTAATCCGAAAAAAGCCTCAGAGAGAGATTGGAAAATATTGGAAGATTATCTGAAAAATTCTAATTTTAAAGGAGTAAAAACTCATGCTTGTGTGGATAATCTTAGGATTCCAAATGATTTTGAATACTTAGCTGAATTTTTAATCGATAGGAACCTTCCAATATATTTTCATTCCTCCTCAGGCTTTTTTTATCAAGATCCCATAAGAGCGAAAGATTTGTACAAGTTTTTAAAAAATTATAACGATTTAAAAATCATAATTGGGCATGCTGCGTTCACGATGGAATATTGCATTAATCTTTTACGGTATTTCAGGGATTCCTCAAATATATTTTTTGAAACTAGTCTTTCCGTTCCATATGGTATTGGCTTATTAATAAATCTAAAAAAACCAATTTTAGAAAATGTTTTTTATAATAATATAACAAATTTACTTGGAGAGAATTAAAAAATGAATATCAAAGAAAAATTGCAAACGTATAAGATCTTTGACTCGCATATGCATATAGATGGGTTATTCTTACATCCTTATAAAGACATTTTGGAATATATGGATGAATATAATGTTGAGAAAGCGATGGTAACTACAATTAATAGAGCGAAATATTACAAGAAAGATGAGCAAAAAGATGAAGAAAAGACTAAGGTCACTAAAACATTCGAAAGATTTAAAGATCTTATGCCCAAAACTCAGTTATCTCATGAAGATGTAGAAAAGATCTCCAAAAAAGCCCCTAATAGAATTTATAAGTTCTTTTGGTTCAATCCTAATGTGGGGGATGATGAAATTGAAGAAAGTTTTCAAATTCTTGAAGATAAATTAGTAAATGAAAACTTTAAAGGCGTTAAAGTCCATTCCGGATTCAATTTGGTAAAGATTCCCAAAGATGTAGAAAGATTAGCTCAATTTATGCAAAACATAAATGAAAACTTGATATTATTTATCCATTCTACTCCAAAGGTGCTATATTTCAAGGGTATTTCAAGCAGAGATATTGCAAAATTAGCACGAAAATTTCCAAATCTTAAAATCGTGCTTCTACACGGAGGTTTCACAATGGAATTCGCTGTCGAAGTTGGAATGACTTTAAAAAAATATACAAATGTATATTTTGAAACATCTTGTTCTATTTCTCTTGCGATTTACAATTTAATAAAGTCAGTGGGACATAAAAGAATATTATATGGATCTGATTCCCCAACTGCGTCTACATTACCTATTGAATTAGAAAAAATCTTAACTTTACCTAAGCTATCACAAGAAATTAAACAAGATATACTTTATAACAATTTCTTTGAACTCTTAACTTATTAATTTTATAATAAGTATTATTTTTTTTGTCGGAAACATTCTTATTTAATATGGATAAATGATTCAACCCATTCTGTAAATTTTGTCAAATGTTTATGCTTTAATAACCCTTATTTTTATTTTAATAATTAAATTAAATAGTTAAGAAGTGTGAAAGTAATATAAGTGAAAAATGAGTAGTGTGAAAGGATCTTGAATTATTTAAGAAATAACAAAAAAGAAGAGTTTTTAAGTAATTTACAGTGGGAAGAAGTTAAAGTCTCAAATGTAAATCAAAAAACCATAAAAAAATTAGTTTTAAATTTGCTCAACCTTGAGATTTCTGATGACTTTTTCTTATCCATTGAGAGCTTAATTCGATTAGGAAAGAAACCTATCTCCATAATTAGAAACATTCTTGATAATCATATCGAGAAAAACTTTAGAACAAATCTGCTTAACTATATCATAAAATATGCGGAAATGAGGATTGAAAATAATGTAATCCTCCAACTTTACAATACAGATTTCGTAATAAGGGCTCGAACAATAATGTTTTTGGAGGAAAATGAATTTGAAAAATACATCGAATTCTTGTTACCATTATTAGAAGATCCTGATGATTCTGTTAGATGGGCTTTAATAAAATTGATTAGAAATAAGGATTTGTATAAAAGAATCAATATAAGAAATAAAATTGAAAATCTTTTAGAGAATGAAGTTAATCCAATAATTAGAGAAAAAATTAAGCAAATTTTGGAAAATTAATTTAAAAAATGCTTATTTTAGAAATTTAAATCACTTTCCTTACATAAAATTTGATTTATAAAATCCATTAGATAATCCGTTAGCAATGGAGTGAGGTCGTTTTTCCAAGCAATCCCACCCAACTTTTTAACTTCATTCTTCTCAACAAAATCGAATAAAACATCTTTTAGTTGATTTTTAACATTCAAAATAGTGAATGATTCCTTTTCTGTTGTTGTTAATCCGTCAAAAATATCATTAGCCAAACTCTCAATTAGCTGATCTTTGAAATCCATGAGTTTATAGGTATTATCAAATTTAAAATACGAGGATAGAAACTGCGAGATTGCATTCTCTATCTCATTTTTAGGGATCTCATTCTTACTGATACAACACGATTTTAACAATCGTTCCAATAATGCTCCGCTGAACTGTTCATCTTCATCTTCTTGATCTTTTCTCATTTTTGAATTAAATTTGTTTCTCGTAAGGGAAAAGCTGTGATACTGAAAGGAAGATTGAGAATTTCCTTTCTCAGCTTTCTTTATTTTCTCTATTTTATTAGATTTATTAACAGTGGAATTATAATCGTCTAAAATAACTTCAGATAAACCCGAACGTAATGTTATAATGTTAATATTAACTTTCTTGTTTTCACAATAAACTGTTGGTACTCGTTTTTTATGCTTTTCAAGTATTTTTTTAAAATCGAGGTTTTGGTCAGAGTATGAATTAAAAAACACTTCGTAAAGAGTGCTAATCTCAAACTCTTTTACTTCATCCTTCAACAAACTTCGAATATATTCATCGTAGGGAAGAAAGAACAGAAATATACTATCATCAAGCGCTAATTCATAATTATCAAATTGAGAACGGACAAGATATTCTTTATACTTTAACCTAATTTTGTGAGCTCGTATCCATTCAAATGCAAAATCTAAAACCTCTTTCTTATCTACTATCTTTTCACGATAATAGCTTAAGACATCTTTAATTAATTTTTGGGAGCTACCGATTGACTCATATTCTAAGAAATTAGCAATGGTATGGATTTTATTCTTATCTTTTGCTCTCTTTTCAATCCGTTGATAGTAATCGATAAGGCGATCCTTGTCAATTTTATATAAATCTTCTAATTCCGTTTCCTCCATCTTCTTCACCATTTAAAGAGCATCTAATTTTAATTTAATTTCATTTAATTGTTCTTCACTATTAGCCCCCCAACGATCTATTCCGAATTCGGAGTTTATATTAGTAAGAATCCTTTCCATTCTTTCACTTCCATCTAAAATCAACCTTAAATGTTTCCTATAGTATGATATGTTCCTAAATTTACCAGAAGGGATTTCCTTCGGAATTAAAATAAATCCATAACTTTTTTTAATCCCATTTTCTTTAAGGAATTCTTCCATATATAATACTTTTTTACCCTTTTTACTTAACTTTACTTGACGGATATTTGGATAAACGTTCGTTTTGTTAAATATGTTGAGAGTTTGAGTTATTAATTTTTCATAAAAATCAGGGATTATGGTCATTACATAGAATGTAGGTATCTCTGATAATAATTGAGCTCTTAATGGATTATCTTCTTCAAAAGTCAGAAGATTAGTTTCCGTTGAATCAGAACTTATGATCCTTTCAACCAAGCCTACACATGAGTATTTTTGTTGTTCCTTCCAATACATCTTTCGAGAAGAGCCTAAAGAATTTTCGATTAGGTCTAAACCTCGATTTAATTCTTCATTAATAAAATTCTTAAAAGAGAATTCATCTCCCATTATACTTTCCTTGACAATCTTTCCTTGAATTATGCTCGGATGGATATATTCGGTTATCTTCCTATAGATAATTTCAATATCTTCTGTGTAAGGAGTTCCAATTAAAGTAAAAAGATTGGTCATCCCATCCCCCGAACTCATGGAAGAGTTTAAAGAGAAAAAGGATTGGATAACATCTCTTTCCATTTCTCGTTCTTGATAAAGAGAGATGGTAGACTCGATTAGATCAATTTTCCAGTTTTGTTTACTATCACTTGCGGCAGTAAGAAATAATGGTCCTAAAAATTTCATTGGAAGAACCTTTAGTTTATCTTTCTTTTCCTCTGAGAGATATTTTAAATATTTAACGTTTTCATAGATGAGACTATTCTCATCTGAAAAGAATAACCCAAGTATTTTTCCATAATCCTCCATTTTTATTCAAAAGAGTATGAGTAATTCCAATTCTTAACCTAAAATACATATTTGTTAAGGAATCAATACTTATATTCATTTTTAACTAATTGTTTCGTTCTAGGATCACGTACAAATTTTCTTAGGAATCGTTCGACAATTTAAAAATTAAAATCGGTGAATTATTATTATAACTACTTTTAATTTTATTTAGTTATCATCTTCCAAAAAAATTCATTTCATAACAATTTATTAATAATTAATAATTAAAATTCCGAAAAGAAGGTTTATGATACGTTTAGCATTAAATCAAGATTCATGTGATTTGGACTTGTTTGAATTTATCAATAGAGCCAGTGATTTTCAAGCAGTTGAATTAAATCAATTAAAAATAGAAGAATCCTTAATTTCTATAGATCTAAGAGATATCTTAGAGATTTTAGAAACTTATAGCTTAAAAGTAGCTAGTATCTTTAGGTTAGAAGATTTTTCTCTTTGTAGTAATAAAAAGTTTAATTCAGAGATTATATCTACTCTGGAGAAAATGCTGGATTATAGTTATAGGCTTGAAACTAATTTACTCATAGTAAATCCATCCATTATTGATTTAGAAATTCCTAGATGGAAATTATATCGGAGAACCAGAAAAAAACTGAAGGAAATCTGTAAATTAGCATATGAATATGATGTTAAAGTAGGTCTTGAATTTTTAAATCTTCCTAATAGTTCAATCCCATCATTAAAAGAAGCAAAAGAGTTAATGAAACCTTTGGAGCATATAGAAAACTTAGGATATGTTATTGACTCATTTCACTTTGCGAAATCCCGAGGAGATATTGAAGAACTATACGATATAAGAAAATTAATCTATTTAGTTCAAGTTAGTGATTTAAAGTTTAACTCTTTAAAATCGCAGAGAGAGCTAACAAGTCTGGATGATGAAGCTCGGCTCTATCCCGGAAAAGGAGATTATGATCTTCAGAAATTTATTAGTTATTTACAGAGGATCGGCTATTACGACTATTTTTCACTTGAATTATATAAAAAACCATGCTCACCAAATTACTATGGAAGGTTTAGGCGTAAGTATCAAGAATTGTAAATATTTACATTTTCCATAAATATTATTTTTAACACTATTCCGTGTTCTAGAGATACCTATTGAAAAATCCCGTTCCGATAGACGTCTTAAAGACATTCGTAGCATATAAATAGTGAATTAATATTTATATATATCTTCTCTCATTTTCTATGAGTTGATTTGTTCTAGAAAAAAATCGGGCTATATAAAATTTATATTAACCGTATCCTACAGAATAAAATATGAGTGAACCTTAGGTTTCAACAGAAATATCAACAAGTTCTTGTCCAAATTGGGGGTATTGCTATTTTTCTTGCTGGGGCCGTATTTCGTAAAAATTGGACCGCAGAATTTGATACTTTATTTCGACATATTCCAGGATTAAAGATGATTCCCGAAAATAATATTAAAAAAGTTGTCGTTTGGTATCAATTTATTTCAGACTCTCCGTTTATGGCACTGGTTTATCTCGACTTATTTGATTTAGTAAATTATTTCTTAGTTATGCTTGGATTTTTCGCCCTATTCTACATTTACCGTGAAAAATATCCAAAACTAATGTATCCGGCCTTAATCCTGATTTTATCCAGCTTTATACTTCATGTTATTTATAATCCCGCTATTCCCCTCTTTATCTATGCCAATCAATATTTTTCAACCACCTCTTCTTCGATAAAAAGTGACTTACTTATTCAAGGTCAAAAAAGCTTAGAAAATTATCGAGTAGGCATTTTACCCTCTTGGCCAATGGCAATCTCTCTCCTATGCTTTGCCCTTGCGGGACTGATATTTTCGGTTGTTATTATCAAAAGTCAGTTTGTTAAGAAATGGGTTGCTATTTTTGGAATTATAGCACATAGTTTTCTCTCTTTACATGTGCTTTTGATCCCCCTTATTCCTGATTGGTCATTTTTATTTATTCCCTCTGCATCGGTGTTCTTGCTGATTTGGCATGTGAGTTTTGGATATCGAATACTTAAATGGTCAAATAAAACGAGAATTATTAATCAATAACACTTGAAAATAGATTATATTTTACATTATTAAGGAATAGAGAATTCACAAAATTATTCTCAAGGATCTCATCGAAAATATAAAAAGATATATAAAAGTTTTTAATTCATTAAAATTATAATATAGAAGAACTATATAGTAATAAAAAATATCTTTAAGTAAGAGTTTATATATATTTTCTATATCTTACTGGAAAAAATGACAATTATAAATTTTTTAATCAAACAAAAAGGAGATTTGTTTTAAGCTTATTTTAATTTATTTTGGTGAATATTATGCCTAATTATGATTATACTTTTAAAATCCTCCTCCTCGGGGACGCAAGTGTTGGTAAAACCTCGTTCACAAAACGGTACTGCTATAATATATTTAACCCAAGTGAGCGCTTGACAATCGGAGTGGATTTTCACGTAAAAACCATAGAACTCAAGTACAAAGGAGACATTAAGAAGATCAAGCTCCAGATCTGGGATATTGGAGGAGAGGAACGTTTCAGATTCCTATTACCCACATATTGTCTGGGAGCCAATGCCGCTTTCCTCCTTTATGACATTACGAGACCCACTACTTTAGAAAATATACATGAATGGGTATCTATTGTACGACAAAAAGGAGGACCAATCCCGATAATGTTAGTAGGAGCAAAGATAGATTTAGCAGAAAACCAGCGGGAGGTACCCCGAGAACACGGTATTCAGATTGCGGAACAAAATAATCTGGCAAGTTTTGTAGAAATAAGCTCGAAAAATAATGTTAATGTTGATAATGCATTTAATGTACTAACAGAATTAACCTTAGAGAAAATGCAAAATAAGTGATGTAAATGACCAGCTCAGAAACCGAATTTTTAACTCTCAATCAGCTTTTTGATGCAATAGGAATTGTAGAAAAAGGAATTGAAAAGATTTATCATTATTTACTCATACATAAAAGAATTGAGAATCTTAAAAAAGTTTGCAATAAATATGGTCTTACTCTTAAAAGGGGGTATAAAATCAATTCAGTTCTGAGCGATTTAGAATTAGTTCATATATTTTCTCGACCAATGAAAATCCACTTGGTACAACCTGTGTTACCCGCTTGGCAAAAAATAATTAATAACAGGATTCAAGAGTTAAAGAATCAATTCGAACAAGATAAGGAGGAATGTGAGAATTCCTTAGAAGAATTTATTAAAGCATACAATTTAAGCGATCAAACCAGTGAGAGTCCCGTCGAATTTATTAATTATAGTCTTGAGAATTTTGATGACCTGTATTATCCCTTTTTTGCTAAGAATAATTGTAAATTGGCTGTGGGGATAAGATATGAAAATTTAATTATGTCTTTACTGCAAAAAGAGTCTATCGAGGCGCTCTCGGATGAGAATAAGAAAATAATTCTGGAAGGAATTAAGGCATTCAAAGACAATTTAAGTAATATCGAGATCCAGGTTATCTTTAATACAGATATTTTGGTAGCCTTATTAGGTGGAGGAGATTTTAAAACGCTGAGACAGCTTTTAAATGATATGGATTTTAACTTTAGGAAATTAGAAATACGAATAACGGAAGCGGATTTTAGTAATTTCAGTTTAGTTGATTCTAATGAATTAATCCAACCTAGTTTTGATCCCACCAATAAATTAATGGGTGCCTATATTTCAAGGAATAATAATATCTTTCAAGTCTTTCAAGATAAGTTTAATGAACTATTTAATAAAGCCTTGGATATTAACACATATCTCGATAGAAATAAAAGTATTCCTTTTGAATCATTAACAGAGTTTGAAAGCTTTATATTGTGTCTTTTATAACATAAATCGGATATCTTTTTCTAATTCTTTTTATTCTATTGTTGGTAGTAAGATAATAACACAAACACCTTTCGTGTAGTCTTGTTCAATTCTATTTTCAATTAATAATTTTCCATTATATCTATTTATTAATGTTTTAATAATAAATAGACCCAGTCTAATGGTACCACTATGAATATTGTAGTAATCTTCTTCTACAATTATAGATTTTCTATCATCAGGTATTCCTATTCCGTTATCGCAAACTTTAACACTCCAATAATCTTTGCCTTGGTAATTAGTTTGCGAAACAGTTATCCAAATTTTAATTATTTCATTTTTATTATGCTTTACTGCATTTCTCAAGAGGTTATCAAACAGATCTTCTAAAAATTTGTTTGCTAAAATGGTTATATTATCGTTTTTATAATTCTTTTCAATTTGTATATTTTTTTGAGGGAAATTTTTTTTCAGCGATGAAATAGAGTTGTTTAAATAGTTAAATAAGCGGACTTTTTCTAATCCATCTTTCCCTTCTTCAACTTTAGAGTAAGTATACACATTTGAAACCAATCTTATTCCTTTTTTTATTTGTCCCTCCAAATTATTTAATAAACTTCCTTTTAGATCGTCGGACATCTCTTCTTTCATTTGTTCCTTAAAAAGGGAAGCATTCATTTTCAAACCTTGAAAGACGTTTTTAATGTCATGGATTAAGATATCTTTAAGAAATTCCAACTGAGTGAGTGCTTGTTTATAATCTTCTCTTGACTTTTTTATTTGTTTATTTTGATATAATAGGGCTAAATGCATTTCAGCCATATCTCGGAATTTTTCAAGAAGAATTTTTATCTCTTCATTATAGGAATTTTCTTCATTGTCTAAAATGCATATTGTTCCGAATGGATTTCCATTTGGCCAATTTAGTGGTAGTCCTAAGTATGAGATCATCCCGAGCTCAACATCGGGGTTATCTTTCCAATCGGGATCCTTCAAGGCGTTGGGAACCAACAATTCCGATTGCGTTTTAATTACCGTCTCGCAATATAAACCCGCAAGATGCTCTTGATCCCCAGCTTCATACGGAATTTTTGAGTTTGAACTGGCTTTAAATACTTCAATATAAGGATAATCAACCTTCATTATTAAAGCAACTGGAACATCCATAATTTTTGCCATGATATCGACGATATTCTGCCACTTGGTTAGGATTTCATGAGTGATTTCTATTTTTGGTTGTTCTATGTTGTCCAATTATCATCCCTCTTTTCTCTTTAAAAAAAATTTAAGTTAAACAAAATTGTTAAAAATTCAATCTAAATATAAAATATTTTACAATTATTTAATATAATGCAAATAGAATTTGAAAAACTAAAAGAATAAGAAAAAAAAATTTTGAGAATTACTAATCTTCAGAACGTTCTTGCTGAAATTTAAGAGCTTTTCTAAATTTCTCTAATTGCTTCCTTGGAGTGACAGTTGGTCTTTGATACCTTTTTAAGCTGCTTTTAATTCCAAAAAGGTATTTTGAGATTTTTTTCAGTTCTTCTAAATCATATCTCATCATCATCGTGATTGTTTCCATTTGTGGACTCCCCCCACCATGTAATCCAGCAACTTGCATAACTCCCGCGAGGTCTGAAACATTTAGACATTCTATTCCTTTCAAAGCTCTATAGATATATTCTGGTTTAACCCGAGGATTTCGTTTGAGATATTTCATTGTTAAATTTCCAAATTTTTCATTGGTGAATGCTCCCTCAAAAGGTAAGGTAGCTATTAATCCTCCTGATAAGTCTGCGAGGATTTTATATTCTTCATAGATATTTTCTCCCGCTAACCTTCTCCCAGCGTTTGTTAAAATCTCATCTGGCACTTGAGTTCCAGAGGGTGCTTTTTCGGAATGTTTTGCACTTGATTCTCCCGCAGCAAACACTAATTCAGCAATTCCTATCAAATGAGATATCTTTTCTTGAGCATGAGACGCTTTCTCAATTCCATTGTATTCCGCGATTAAAGCCGAAGCACTGGCAATAACTTCACTTACGGCAGGTTTACAGCCAGTATAGCTATGACGATGGAAATGAGCAAACATTAAAGCCAAAAATCCAGCATAAGGCGTCTCATTGGGATTTGCTTGACCATTAAGAAATACTCTTTCATTTGGTACAAATACATCATCGAAAAGAATGAAGGTTTCGGCATCCCCTATATTCATAGTTTTTGAGGTGAATTCTTTTTGTTCATGAAAATTTGCGGTTCTTGCTAGTAATTTGACACCATCCCAATCTGCTGGAAGGGCAAAAGCAACAGCATATTCATTATCCTTGGGACCCATATAACGACAAGGCACCACAATAATCTCGTCGGCATATGGTGTATTAGTTATGTTTATCTTAGCGCCTCTAACAACGATTCCATCTTCACGAGTTTCTACAACACGGAGGTATTGGTCAGGATCCTTCTGTTCGTGAGGTCTTTTCAACCGATCTCCTTTTGGATCTGTTTGAGCACACGATGCAACCAAGTCATTCTCTTGAAAGAACTCTAAATATTTTTTGAATCGTTCATGATAATTGGTCCCCGTAGCTTCATCGCACTCATATGTTATTACAGATAAAGCATTAAGAGCATCAATTCCCATACATCTCTGAATACATCCTCCAACCCGATGGCATAAAACTCGTGTCATCATCTGTTTTTTCAATAAATCGTCCTCACTTTGATGAATGTGAGTGAATCGGTTAATTTTCTTTCCGGTAAGATGAGATGTAGCAACACATAAATCTTCATAGTCGGGATCTTGGGCTCGATCAAACGTTTCCTTAACGATATTCATGCCACCTTCAAGTCGTGGATCATCTCTCCCAACTTTTTCAGCCCCAATATAGACATTGGGTTTCATTTTTTTAAGATCTTCAACATATTCTTCACTGGTTCTCACACTAAATCAATTCCTAATTTCCTTTTTTTAAGATTAATTAATGATTAATTCTAATAATTTAATTATTAGTTCTTAATATATAAAATTCTTATTTCATTAAATCAGATTCGAATATTTAGTTTATATTTCTAAAAAGACTTATATATAATTTATAGTTTCTCAATTTCCAATATTATTCAATTAGGTTCCTAAGAAAGTCATTATATTCCAAGAAAAAGCTAAAAATGACAGATGAAAGCGAATTAGAAAAAGTAAAGGATCTTTTAAAAAAAAGGAAAGTTAATAGTGAGGAATCAATTGAATTTTTAGATAGTCTTATAGAAATCAGTGATGATGACATTTTTCGAGAGGAATGCATTAAATTATTAAGTGTAATTGCTCCAGAATCTAATAAAGCGTATAATTATTTTGAAAACTATTTAGTTTCAGATGGAAATCCCAAAATCCGAGCAGTTGTTATTGAGATTTTAGCAAATAACTTTCTGGAAAAAAGTGAGAAACCTATTTTATGGACCATTAATAATGATAGATCCCCTATAGTCTTGAGTAAATTGGCAGAAATAGCAGAAAATCAACTTAAAAATAAATACCATAGACTTTATGATATGTTTAATTCGAGATTTAAAGCTCTGGCTTCAAATTTAGGGATCATAGGAAAAGAATTTAAGTTCATTTTAGATATTGAACATCAACTGACAAAGAATCGAAAAAATCATGAAATTAGTGACGAAATGTTTGATTTTTACAAGAACTTGAACAAAATTGGGGAGAAGCCATGGTTAAAAATTAATGATTATCACATTAAAATGGTCAATTTTAATTATTTTAATTGGAAATTTTTAAGAGAATCATCAGAGCTTATGAGATCCATTTCTAAATTAGAAGATGTTGAATTCTTCTTAAGTATCATTAAGAAGTATGAGATTGAGTATAGCAATATTAAATCAATTCCAAAATCCATAGAAAATCTTTCTGAATTAAGATCGCTTAATGTAAGCTATAATAATTTAAGAACAGTTCCAAAATCAATCATCAAGCTGACGAATCTTAGGAAATTGAATTTGAGTCATAATAATCTAAAAAATTTACCTGATTTATCTAGGTTAAATAAATTAATTGAATTAGATTTAAGTTATAATCAATTTGATCAAATACCTGAATCTGTAAAAGAGTTAAAAAATTCCTTAAAAATATTTTTTAATAATAACCCAATTTCTTAAAAAGAGAATTTACCATAAAAAATTGAATTCTAAATTAAGGAAAGAGATTTTCTCTTAAGTCCTTCCAGAAGACTTAATATAAAGAGATAAATATATATACTTCAACATTTAAATGTAAAATTGTACTAAATTTTTAGTGGTGAAATAAATGTCAGAAGAACAAGATAAATTAAACGGCGGAGATGTTTTGATCAAATGTTTACTTAAAGAAAACGTGAAGTATATGTTTGGAGTCCCTGGTGGTCAATTCTTAAATATGTATGATGCGGTATATCGATGGGGAAAAGAAGCTGGGTTAAGTACAATATTATTTAGGCATGAACAAGCCGCAGCACATGCAGCGGATGCTTATGCTCGAGTCACCAATGAACCGGGAATTTGTTTTGGTACAGTAGGACCTGGAGCAGTACATCTCGTTCCAGGGGTAGGTACGGCATGGGCAGACAATATTCCAATGATCGCTTTAGTTCCCCAAGTAAAGGAAAAATATCAAGACTCATTTACTCTTCAAGGAGGAGTCGATCAACTTACTCTATTTAAGCCTTTTACAAAATATCAGAAAAGCATCAGAAGAGTAGAGGAAATACCCGATGCAGTCCAGAAAGTTTTCCGAGAAGCTAAAGGAGGTAGACCTCGTCCAGTTCTCCTTGAAATTTATGAGGATGCTTTTTTAGGGGAAATCGAAGAAAAAAATTTACCACTTCTCGATCCCAACCAATATCGAGCTGTGAAGGGACCCGCGATAAGTGAAGATCTAATAAATGAATCTCTGGATCTGTTAATGAATGCTGAAAAACCATTAATAGTTTCAGGAGGAGGAGTCAGTAGAGCAGAAGGATGGAATGAATTAGAAGAATTTGCTGAACATTTACAAATTCCAGTAATGACAACACTTATGGGACTTGGTACAATATCAAATAAATCCCATTGTTTGATTGGAGCGTCAATCGCAGGGCCAGCAATTACCGCAGCTCGAGAAGCTGATGTCGTCTTAGCTTTGGGATGTAAATTCTCTTACACCATGGCACATGGAGATGAACCTTTCTGGAAAGACAGCCAAAAAATGATTCAAGTGGATATAGACTCCTCAATTATCGGAAGAGCGAAACCAGTCACTCTTGGAATCGTGGGAGATTGTAAGCAATATTTAAAACAAATGGTAGAAGCGGTAAAACAGAAAGAAAAAGTAGAAAAAAGGGAATGGTTAGAGCAGTTTTCTACATTAAGGGAGAAAAACATTAAAAAAGCAATTAGGAAAGCCTCCAAAGATAAGGTTCCTATTCTTCCTCAAAGAGTGGTAAAAGATGTTTTAGAATGGGTGGAAGAGGATGCAATTTTGATTGTTGATGGTGGTGATATATCTTGTTTTGTAGTAGAACAAATAGATTTTCATAAATCGAGACAGCCCCTATCAACATTACAACCTGTGAGTATGGGACAGCTAGGTGTAGCAGTACCATACGGAATCGGAGCAAAACTAGCAAAACCTGAAAAGCAAGTTGTAGCCATCGCCGGTGATGGAGCTTTTATGATAAATTCACAAGATCTTGAAACCGCTGTAAGGTTAGAAATGAAAAATCTTATATATGTTGTAGCAAACAACGATGCGTGGGGGATGATCAAAAGCGGTCAAAAACTCTTTATGGATAAGAGATATATTGATGTTGACTTCCCTCCTTTCGACTTTGCTCAATGCGCCAAAGGATTCGGATGTTATGCCGAAGTTATCACCGATCCAAACGAAATTGTTCCCGCCTTAGATAGAGCCAAAAACTCTGGAAAGCCAGCCGTTTTAGATATTAAGATAAAATTTGATACGCCTGATGCCACAAAACTTATGGGATCAATGGGAATCCTCTAAACCTCAATCTATTTGCCAAAAATCTTTTTTTTTATTACCTTATTTGTCATCAACATAATAGAATTCTTAACTACTATGATTGTTCTATAAGTGAATAAAGAATTTTGCGTTATTTAGGGAAAAATGTGGAGCACAACTCAGAATTTAGTTATACTTATAGGGATAATAGTTTTTGAAATTGCTGTGGGGATAATTACCACAATTATAAATAAATATTAAATATTAAAATAAGAAAAAATTAGAAATTCAAAGGATATGTACCGTATTTCTTACCCGTTTCAATCATCCATTCTAAGCGTTTAACTGATATTTCTGGATGGAAATTTGCTGGTGAAAGCATAAAACCTCCTCCCGGAGCTGCCTTTTTTATTACATCTTTTACGGCATTTTCCACTTCATCTTTTGAAGCTTTAACTAATATATGCCTTGTATCTATATTCCCCGATAGACATAGTTTATCTCCAACCTTCTTCTTTACTAATTCAGGATCAACTAGAGGAGGTTCCAGGCATTGAAGACCATCAAATCCAGAATCTACAATAAAATCTAAAAGATTAGTAATATCTCCGTCCGTATGTAATATGTATTTTCCTCCCCACTCATGGATTGCTTCCGCAACCTCTTGATAACGAGGGAGTAAATATTTATCAAAATACTTAGGGTTTATCATAGGTCCTCCACTATGAGCAATATCTCCACCTTCCAAAAATACTTTAGCTCCGCAATCATTATATGCTTTGAAAGTAGTTAGAACATAATCTGTGGTAAACCTAAATCTCTCTTCAATTAATTTAGGATCATTCTTTAGAGCTCGAGCAAAATGTGCCATACCCATTCCTTGCCATACTGGAGGGAAAACTGAAGTTAAAGCATTTTGCGCAATGATACAAATATCATCTTCAATATCACGGCATTTCCTTTGAACTCCTTTATAAAATTTCTTAGCTTTTTTATATTCCTCCTTCAGATCAGGTTTTGGATAATTCTCCCAATCTTCTCTATTTTTGATATACCCTCCATAATAATCAGGATAAGGATTTCCATCGATATTTCTTATCTTATGTCTCTTTCCAAATATATCTGTCATTTCTTCTTTGCTTTCCAATTCAAATGGAATATATTGTATTCCTACCCCGTCAAACCCCAGTTCATATCCAGCTCTAACACATTTCGCAAAAACAGATATCTCAATATCATTGAATATACTATTAATCTTATCCACCCAAGTATCTGGATATTTTTCAGACATTTCTTCGAAAATATCGAATGCGTTTCTTTCAGGTTGTCCTAAAATTTTATCTGCTACATTTCCATCGATATTTATTGTATGTATGGGGACTCTATCTGGTTTTTCAAGATTTAAAGCTTCCCATATTCGTTCAAAACTATTCATAATTATCTATTATAAGAGAAATAATTTATAGTTATTTTCTTAGACATTGTTTTTGAGTAACACATTTTCAAATACTTAATGAAATAGAATTTTGTAATTAATTATTTATTGTTGTGTATAATCTATTTCTCATAATAACATACAAGTTAAAAAAATGTTTGATAAATTAAAGCAAATTATCCGCCGCTCAACGATTGCCGCCTGAAGAAAATTTTCCGGATTCTCACGTTCCCGGTATTTTAAAGAACTTGATGCAGATTAAAAAATGGGTGCTCAATCTAGTAAGCACCAATTTAGACAAGTAAATTCTTTTATTTTTAAAAGCTATTCTCTCTTTTTCTAAAAGAACATCTTGATTTATGTAAAATGACTCTACTTGAACAAGCTAACCAAGGACATCTTACAGAGGAAGTCAATGCATTTTTTGAATATAACCCTCCTTGTTTTCATCTATCTCCTAGCCTTTTAAAGATCGTGGATATTGTATGCGTGAAAAGAAGTGAAGAGTCGTCCTCTGATGATGAGTTTTTAGAAGCAATTGATGAAATGAATAATCACGTATTACCTGCTCTTGGCTCTGAATCAAGAGTGTAGCCTCAAGACGCATCATCTCATCACGCTGGAGATGGACCAAATATTCTGGAGACCGATACTTGCAACCTTCTCCTAAAGGTGAAAGCCTCTTCTTTGGAAAAGTTAAAAGCCTTTTTTACCATTTCATGAGAGATTTTAAAGACTCTTGAAATATTGACATTGAATGATAATAAGGTTCTTAGCTCTCTTCCCGATAGCTTGGGAACCATTCCAAACTTGCGGATGGTAAGAGTTAAGAATTGTGGAAAAAGTAGAAAATATTAAATAGACATCTAAATTAAATATCATAACTACTTAAAAGAGGACCTTTACCATAAATTTTTGGAAACGACATGCGAACCCTTGGAGTGGTTGGACCAGAATAGTAGGAGGTCCAATCCTTTATTTAATTGTGTGGTTCCATGCTTGGATTTTATTGGTCGTTTATATCGTTTGGGTCATTTTCAATCCGATAATATTTCCCGAAGCAAAATCATTTGATAGTTGGGCATCAAAATCGGTTTTAGGGGAGAAAATATGGACAAAAAATATCAAGGTAGATTTTAATCTTTTGTTGAATATAATTTCTGGAATCTGTTTTATCCCTTCTCTTTGGTATTGCTTTTTTAATGATTTTTGGCCTGCCTTATACTTCAGCTCTATTGCTTTCATAGCAAAAATCTGGTTTTGCGATAGAGTCGTTTTCTTGTACGAAAAATCAAAATAGAAATCCCAAATCAATTCCTAAGTTAATTAAAATAAGGGGATTGCATATTTATTCATGAGATTCCTCAAGTTTATTAAGACCTAAAGAAGGTTCTGAATTCGTTGAGGCAAGATATGATGAGTTGAAGATCCAGACGATAATAAAAGAAAATCAACGTATTCAAGAGTGTAAAGCAATGAAACAAGCCGGGGTAGGTTTTAATGTATTTTATGAAGGGGCTTCGGGATATGCATTTTCACCGAATTTAGGTCTTAATAAACTTGAGGAATCTGCCTTTACAGCCTTGAAGATTGCTAAAGCAAGTGCAAAAATTGTGAAGAGTAAAACTGTAGTTAAACCTCAAGGAGGAGCTGTATCCAAACATCTCAAAGCGGAAGTAAAAAGCCCTGCTTGGGAGGTGGGACTAGAGGATAAAATGGATCTCGTAAAACGAATGGAAAAATCCGCCCAAGAAAATGGTAAAAATATCTCTTCTATGAAGGTTTTCTATGGTGAATTATCCGGAGAGAAAATGTTTACTAATTCAGAACAAAAGGAAATACATTGGCATCCATATTTACTAGATATGAGATGTTTAGTAACCAGTAAAGATCAACAAGGAAATCTTTTAACGGGTTCCCAATCTAAAGGAGGATCAGTGGGGTTAGAGTATTTCAATAAAACAGGAAATGGGCCAGAAGATATTGGAAAAGATGCGGCTCTCTGGGCGAAAGAAAAATTAGAAGCAAAAGCAGCGCCAGCGGGGAAATATCCCGCGTTATGTGAAAATCTTCTCACAGGAGTCCTCGCTCACGAGAGTTTTGGGCATATGACCGAGGGAGATTTTATTGCTTCAAAAGCCAGTCCGCTACATAATAAAATCGGTGAAAAATTGGGCTCAGATAAAGTTTCCATTATTGATGAGGGAATTTTATCTTACAACGGAGATCTCTATGGTATGTACTTACCTTATGATGATCAAGGAATAGAGACTAAAAAAGTGATTTTAATGCAAAATGGAATCCTGAAAAACTTTTTACATACTCGATCAACTGCAAGCATGCTAAATGATACCTCTACTGGAAACGCTCGAGCAGTAAATTTTGCTTATCCTCCAATACCAAGGATGAAAAATACTTATTTTATGCCTGGAGATCTCACCGAAGAAGAAGCTTTGGAAGAGCTTGGAACAGGAATATATGCAATCCAAAGTGCAGGAGGACAGGTAGAATTAGATGGTTCGTTTGTATTTTTAGCATCTCGTGGATATTGGATCGAAAATGGCGAGAAAAAATATCCTTTAAAAGATGTTACATTATCGGGGAATATTTTAGACTTATTGAAAAATGTAAGAGGAGCAACAAAAGATTTAAAAATCTTTTCTGGCTATTTCGGAGGATGTGGAAAAGATGGTCAGTTTCCACTTCCTGTAGGTTTAGGAGGACCTAAATTACTAGTTGACCGTGTTCAATTTGGAGGTGAAACGTAAAAATGAATAGTAATTTAAATGAGTGGGAGAATGACTTGATTTCAAATCTGGAACGAGGTTTGAAATATGGAAAATCTAAAGGAATCGATGCTTTAGAATTATATCTCATAAATTCATATTCACTAGATGTCAAAATAAAAGGAGAAATAATTGATGTAAATCAGGGAGGAGATATAGGAGTAGGATGTAGGAGTGTAAAGAATAACAAAATAGGTTTTGCAACTGCATCCGGAATAGGAGATTCTTCTGTTGATTTTGCTGTAGATTCTGCCTTAGAAATATCAAAAGTTCTAAAAAAAGGGGATGATCGGTGGGAAAATTTTGTCACCTCAGAAGAAAAAGGAAAGGAGGGAATTATTGATGAGTCAGTTTTTGAATATGAAGGAGATGACATTTTCACCACTGCTTCTTCAGTTTACAAAGAAGCTAAAGACTATAGTTCTAAAGTAAAATCTATCGAAGGAATGATCTCTATTGGATATGGAGCGTTTGCCGTGGGAAATTCTGAAGGATTATCAAAATCTAGTAAAAATACCTTTTGTTCTACTAATATTTATGTGATAGCGGGAGAAGGAGATAAGACGAAGAATGCTATGAGTTCCTACATAGGGCGAGGAGTTCCCAAACTACAAGGTTTGGGATCAGAAGCTGCTGAAAAAGCAATTAATTTCTTAGAAGCGGAAAAACTCAATCAAACGGGAAAAAGTAAGGTTATTTTCAATAATATTACGGCGGGATATTTTTTAAGCGTTGCATTGACGAATAGTGTAAATGGGAAGAGTGTTGTTGAAGGAACAAGTAAATTTGCAGATAAGATTAACCAAAAAATAGGAAATGATAAATTGACAATATACGACGACGGGCAAATCCCAGAAGATCCCGAAATGGTCGCTATTGATGATGAAGGGTATCCTCGTCAAAGAACATGTCTTATTGAAAATGGTAGATTGAAGAACTTTATATTTAACCAATATTACAGTAATGTTCATAATTCCAAAAACACTGGAAACTCAAAAAGACGTGGAACCCAAAGCTACGAAGCTTTACCCGATATAGCTCTTAACACAGTATCTGTTCCTCCTGGAAAAAGAAGTCTTGACGAACTAATATTAGAGGTTAATGATGGAATTCTAATTGAAGATTTATTATTAGGTATGGGACATTCTAATCTAATTTCGGGAGACTTTTCAGTAGTAGCCCCTAACTGTTTTAAAATTAAACATGGAGAGATTGTGAAGCCATTAGAGCCTGTCAGTGTTGCGGGTAATCTTTACAAGGCATTCAATCAAATTGAAATGAAAGGAAAGGAACAAGAATTACATCAATACGGAATGGTTCCTTCTATTCTCTTCCGAGACTTTACAATTTCAGGTTAGATATATCAATTTTTTATTTATTTATTTTAAATTTTAATTGTAAGAGCGTTAAAGCATCCCAATGGGAACGAAGAATGTCCCTATTATTACATATATTATATACGGTAAAGTTTCTTTAGTAAACAACCAATATAGATAACAAAAATCTGATACCGCTACGCGGTTGATGTTGTTTGG
>CAZZIC010000027.1:0-13993 GCA_964653985.1 uncultured archaeon | reverse complement strand
GGTTGATGTTGTTTGGCTGATGTTGTTTGGCTGAGCGTCCATTAAAAAAGCTTATAAGGATATAAAATAAAATACTATTCTGAACAAACTTTAATAAATAAAAAATAAATGAAAATTAAAGAGTAAAATTATGAAAGGAGTTATTCTGAAAGGAGCACAGCAAATAGAGGTAAAAGATGATTTACCAAAACCGATTATAAAAAGAGACGAAGTCTTAATAAAAGTAAAGTATTGCGGAATATGTGGCTCCGGAATAGAATCATATACCACAGGGGGGATGTATCTTCCCAATATAATAATAGGTCACGAATTTTCTGGGATCATCGAAGAAGTAGGAGAGGAGGTTAAAAACCTTAAAAAAGGAGACAGAGTAACTGCTAATCCTAATATTCCTTGTCATGAGTGCTACTGGTGCACACATTATCAAGAAAATATGTGTAATATAAGTAATAATGGCATTGGAACAACTCAAAATGGAGCAATGGCAGATTACTTGAGTATTAAGGCTGAAAGAGTACATAAACTTCCCGAATCAATATCTCTCCAAACTGGTGCTACAGTGGAACCATTAGCAAATTGTGTTTACGCCGTACAAGAGTCTGGTTTTACAATCGGAGACAACGCAGCGGTTTACGGGGCGGGTACGATTGGTTTATTTACAATTCAAGTTTTGAAAGTTGCTGGAGCAAATAATATCTATGTTCTAGAACCCGTTGAATCAAAACACCAAGTAGCTAAAAAGTTAGGGGCGAATAACAGTTTTCCTCCCCATAAATGGAAAAAGATCTTCCGATTAACAGATAAAGTAGGACCAGAACATATTTTCGATTGTGTGGGAGTTCCTGATACAGTTATATCATCGATGCAATTAGTAAAAAAGGGAGGTCGAATTACTATTATCGGCATACATGTGGAACCATTCCAAATGAAAGGATTTATGCAATTGATGTTAAAAAATATTACTATTAGAGGGACATTTAGCTTTAATCAAGATGTCTTTCGGACTGCTTTAAAACTATTGGCGAATAAAAGAATTACATCGAATGAAATAATTTCAAAAGTTATCAAGATAAATGAGGTTCCAGAAATGTTTGAAACCTTGTCTAAACCGGCTCATAAAGAGATAAAAGTTCTTGTGGAATTGAGTTGATGGGGGTTTTTTTCGATTTTTTCTGGAACTTTCGATTTTGATAAAAATTGTTCTTTCCAATTAACAAATTATAACAATTCCATAGTAAAATTTTATTAATTTGAATATCATACATTAAGATATTTAGAAATAATTATAATTTTCTTAGTATTGAAAGGGTCTTATATCATGGATAAAAATACCTCTCCATATATGTCAAAAATCTGGTTAAAATCTTATGATGATTACGTCAAGGAAAAATTAGATTTCTCTAACCTATCACTGGCAGATACACTAAGAGAATCTACTAAAAAATTCCCTAACAATCTATGCTATGAGTTTATGGGAACCACAGCCACTTATAACGAATTTGAAAAGAATGTGATAACCTTCGCTAACTTTTTAATGAAGAATAACATTAATAAAGGAGATAAGATAGCGATCAACTTACCTAATTGTCCTCAATATTTAGTAGCTCTGTACGGTAGTTTTTACGCGGGATGTATAGTATCGGGTCTAAACTTTTTACTTAAACCAAGTGAAATAGTCTATCAATTAAAAGATTGTAATGCCACAGTTCTATTGACAATGGATTCATTTTACGAGGAGAACGTTAGGAAAGCGTTTAATACGGGAAAGACGGATGTTAAAATAGTAATTACTACCAACATCACGGATATGATGGATTTAAATTTTGTTAAAAAGTTTTTTGGAAAGATTCTCAAAAAAATCCCCACAGGAAAAGTCCTAGAAGTTAAAGGAAAGAAATATTATAAATTCAAGGAAATTTTAGAACGATATCAGAGCTCAAAAGATCCTAAGGTTTTGATAAATCCAAAAAAAGATCTTGCATTTCTTCAATATACCGGAGGTACAACCGGTCCACCTAAAGGGGCAATGCTTACTCATTTTAATGAACTTGCAAATATCGAGCAAACTTTTCATTGGTGGGAAATTGATGCTAAACCAGGAGAAGATATATACATCAGTGGTTTTCCATTTTTCCATTTAGCGGGAATGTTTCTTAACTTGGGCGCAATTTATCACGGAGCTCAGCAGCTTCTCATCCCAAATCCGAGAGATATGAATCATCTATGTGAATTAATAGATAAATGGAAGCCAAATTTAATGGCTAATGTTCCAACCTTATATTTAAACCTTCTAAATACCCCCAAATTTAGGGATTTAGATCTCAGTCCAATTAGGATCTATATTTCTGGAGCTGCGCCCTTCCCTTCCAAGAATATAGAGGAATTTGAGGATCTTGTAGGAAAGCATAAGTTACTTGAGGTTTATGGAATGACTGAGGCTTCACCAATAGTTTCTGCTAATCCATATAAAGGAAAAAGAAAGATAGGTACGGTCGGGATACCAGTATCAACTACTCTGGTAAAAATAGTAGATGTAGAGAATAGAGAAGAAGTAGTTGATTTGGGAGATGCCGGAGAGATTGCAATTAAAGGCCCCCAAATCTTTAAAGGTTATTGGAATAAACCAGAAGAAACCAAAAACGCTTTACAAGATGGTTGGTTCTTTTCTGGAGATGTAGGAATAATGGATAAAGATGGATATATCTCAATAGTGGATAGAACTAAAGATATGATAAATGTTTCAGGATTTAAAGTCTTCAGTGTAGAAGTCGATAAAAAAATGAGCAAACATCCAGCTATAGAAATGGCTTCATCTATTGGCGTAGCAGATCCAAAGAGACCAGGAAGTGAAATTGTAAAATTATATGTACTTTTAAAGGATCAATATAAAAAATCCAAGGCAATTGAGGAAGACATAATGAATTATGCTCGACAAAACCTAGCAAAATATAAAGTTCCGAAAGAAATTGAAATTGTAGAGCACATTCCGCTTACTTCAATCGGAAAAATAGATAAAAAAGCATTAAGAATGAAATAATTAGAGTAAAGTTAAGTCTTTGTTGCGTAAAACAAAGCAAAAAAAATTATCTCATTATATTTTTTCAGTGAACACTAAAATTTCAAGGGAAATTTTGTTTTCTCATAGATTAGTAATAATTTATAATTCTAAGATATAAAATCGAGTTATTTTTAATTAATTATGAAAAAATTCATTTTTCTCTAAATTAAAGGTAAGGATTATACTTATGGAAGAATATAATGGTTTTATTGTATCATGCCCTAGAAATTTTGAAGAAAATGCCGCGGTTGAAATGGATTATTTATTATCAGATAAACTGGATATTGATAATGTTGAAGTAACGCCAATTTATGAATTAACAGGGTTATGTATAGCTCATTTCAGTGAGGACCCCGAAGCTTTACTCTTGGATCTCATCGATCTATTAAAAGAAGACATTTTGTTTAACTATATTTTAAAGTTGGTGCCAATTAGATATCAATTTGAAACTAAAGAGAAAAATTTTAAAGAACTGGGGAAACTTTATGATGATAAGATAGGAAGCGCTGAGAAGTGGAGGATTACTATAAGGAGGAGAAATTCCCCATTAGAACGCCAAAAAATTTTAGACGCCGCAGCTCGATTTATAGAAAGCGGTATTGTTGATTTAGAAGATCCTAAATATCATATTCGCTTAGAAGTTAATGGAGAAGTCTCTTATAGTTCATTTATTGAAATTCCAGAACTTTCTATAAAAAAGTATGAAAGAGATCAGGAGGATTATATTCAAACCATAATTCCATAATTGTTAGTCTTAACATTTTGAAGATTTTTTTTATTTTTGGAGGTTCTCCTGTATTGCTCTGAGATTTTATAGTTGTTTAAAACTGCTATAACTTTCCAGAAAAAAATTGGGTAGAGAATGAAAACTATTTATTATTCTTTCACAAATATCTTCATAAAATCAATAATTCTAAACGGATTAAAATTATGATCCATAAAAATTTTGATACAAAATGTATTTCTAATGAAATTTTAGAAAAACTCTCCCTCGAAAATAGATATAAATTCTTAAATAGCAATCTTATGCCTTTAATTGACCCAAAAATGTTTAGTTTTCTTCGACAAACACAAAAATTCTATATTAAATTTGAAAAAGAAAACCAAATAGACCATAGCGAAGATTTCTATGATTGGATTCCTGCCTTGGGAAGAGAAGGTTTAGTGACTCGTGTAAATCGATTTGATGAAATTGGATTAGATTTCGAACCACACGGGATGACAGCTGAAATCATGAGAGTATTAGCAACCGATTTCTTCGATCCGCAACTTGCAATGGGAATGGGAGCTTGCGTTCTATGTGTGAATCCATTGGTTGCTCATCATGAAAAAGTTGATGTAAGATTGAAGGCTCTGGAAGAACTCGTTACTGGTAAAAAGATTGGGTGTATCTGTATTACAGAACCTGAAAGAGGATCAGACGCAGTACATATGTTAACTAGTTGCGATGAGCAAGAGGATGGAAGCTTCTTAATTAATGGAGAGAAAATCTATCAGACTAACGGACCTAAAGCAGATTGGGCAATTGTTTATGCGTGTTCTGAAAAAAATAAAGGAAATACGATGGCTCAATTTTTAGTAGATACCTCTTGGGAGGGCTGGAATGTGGAACGTATAAATATACCTTGGACACCAAGGATGTTTTTAGGGAAAGAAACATTTTCTGATTTAAGAGTCCCAAAAGAATATGTTTTAGGACCACCAGGAAAAGGTAGAGAACACTTATTTGAAGGATTAAATTTGGAAAGGTTAGGTATAGTTATCCTCAATATCGCTGAAGCATGGAATGCAATTTCTCATGCTGTTATCTATACAAATATGCGAAAGCAGTTTGACCAAGAAATTCTCAAATATCAAGGTGTTGGTTTTCCGCTTTCTGATTTATGGGCAAAGACCATGAATTTAACTCTTGCTACTTTGCATATCTGTCAAATTGTAGATCAGAAAATGGAAAAATTTGATGGGGACCTTCCTAAGCAATTGAACTTGGCTTTAGTGGCGAATGCTTCCCAATTAAAATCTCAAAGTGCTAAACTAAGTGAAAGAGTATGTTATGAATGTGCTAATCTTATGGGAGGCGCGGGAGCTTGTGATAATACGCTTATGGAAGATTTATTGGGGATTTCAAGAATCCAAGAAATGGGCGGGGGAACCAGACAAATCCAACAATATATTATGAGTCTTACCTTACGACAACTCTTTAAGATGTTATAATCAATACAAAAACTTTATTTTTTAATTTTTTTTATTAATAGATGGAAATGATTAAGAAAAATTTCAATGATGTAAAGAAAGAAGTTGTTACAAAAGCAAATGCTGAAAAAACCACAATTCGTTGGCTAATAACTAAAGATGATGGAGCAGAAAAGATGGCTACTCGGAGATTTAAAATAGAGCCAGCCGGTAAAATTGATCTTCATGACCATCCGGAAGAACATCATATTTATATCCTTCACGGAGAGGGAATTTTCTTGAGAGAGAATAAAACCTCGATTATCGGAAAAGCGGGAGATGTGATATTTATTCCATCAAATGAAAAACATGGAATGATGAATAGCGGATCAGTCCCTCTCGTGTTTATATGTGTTATTCCATACATTTAGTTTTGGATAACTTTTCTTTAGTATAAAGCTTGTTAAGATATATTGGTTTAATTCTTTTTGTTCTAATTTATCTCACAGAACTTTTTTGGAAAGAGAATTTTAATCACTTAAAAAATGAACCCTTGAATTCAAAAGTAAGCCTTGGAATATTTATTGTGATAATTTATGTTGCGAACATTATCTTGTTAATTAAGATTTTTATAGAATTACAAAATTTACCACCATGGCATCCTAGTATACCAAGTCCAGCTATTTAATAATTTTGAGCGAATAAAACTTCATAACTTTTTAGTTTGAAAGGATCCCTTTTATAACTGAAGAAGAAAATATTATAAATAAAAACAGAGAATCCTTATTATAAAAAAGAAATTTAACTATATTTCAATCTTAAAAATGAATATTAACGAATTTGAAGATATCATCTATGAAAAAGAAGAAAATGGGATTTGTACCATAACTATCAATAGACCAGAAAGAAGAAATGCTCTATCTCAAGTCACATTTTTAGAAATAGAAACAGTTCTCGATGATATGCTACAAGATGATAACACTCGAGTCTTAATTATTACGGGTTGTCAAGAAGCTGATGCTTTTTCCTCTGGTGGCTATTTTAACATGAAGTATCAGACCCAAATCCCTCAAGAGATCAGAAAACAAATTGACTTTTCTGATATTGCCCAAAAGAAACTTTGTATGAAATTTTGGGATTTTCCCAAACCAATTATCACCGCGATAAATGGATTTGCGATTGGCGCTGGGATAACAATGCCTTTAGCGGTGTCAGATCTAATATATATGTCAGAAAATGCCTGGATTGGGTTTTATTTCGTAGAAAGAGCCATAATACCCGAATTTGCAGCGAGTTTTATTTTACCTTTTTATTTGGGCTTTCAAAAAGCAAAGGAAGTGCTTTATTTCGGAGATCGAATCCCAGCTAAAAAAGCAAAAGAATTGGGATTTATTAATAAAGTTTTACCGGAAGGTGAATTAATTCCCTATGTAAGAAAAATAGCTTTACGATTGACCCCTCCTAACTCGCCAAGTGTGGCATTAAAACTTATAAAAAAATCAATGCATGATTATTTTCGTAAAATATTATCTGATACATTAGATCTGGAAAATAAATCGATACATAAAGCATTCACAACTCATGATTTTAGAGAATCAACGAGAGCATTATCAGAAAAACGAGATCCAATATTTAAAGGTAAGTAAATAAAACTTAATTGGGAAAATAAATTAAGTTAATTTTCTAGTCTAAAATATAGTACAATATAAATTTTGAATTAGAGATTATCCGTTAGAAAGGTTTTTTATAAAATCATAAGAAAATTAAACAAAATCTAAGAGATTATGCCTCATAATACAAAACTGGTTATGGTTACTGGCGGAGTGATGTCCGGCATAGGAAAAGGAGTCGTTACAGCAAGTTTAGGTAAGATCCTACAGTTTCGTGGGTTTAATGTTTCAGTGGTTAAAATAGATCCTTATTTGAATGTTGATCCAGGAACATTGAATCCAATAGAGCATGGAGAATGTTTTATAACCGAGAAAGTGTGGGATTTTAGGCCAGTTCCTGATTCGGATGAAAGAATTTATCGAATAAGCGAAATAGACCAAGATTTCGGCACCTATGAGCGATTTCTAGGTATTGAAATTCATCCTAGAAATAACATCACCAGCGGTCAAGTTTATCTCTCTACTATCCTGAGCGAGCGAAAGGGGCGTTTTTTAGGACGTACGGTGCAGATAATACCCCATTGTACAGATATGATAAAAAATCGATTGATTGATATAACAAATAACGATAATATAGATGTTTTACTTGTAGAATGTGGCGGGACCGTAGGCGATTTAGAATCAAGCATCTTTTTAGAAAGTTTTCGTCAATTAAGATTAGAATTACCTAAAAAAGACACTGCTTTTGTTCATGTGACGTTAGTTCCCTATTCTCAAGCCGTTGGTCAGCAAAAATCGAAACCAACCCAACATTCCGTTAAAATGCTCCAAAGTGCGGGTTTACAACCCGACATTCTTATTGGAAGAGCAAGAGAACCGTTGGAAGAAGAGATTCGAAGAAAAATATCCTTATTTTCAAATGTCCCTCAAAAAGCAGTTATATCTAATCCAGACCTTGAATGTATTTATGAACTTCCCTTATTCTTTGAAAGGCAAAAGTTGGGAGATTTGGTTTGTGAAGTTCTGGATTTGAAAGCGAAATTAGTTGCTTATAGTGAAGTTACTAATTATTCGGAATGGAAAAAAACAGTTGAGCTCTTTAAAGAACCGAAGAAAGAAATTACCATCGCTATGCCTGGAAAATATTTCAATATTTCAGACTCATATATCTCTATAAATAAAGCGATAGAACACGCTGCTGCCCACCAAGGCTACACCGCAAATCTAAAGATGATTAATATAACTCAGGAAACCAAAGTTGAAGAAGAATTAAAAGACGTTGATGGCATTTTACTCACTCCAGGTTTCGGGGAACGAGCAGTCGAAGGGATGATAAAAACTGCTGAGGTTGCCATGGAAAAGAAAATTCCCTTTTTAGGGATTTGTTTTGGAGCACAATTGTTTTATGTAGCATTCTGTAGAAAATACTTAGGTCTCGAGGGAGCAAACTCGACTGAAATTAATCCCGACACACCTTATCCCGTGGTCGATTTATTAGAAAGTCAAAAAGAAGTGAAAGAAAAAGGAGGAACGATGAGGCTTGGAGGATTAAAAATCATTCTTGAAGAAGGTACCAGACTTTATGAAGCTTATGAAAAAAAAGAAATTATTGAGCGATTCAGACACAGATACCATATTAAAGGAGAATTTATCACAGATGAAGCACGAAATCAAGGACTAAAAGTCTCAAGTAGAGATCCTAGCGGCAGGATCATCAATAGTATTGAATTAAACCGACCAGATCATTTCATGGTGGGTACTCAATTTCACCCTGAATTCAAATCAAAACCTTATGATGCCAGTCCAGCTTATAAGGCATTTATTAAAGCGGTAATTGATTATAGGAAAAATGAAAATTAATTCTACAGTTTATTGAATATTTTAATTATTTAATTCTAACATTATTTTATAAAATCCGTATCTTTTTCTAAAAACGTAACTTAAAATAGTTAATTTTTGATCATAATGGGTATGAAGAAGAAAAATTTTTATTTTCTCTTTTTTCTTTGTCTTTTTTGTATTATATCAATACCTCGAGTAGCTCACGCAGATTATTTGGTTGATGATGGACAGGTTGTAATATGGGAGTTTGATCCTGATGAGGGAAGAAAATTTTATCTTAAAGTGACGGTAAATTTAAATGAATGGCCATTAGATTTGACTGCTTATATTTATGATCCTTATAAAGATGAAAATTCTATGAGCCAAGAATTTGCCAATGTTGCGAGGAATTACATTCTTAATGAAACAGTAATACGGGAATTAGAAAGATTACACGAAAATGAAACTGTAGACAGAACTTATGGGGGAAGAGATGTGACTTGCAGTAAAATTACGGTAGATTCGGATAATATAATATATGTTGATAAAGCTACCGGTGTAGTTTGTGATGCAGAACTGGATTCCGGAGATATAGTATACAAGTTAAAAATAGTCGCTTGGGAGGATAAAGATATGAGTGAGGAATATTATATCGGA
Organism: uncultured archaeon; assembly: GCA_964653985.1. Lineage (GTDB taxonomy): Archaea > Asgardarchaeota > Lokiarchaeia > Sigyniarchaeales > SOKP01 > CAZZIC01. The sequence goes on along the minus strand of CAZZIC010000027.1, from coordinate 4,675 downwards.
GAATCATTTTCTGTGCCTGGATATCATCTTGGACTTATTGGTATCGCTGCTCTCATATCATTAATAGTAGTGATAAAAAAGAGGACAGAAACTCTTTAATTATACTTTTTATTTTTTTATTTACTTCAATTTATTTATTTTATTATATCGCAAGGAAATTCTTATTATGCCTATAAAATGGAAAAAGTAAAAGTCTTATTAACAGGCAAGTACAAAAAGGAGGAAAAACAAAAATGAAGACAAATATATTAAGTTCAAAAAAACTTTTTTTACAAGTTAGAGAAATTTTGAATAATTCCTAAATCTTGTATATCACTGATTAAATGTTAAGTTTTTAGTATGGAAATTTCCCTATAATATATCTTTTTATACGGGGAGATTGCATTTTATTCTGGAGATCTTAAAAATCTATACAAAACATATAAGACTTAATCGAAATTTTTGACTAAAATAGAAAAAAAGTAAATTTTCTAGTTTAGAAAGGTTTAAATAGGAAAAACTTGAATTATTTATTGTTTTCAAATTTGAAATCTTTTAAATTATTAATAAAAAACGTTTAGGGGAAATTTAGAAAATGAGTGAAAGTGATAAAAAATCTAAAAGTTCGGAGAGACCTCCAAAGTATCAGGTTGCTGAATCTCATGATCTCCTTCCTCGTTCTAAGTGGCTAAGAAATTATTATTTTCTTGGAACAGAAAGGAAATGGAATAATGAATATATGTCATTTACAACTGGTACGGAATGGGATATAATCTGGAATGAAGGAGATTATTATATTGCTCCCGAAATGCATACCTATATAGGTGAAAAAGGCAAAGGAGTCTTTGAATCATCTTTACGATCGATGGCTCAAAAGGTAGACTTACCTAAAGACTTTTGGGATTTATCCTTACCAGAACGAAGAACAATATTCTTTGAAAAAGTTATGTTAGAATATATTCCTAAAGAGATAATCTCTAAAAATGACCTCCTAGCTGGGGGTAGATTTAATGTACAACTGAGCAAATGCTTAAACGAAAATGAAACCGAAAAGTTTTGGAAAATGAATTTAAAGATTAGAGAAAAATTCTTTAAATATCATAAATCGGGATTTGGGAATGCTGGAGCTACAGGTGGGCATTTGATACCAAATTATGAAACGATTGTCAAAAAGGGATTTAAATATCTAAATGAAAAGGCGGAAAGACAATATAATCTTTTATCAGAAAAGGAAAAGAAGGGACAGATGGGAGCAGAATTAAGAGCATTGATGAGATCAACTGAAATTCCAAAAAAATTAGCAAAAGCATATGCAAATGAATGTAGGAGATTAAAAGAAAAAACTTCTGAGAGTCAAAGAATATATGAACTTGAAGTTATGGCAAAAAATCTAGAGAAGGTTCCATGGGAACCAGCAGAAACCTTTTGGCAAGCATTACAGGCTGTTTGGCTAACTCATATGCTAATTATGTCAGAAGAATCTTATCCAGGTCCTGGCATATCTTTTGGGAGAATTGACCAATATTTAGCAGATCTCTATAAAAAAGATGTAATAAAAGAAAAAAATATTACTAAAGATTTTGCAAAAGAAATCCTTGGAAGTTTTTGGTTTCATTGCAATACAGCCTATGATGCTATGATTAGAGTAGGCAAGCAAGGGATAACCTCATCATTTGGTCAACTAATGACCCTTTCCGGATGCGGGCCCCACGGGGAGGACTCAACGAATGAATTAACATATACTATTTTGGAAGTGATTGATGAGTGGTCTCCTATATTGGAACCCAAACCAAATGTAAGATTACATAAAAATACACCCGATAAACTTTTAGACATACTTATCAAAATGATTTCCCGTTCTCAAGGAGCTCCTATTATACTTAATTTTGATGAAAGAAGCATGGCGGGATTAATTTTGGAAGGAATTTCTAAAGATAAAGTATGGAACTATGCTTCAGTTGGTTGTTTAGAAAATACTATGCAAGGAAATGATAGATCTGGTACTGTTAATTGTAATCCAAATTTAACAAAATCAATAGAGCTTACATTATGGAATGGAAAGAGTATGCCTGGGAATACAAATGAACCTTGGTTAAAAGAAGGAGAACAATTAGGTCCTACAACGGGGAAAGTTGAAGATTTTGAATCATGGGAAGAATTTTGTGAAGCTTGGAAAACACAAACAGAATTTATTCTTCGTTATACGGTAGAGATAAATAATATGACAGAAGAGTTGAGATCTCACTACATGCCAACACCTTATTTATCTACATTAGTAGAAGGGTGTATAGAAAAAGGGGTTGATATTAGATCTGGAGGACCTGAAATACGTTATATTACCGTTAATGGCGTTGGTTTTGGAACAACTGTCGATTCACTATTGGCTATAAAATATTTGGTTTTTGAAGAAGAAAAATATTCTATATCAGATATTAAATCTGCTTTAATTGAGGATTTTGAAGGCAAAGAGAATTCTATCTTAAGAGCCCAACTAAAATATAAAGTACCTAAATATGGAACAAACACTAATAGAGCAGATAAAATGGCGAAAGATGTTATGAAATTTTGGGCAGATAAAACTTGGAAATATAAAACACCTACTAATTATCAATATCGACCAGGAATGCTTTCTTGGAATTATTGGGCAGGGTCAGCGGCGGCTCTCACTCCTGCAACTCCAGACGGAAGACTTGCTGGTTCATTTTTATCGAATGCAATTTGCCCAACCGATGGCGTTGATACGAAAGGACCAACTGCTGTAACTAATTCTGTTGGAATAGCTTTGGGAGGTAAGGATGAATCTGGAGAATATATTAATTTTTTACCTCAAGGAGCAAGTCATACTATTTCATTTAATCCATCTATTTTAAAAGATCCGGAACATAAAGAGAAATTCAAAGCATACTTAAGGAGCTATATCGAAAATGGGGGTACTGCTCTTCAAATTAATATGATAGATGCTGATATGTTAAAGGATGCTCAACAACATCCTGAAAACTATAGTAATCTTTTAGTACGAGTTACTGGGTATAATGCTTATTTCACAGCAATAGGGAAAGAATTACAAGATGAGATCATTGCTAGAGAATCTCATGGAATGTAAACCACTTTAATAATACTAAGTTAGAATAAAATCCTAAATCTGAGCAATATAAAAATGAATAAACAAAAGTTATTGGAATGGAAGTCTGAATTATCAAATAAAGCAGTTAAATTTACGCAACCAGATGTAATGCTGAAATTAGTTTCTACGATAGATGAACGTGGATGGCCTCATATAACCTTAATAACCAGCAACCGAGCAATTAATCAAGATCAAGTTACATGGGGTGCATTTACAGAGGGTCAAAGTAAAAAGAATATAAAGAGGAATCCTAAACAGGGAATTTTTTATATGACTGTTGAGATGCCTTTTAAATTTTTACAAGTCAAAGCAAATTTTACACATACCAGTAAAGAGGGAGAAGAATTAGAACATTTTAATAAATCTGAATTGATGAGATATTTTACATATACTCGTGTTCATACTGCTTATTTTAATAGGGTTATCGCAGCTTCTCAAGTTAGGAAATTATCATTATCAGGAATTGTTTTTGGGATTTTAAAGGATTTAATTGGAAAACGAGGAGCTAAAACTAAGAAAGAAGAAAGGGCACTGAACATAATCGGTTTTCCTCTTTTTAGTACTCCAATAGCAGTTAGAGTAATTTCTTATATTGATCCGAAAGATGGATATCCTATTCTTATTCCATGTATTCCACTTCAAGCTGCAGATCATAATAGACTTGTCTTTCCTCTCTCATCTTTGAAAGAGGATTTATTGAGAATTCCGAAAGGGATTAAAGTTGCTGTTTTCGGTATGAACTTTAATTATGTAAATCAAGTTGTGAAGGGTACTTATAAGGGAATTCAAAGATTTAGATTTATTAAATTTGGAGTCATAGAAATAGAAGAAGTTTATAATTCATCGCCACCTTTGACCGGTTTAATATATCCAAAATTGGAAATTAGAGAAAAAGTTGAAGATTTTCACCTTTAACTGTATATTTTTTTAATATCTAAAATCCTTTAAAAATTAACCAATTAAAGCATCGCATAGATTAGAGTTTCGCTCTGAACTCAAATTGAAGGCTTACGATGCCAGTCCAGCTTATAAGGCATTTATTAAAGCAGTAATTGATTATGGGAAAAAGAAAATTAAATTCTGCAGTTTATTGAATATTTTCATTCTTTTATAAATTCTCAAGCAGTAGAAGTTATCATCCATGGGATTATTAAAAAAGCGTATTGGGGTATTGGGGGTAGAAAAGCCACAAAAGTTCGTCTAGATTCAAAGCTTCCGTAGAATTATAGATCCTTAGAATTCTCGCAAGTGATAAAATAAACTATAGTCCTAAGTAAATTTATAGTAATAAGTAAATCTTCAACACGTTTTTGAAATAATATCAAATCCTTAAGGTCTCCTTTCCAATCTGTACAATATCGAGTGTAAAAAGAGATCGAAATGTAATATTTACTCGTTAGAAGAACTCAAATCCTTAGCTCTTTCTTTATAGTCATTAATATCCAATTCTTTAACTTTTGAGATACCCAGTCTTGCATCTTCCTCTGATAAGTTAAGCTGAATATTATTCTTACGGCAAACATCAATAAATTCCCATAGATTGAGATCCGCGATTTCAGCAGCTTTTCCGAA
>CAZZIC010000026.1:10319-35304 GCA_964653985.1 uncultured archaeon | reverse complement strand
CTAAAGGAGATAAATTAGGAGCATTTGCCTTAACTGAGGCTAATGCGGGTTCAGATGCTGGAGGAGTCCAACTTACCGCAGTTAAGGATGGAGATGAATATGTTCTTAATGGGAGTAAAATTTTCGCGACAAACGGAGGTATCGCAGAAACGTTACTTGTTGTTGCTACGACAGGACAAAAGGGGAGAAGAAAAGAATTAACCATATTTATTGTCGATACAGATACTCCTGGGTATTCCGTAGGTGTCAAAGAAGACAAGCTTGGAGTTAGAGCTTCCAATACTTCAGAATTAGTATTTCAAGACGTAAGAGTTCCCGAGGAAAATATACTTGGAAAAGAAGGAGGCGGCTTTAGATTAGGGATGCAAATCTTAGATTACGGAAGAATTTTAATGGCAGCTCAATGTGTTGGGCTTGGACAAGCTTGCTTGGAAGCCTCAATTAAGTATTCAAACGAGAGGGTCCAATTTGGACAACCAATAGGGCGTTTTCAAGGAATACAATGGAAACTCGCGGATATGAAATGTGATATTGAATCGGCACGGATGCTCACCTATAAATCCGCATTTAAGTGTGATCAAGGTGAAGAATATGGAATGGAGAGTTCAATGGCAAAGCTCGTAGCATCAGAGACGGCAATGAAGGCAGCACATTCTGCCGTTCAGATTCACGGCGGATATGGTCTCATGAAAGCCTATGATGTTGAGAGATATTTTCGTGATGCCAAGATGGGTGAGATATATGAAGGGACATCCGAAATTCAAAGGATGGTTATTGCAAATAATCTACTGAGGAAAGGTTCTTAAAGGAGGTATTAAAAAAAAATGAAAGTATTTGTTTGTATAAAACAAGTTCCAGGAGTTTCTGAAGTAAAAATCGATCCAGAAACGAATACGTTAATCCGAGAGGGTATTCCAAGCATTATCAATCCTATGGATAAAAATGGAATTGAGTTAGCTCTATCAATTAAAGAAAAATATGATGCTGAAACAATAGCTCTAAGTATGGGACCCCCACAAGCAGAAGAGGCTTTAAGAGAAGCTTTAGCCATGGGAATTGATAAGGCTTATCTTTTAACCGATAGAGCTTTTGCTGGTGCCGATACATTAGCTACTTCTCACACGCTTTCTTTAGGAATAAAGAAATTATTGAAAGATTTTGGAACTGTAGATAAGTATCTAATAATATGTGGAACGCAAGCCATCGATGGGGATACCGCCCAAGTCGGACCAGAACTTGCAGAAGAACTGGGAATCCCTCAAATAACATATGTCAAGGATTTTAAATTAGAAGGAGATAAAATCATTGTGGAGCGTGAATTTCGGGCTGAAGAAGTCGTGGTAATAGAAACAAAATTACCCGCATTAATATCCGTTCAAAAAGAAATAAATGAGCCCCGATATCCGCATATGAAAGGGATTGTAAATGCTTATGAAAAGCAGATACATTTTTTAGACCATGAGAGTGTTGAAGCAAAAAAGGAAAACCTTGGACTGGTTGGATCTCAAACTGAAGTATGGAAAATATATGTTCCAGAACGGAAGGGGGAAAAGATCATTCTGGAAGGGTCTCATGAGGAGATCGCTACACAACTATGTGAAAATCTAAAGGAGGATAAAATAATCTAAAGGTGAGATTATGAGTATAACTATAGACAGTGAGTTATGTACGGGATGTGGGAATTGTGTCGCAAATTGTCCATATGGTGGGATTGAGATTCGAGATGATATAGCGTGTATTACGGGAAAATGTAACTTATGCGGTGCGTGTGTAGAGGAATGTCCCGTTGATGCGATAATAATCGAGCATGAAGCATTTAAAGTTCCTAAGATGGATATATCCGAATATAGTGGGATTATGATAATTGGAGAACACTTTAGAAACAAACTCCATCGTGTGGTCTATCAATTATTGGGAAAAGGCAGAGAATTAGCAGATAAACTCGATGTTGAGCTGACGGTGGTAGTTTTAGCATCTGATTTAGATAATAAACTTGAAGATTTAGGAAAGTATGGAGCCGATAAGGTAATTTATGTTAAGTCCCCAATATTAAAAGATTACTATTCTGATCTATATGTAGATACAGTTGCTGAGATCGTTAGAGAGAGAAAGCCAGAAATAGTTTTGATTGGAGCAACTCCAACTGGAAGAGATTTTGCCCCCAGATTATCGAAACGATTATACGCGGGATTGACTGCTGATTGTACTGGCTTAGATATTGAAGAAAAGGAGGGACAAAAAAATCTCTTACAGACCAGACCCACCTTTGGTGGAAATCTCATGGCAACAATAAGAACTCCAACAAGCAGACCTCAGATGAGTACAGTACGTCCAGGAATATTTGACCCTATAGAAAAAACGGATAAAAAACCCGAAATTGAGATAATTGAAAAAGAATTTCAAGAAGAAGATTCGGTCACTAAGATCTTAAAAATTATAGATAAAGGGAAGACTTCTGTAAATCTTGAGGATGCAGAAATTATAGTTGCTGGTGGACGAGGGGTTGGTAGTAAGGAGAATTTCAAAGTGATCCGAGATTTAGCCGATGCTTTAAATGCGGAAGTAGCAGGTTCACGAGTGACCGTCGAGTTAGAATGGATTGATCATGATAGGCAGGTTGGACAAACAGGGAAAACGGTAAATCCAAGGCTTTATATTGCATGCGGTATTTCTGGAGCGATCCAACATATTGTTGGAATGGAGAACTCAGAAATTATTGTCGCAATTAACAAGGATCCAAATGCTCCAATATTTAATATAGCCCACTATGGCATTGTCGCAGATTTGCATGAATTCATACCTGTTCTGACAGAAAAAATTCAAGAAATGAAATCAGAAGAATAAAAATCATATTATTATCAAATTTTTTATCTCTATTAATTAATTAAGAAAGTAAAATTCCCAAAATTCAACCTTTATTTCAGCATTTAACTTTTTTATAATTTGAAAATGATTTAAATCGGTTGTTATAATTAAAATAGTGGGTATTTTTCTCAAAATTCCAATTATGGTATTACTTTCTAATAAATACAATATAAATAACCTAAACTTCTAATCCTTCGGTTAAATGAGATTTCCTAACTTCTTTGATAATGCCTTCAAAATCTTCCCAAAATTCATCATCACTAAAAACACCCGCATATTCTAATAATGGATCTCCCTCTCCTGAAACCTTTTTTTTACATAATCTTAAAATTAGATCAGAAAATGATTCATTCTCTCGTTTTAGTTTCTTCAATATCATATAAGACTCTTCATTTAACGAGATTATTTTATTAGTCATCAGTATTCTAGGAGGAATTTAACTATTAATAAATTATCTTTATATTTCAATTAAGTATATCTGTTATTTGGAAGGATTCAAAATTAACTTATAATCATTTTTTATGGTCTTTTTGGAGTTTAATGGCTGTTTTAAAAAAAAATTAGAAAATAAAGAATTATAAAAAATATTTGGACTTTTTTTCTTTAATTGTAATTATTTGGGAATTATTTACACTTTGTCAAGTCTTCCGCCGTTAATACCAACAATTTCACCATTCATAAACCACGCATCATCGCTACAGAGGAATAAGATAACTTTCGAAACATGCTTCGGTTCTCCAATTCCAAGAGGAATTCTGCCTTCATAGTATTTTCTCCATTTCCCATCTTGTTTGCTAAGTAAATCCTTAAGGATTGCGGTCTCAATGAGGGTTGGCATTACAGCGTGAGTTCTGACGTTATATCGAATTAACTCAAGTCCGGCGGTCTTAACCATCCCAAGCATTCCAGCTTTTGCAGCGGAATAATTTAGCTGACCAATATTTCCCTCTGCAGCTTGGCTGCTAATAGTGATAATTCTTTTATCGGGATATTCGGCAATTTCTTCTTTTGGATTAGCTTTACAGTGCGCGATCCAGCGTTTTGCACAGGCCTGCATTGAAAGGTAAAAACCCTTTAGATGGGTGTTAATAACATCATCCCATCGTTCTTCAGGCAATTTATGGATCATCCCATCTTTTAAGATCCCAGCAGAATGGATTAAATAATCCACAGTTTTATATTTTTCAAAGGCTTGATTTACCCCACTTTCGACGCTTTCCGAATCACGGACATCGCCTTCTATGAATAAGACTTCTCCTCCAGCGTTTCTAATTTCCTTTTCAACACGAGTTCCGTTTTCTTTATCGAAATCAAATAAAACAACACTCGCTCCTTCCTCAGCAAAGTCTTTTGCGGTTTTCTCTCCCAATCCAGAAGCCCCGCCCGTAATAAACGCTACCTTTCCTTCAAATCGATTCATTTATTTCACATTCTTTTTTTCTTGTATTTTTTTATGACAATAATAATTTATCTTTAAAATATAATAATTTTTAAACCTTAAGTATAGATTAAAGTTCAAGATGAAATTATATATCTGAATTAAGTTTTCATCTTAAAAATTGATAACTGATAAAAAATCAAAATTTATTGCCAGAATCTATTTGTTAAAGTATATTTTATGTAAATAAACTATTTGGCATGTTCTGTAGATAAGGGCTGTAAAATAAATAGTTGTAAAATGAAAAAAAATAAAGAGTACTGGAATAGTTGGTGTTTTTAAATAGCTCATGAATGTATTTTAGTGGAGGAATAAATTATGGGCTAAAAAACCAACCTTCCAATACTTCTTCAAAAAAATATGTACTGATCTATAAATAGTTATGCATACTAATAAATCTTTCGGTCAATTTTATGAACGCTCTATATGATTAAATCATTAAATATTTTGATTGATTATATTAGGAGTATGAAAGATATTGAATAGTTAATTCTGCCTTTCTATAAAAGATAAAAGCGACAAGAGTCCATAGATTTAGTGAAAAAATAGATTTTTTCGTTGATTTAATGGAAGGTGAATGATCTTTTAGTGAGTATATCATCTCAATTTTTTTACTAATCAGTATTCATTGCGATCTGAAAAAAATCTTAATAAGTTTTTATTAAATTGTTAATAAGATAAAATCACAATTTTCACTCTGACGAAAGTTAAAATGACTAAAAATAAAATTGAGCTTTAGATTTCCATCCCTCTGATATTTCTAACTGTTAATTATCTTTTATCTAAGTATTGAAAAGTCCTCAGATACTAAGAAAAAATTTGATTTCTGGGATATTAAAAAAATCCAAGCTCTTTCCGAAAAATGCCTTTTTGAAGATTTATCCGAATTCTTATTAGAACCAGAAAGCAATTTTCATTACAAAAAAACCAATAAATAAATAAATAAAAAAAAATTGAAATTTTAAAATTTTAAAAAATTGATAGTTTATCCGGGTGTCTTAGAAAACACTCTTCCGCCCTTTTTTCTCATTATCACGTATACAACACCAATAACTACCGCAGCAGCTCCACCGATAATAAGTCCTCCAATAAGTAGATTACCTGCTCCTCCACTTGCTGGCGCAGAAGTAGGTGATGAGGAAGAAGCAGCAGAACCCATCAATACGGATGTTGTGTTATATTGCCTTAGAGATAATCGGAAAGTTAAAGTTTCGTTGTTTTCTACGTTATCATATTCAAACAAGAGATACCATTCATCTTCAAAGACTCCGAATTCGTAAACAGAATTATTTTCCACATTGTCGGCTAACTCTACTATTTCATCGTTTGAATCGTCGTTTGAAATCCATGGAAGATCTTGCATCAAATAGAGTTTGGAATTGTTTACAAATTCTGAATAGACAACTAACTGTGTCCATTGATACGCATCTCCAAAGCACTTTACGATCAGATATCCCTTATCGTTGGTATTCACTCCATCTGTGACATTCCATAGATTCTCTGTGTAATTAATGTGTCTAACCCAAGTATATGGAGTTAAGAATTGATCATTTCCGTAATTTAGTGTATCAAAGCGATCAATTTCATATGCATAAAGAAGTGGATCTTCTGGAGAAATTTTCGGGATGTTGTAGTGCACATATTCACCATATGGCCAATAATTCTCTACTGCGAAGTTTGCTACGATATTTCCAGGATAACACCATCCATTGGGAATAATCAGAACTTTATATAAGCCCTCTTCTAAGCCAATTGTATATCCCCTTCCTAAACCTCCAGTGAGGAAAAATGAAGCCTCAGAATCATAGCCTAAGTAATTATCTTCCCAATTGGTCTCATCTCTAGTGGTTTGAATTCCATCAATATCTAAATCATCATTATCAGATTCAGAGATTTCCCAAGTATCATCGTAATCATATTCACTATCCTTTAAAATAGCTATATCAATATCTCCTTCGATTGTCGAATTTAAAATGGTAATCTTTGTAATATTTGGGAGTGCGCTATAGGAACTAGTAGGATTAAGTCTCACCCAATATAACTGAGATTCAGTTTCATTATCTAATGATTCAATATCTACGGTCGAATCTCTACCTTTATCCCAAAGATCCTTAAAGGTTGGATCGGTTGTATCAAATTCAATTGTTCCATTCTGTTGGAGATTGTTTGTTCCATCATCATAAGCGAATGGATCATTCACCCAACCAGATCCAGGTCTATAAAATTGTAAATCAAAATTTCCAACTCCAGTCGTACTCAAATTAACTAAAAGACCAGTATATTTACACCTCATTCCGATGTAAATATAGTCATCATCATTTAGGAAATAAGTAAGATTGGGATAATCGAATCCATAATAATCATCATCTGTAGCATTATAAACATAGAGAAATTCGGGACTTGTTTCTAGGGAACATCCAGGATTTTGTGCGGCAATAAGAGTTGTATTAAATCGATATTGACCAGGTTCGGTGATATTTAAAGTGAGCCATTGAGCATCTTTAAGAGTGTAATTCGCTTCATTTGGGTTAAATGTCACTGTTTCGAAAGAAGATGCATATTTATTTGGATATGAGAGATCATTAATCGGAACGGTTCCATTCTTATATTCTATATACCTCGATGTTAGTTGTATGAGACCTTCAGAACCTATATTTTGGTTTTGTACGAAGGTTTGATATTCTCCCTCAGGTAAGTAATAGTATAAGAAATCCATATCATTTACAGTCACAGTTTTTAAGGGTGAAATTGTAGCATATCCTTCCATAGCTTTCGAATTCTTATAGAGTAAACCATTTGGAGTTCCTTCTGAAGAGATAGACGCTTCACCATTACCCCACGAAGTATAATTTAAAATTACAAATGAATCTTCCTTAACTGAGAAATTAATAGCTTTCATTTGATATCGTGATACCTTTGCGAGGGTTACGTTTCCTCCAACTTTATGTTGAACAATAGGAACGCTTCTTGAACCTATAGTTGCTCTGTAATTCTCTCCATTCATTCTATCAATAAAACTTAAATATGCTTGACCATCCACTGGAAAATAAATACCTTCTGTTCCTGTATTTAAAATTGACCTATTATAACCTGATTTATGAGGTCTCCAAATATGAGTAAAAGGTAATACCCCATATTCCCGTATAGTATCAATAAGGATTGTCTCTCCTTGTTTACCGTTTATCCGTACCCACTTAACATCAATTTCATCTTCCCATTGATCTTGAATACTTGTAGGTTCCTCATTGCCAACAAATAGAGAATCATCTGAAGACAATTCCGAAATATCTAAATTCGCAAATTCGATATTCAGATAAGCCATATTAATAATAGAAGAAGCTTTAACAAGTAATCGAAATGTTCCCGTTTCATGTGCGACGAAGGGTACATAGTAAAACAAAACGTCCTCACTATATTCTAACCAATGATTCGTGTCATCATCTGTTATTCCTTTTCTTTTAATAGGATGTTTGTCGAGATCCATTTTGTTTCCAGAAGGTGCAATTAAGTCAAAATCCCACATAAAAGATGTAGCTGATTTGGGATCTAGTTTTAATATTTTTGGACCTGTTGAAGCAATCGAAATATTTATTTCCAATGGAATTGAGGAATTTAATGGAACTTCAAGTGATCCCCCGTCTGTCATTGAATAAGAATTCCACACATTTTTCAAATAATAGGGACTTATAGTTTCATTTTCTACTTCAAGAGCACTTACATTAACCCAGTTTATATCCGAATAAGGATCAATCATACCATTTTCTGTAGTCGAATCTAAGGTGGTATCAAAATACCAAGGATAGGCAAGGGAAATATCTTTTCCAGTAATATTTACAACTTCATCAGCCACTTCAGAACTATCCCATTCAAGTAATTGGAAATATCCTTGATTTGACCCATAAATTGAAGTTGTTGCCATCATATTTGGAGGTGGAACGATCACACCATATTCAGTAGGTTTCTCTTTCGTAGGTTCGAATTTTGCCGCAGCAGTACTCGCGTGTTGTCCAAGAACATCGGCAGTCGAGCAGAGCATACTAAGCAGTAATAAAACCGAAATTCCTAAAAAAGGAATTATTTTTGTTTTTATTTTAGATTTAATCATATTATTCACTTTTCAAATGTATTAAAAATTACCCGTTGAATTTTAAAAGTAAATGATTAATATTATTATTCTAAAGTATTTAAAATGATCGATATTTATTATGGTTTAATCAATAATAATTGTCAAAAATGTCCGTTCTCTAATGAAAATCAGTTAACCATTTTCAACAAAACAAAAGTAAAAAAGATTCAATAAATGAGCATGAAAAAGAAAAGATTTCATAAATAGGACCTAAATGAAAGATTTATATAAATTCGAATTTCATCTCATCCATCCACAGATTTGCCCAATTTAAGCTCCCGGATCCAGAGAATCCACTTTTACACATTTTAGGTTATTGGTATAAGCAGTTAAGAAATAATATATTAAAATGATGAAAGAAAATGAGAAATAACAAATAATGAGTTAAAATGATGATTTAGTTTTTTTTATTCTATCACTTTGTAATTATTATCTTTCAACACGGATTGGGCTTTTTCGTTATCATTTGATCTCAAAATGATATGCGCTTGGTCTATAATAAGCGTGGAATAGAGATATAAAATATTAACCCCATGATTTCCCAGAATGGAAGAGATATTATACAATTCTGACGGCTTACCGTTTACTTCAACGGCGACTACATCTGACACAGAGATTACATACTCCATCTCATTTAAAAGGTCTATACACTCGTCAGGCTTATCGACTAAAATAAGGAGAAGGCCATAATCTTCGGTTTCCGCAACCGTAATGGAATTAATACTGATCCCATTATCCATAAGAAGTTTAATAAATTTAGCTAATTCTCCCGGCTCGTTCGGCAAAAATACACTTATCTCGGTTAACATTTTATAATCAACTACTGAATTTATTATATTTTACTAGAATGTGTAAAATAATTTTGCATTTTTTAAAAGGATTCTCTTAATGCAAATGAATTATGCCCGAATTGGCATTTTAATTAAATTTATAAACACATATTTACCCTTAATACATAATATTAAAACAAAAATCAATGGAACTAAAATGGAAAATAAACAGACGTTAATTAAGGTCATCACATCTTTTTTGTTTATATGTTTGGTTGTTCTTGGAATACTTTTTCTGTTAGCAGCTCCCGCAAATCCTTCATTGACTCTTTCTCGGATGATCATCGGCTCAGTTTTTATTATATTTGGTATCATCATCTTAGTAAGTGGATTTACAATAGCAAATAAAAGATATTCAAAAGTTATTAAAGTTATAGAAACCAGCGGGGAAAAGAAGGACACGGAAAAGCATTTTCCAACATTAATTTGTCAAAACTGTCAAAAGTCAATAAAATTAACAGAAAAACTCTACAACAAGGAAGTGGTAATTTGCGAAAGATGTGGTGAAGAAGTAAAAGTTCCAAAGGATAAATTAAATTGGTGAAAAAAATGAATAAAAAGAAACTAATTTTGTTTTTAATCTTAGTCTCCAGCTTGTTTTTGGGTATTTTGCTTGTCAAAGTAGAACCTGTGAAAGCTCAAGATTATTCTTTTGATGTTGTTTCGGAAAAGGTAAATGTTTACATAAATCAAGACGCATCAATTACGATTGAATATTGGATTCAATTCACATGTCATGAAGGAGCTCATCCAATAGATATAGTTGATATTGGATTCCCAAATGAACAGTATGATTTACAAAGTGTTGAAGCCGATATTAATGGAAATGAGCTTACAGATATAAGAAGATCGACGGTTATAGATATAGGTGTTGAGATCTGGCTTCATGAACATTCTATTGACCCAGGAGAAACAAAAACACTTCATGTGAAAGGAAACAATCCAAAAATGGTTTATGAGGATTATGACAATTCTTCTCTAGCAAGTGTTGAATTCGCACCAACATGGTTTGATGCCCAATATGCCAGTACCTTCGAGTATCTTGAAGTAAAATTTTACTTCCCAGATGGTCTAACAAACGGAAATCTGGTCAAATATCATTATGATGAGTTCACAAATTTTAGTTATGCTGAAGATGGCGATTTAATATACACATGGATCAAAGAAGATGTTCCAATGAAAAAGTATATGTTTGGAGTATCTTTTCCAAAACAATATGTTGAAGAATATATTCCATGGTCAGGAAATCCTAGATTAATTAACACGATTTTAATCATTTTAATAAGCATCAGTCTTACGGGGTTAATTTCTGGAGCGGGATACTTAATATATCAATATAAAACAAAATATAAAAAAAGATATTATCCCCCTAAACCTAAAACAGAAATGGGAGGATATGGATCCTTGGTATGTTGCATGAGTTTTTTTGGAGCTTTAGTCTTTCTGTATTTTTTGGTGTCATTTGGTAATATAATGCTCATCCTCGGATTTTATGCCTTAATTATTGCTGGCTTCGGAATGATTGGATATCTTCTTTATAGAGTTATTAACCGTGCAAAACTGCCCTATGAAAAACCAGAGATGAAGATAGATTGCATTGGTGTAAATAAGGGTCTTTCAGTTGTTGAAACAGCGATAATCATGAATACACCATTAAAAAAGGTAGTTTTCCTCATATTTTTCTCACTTATAAGAACGGGACATTTAAAGATAAAAAATGCTGATCCCTTAAGATTCGAAGTATTGAGTAGAGAAGGCATGAAAGAAATGAAGCCTTACCAAAGGAAGTTTATAGAAGCAATTAAGAAAAAAGGAAAAAATCAAGGAGAAATACAGAAGAATGAGTTGGAAGACTTGCTCGTAGAAACCATAAAAGCTACGCACAAGAAGATGGTCGGATACGAGTTAGATGCTACTATCAAATATTATGAAAATATAATAAATAAAGCATGGCAAACTGTAAAAGATATGCCTCAAGAAATAGAATGGAATGATCTTGAGGATGAGTTTGATTGGTTAGTAATTGATGACTTATTTGAAGAGAAATCAGAAAAGTTCCTCGTAAACAAATATTATTATCGCCGACCATATTGGTACCCGCGCTATTATTATTATGGATACTACTGGAGAAGAAGAAATTATAATTCCTATCATCCAGGAAGGAATTTAACCAACCCTCCTACACAACGTCTAAATATGTTTACGATGGCAGATTCTATAGTGCATGGGATGGAACAGATGGCTAATACGATTGTAAATAATTTTACAAACTTTGCCGAGACAATAGTCCGTATGGTAGCACCTCCTGCTAGCTCGGGAAGTTCACGAAGATCAGGTTCGAGGAGAGGAGGAGGATCAAGAAGTGGATGTGTTTGTGCTTGTGCGTGTGCGTGCGCTGGATGTGCATGTGCATGTGCTGGAGGAGGAAGATAGAGAGAGGTGATAAAAATGAAAAATGAAAAGAGTAAAATCATGAAGATATTTAAGAAAATAAAAAAGAAGATTAGTCCCAATATAACTCTGCGAGAAGGAGCAAAAAATGTATATTCGGATATCATTGAATTTAGAGATTTAGGAACCCATAAATTCCACTTACGGATTTTAGATAATGCAAAAGCCGTTCTAAATATCGATGCCAAATTTATATTATATTTGAATCAAATAGCTATGCTCTACTTTCGGCAATTCATAAAAGGTAAGGATCTTGAAGAGATCAAAGAATATTTTACTAAAAGATTTCGCACAAACCCTCACGAAATAGAAGAGGATTATACCAACTTATTGGATAAGATACAAGCATTAATGACCACAGAAGATGCTTGTCCATTTTCAGAAATAGGATTAAGCCCTAGAACCCCCTTTAAATCTACTGAATTCCCGTTAAGAGTGGACTTGGCTTTAACTTACAAATGTAATAATGCTTGCGGTCATTGCTACGTAGAAAGAGATCCGGATTATCCAGAACTTCAAACCAAGGAAATAAAAAAGATCTTAGACAAATTATGGGAAATTGGTGTTCCCCATGTCGCACTTACTGGAGGAGAACCTACCACTCGCCCTGATTTTCTCGAGATCGTTGAATATGGTCAAGAAAAAGGATTTGTTATGGGAGTTATTACCAACGGTATAAAATTTGCTGATGAAAACCTTGTAAAAGAAGCAATTCAAAAAGGATTAGATTATGCCCAAATAACAATCGAATCTCACGATAAAGAGATCCACAACAAAATGGTTGGCGCACAGAGTTTTGAAGATACAATTCAAGCGATAAAGAATTTTGAAAAAGAGGATATCTTTTTTATGACGAACACCACATTATGTCAACACAATGTAGAGAGCATTGAGGATACAATAAAGTTCTTAAATGAATTAAACGTGGAGACTTTTGCGTGTAACGGCATAATATATTCAGGAAAAGGAAAGAAATTTAAAGATGGCATTCCTGAAGATGATTTAGAACCGATTTTAACTCGAATTAATAATTTATCTCATCATTTGAATATGAAATTTATTTGGTATTCTCCGACCCAATATTGTTCTGTTAATCCCGTCGAATTGGGCTTAGGACCTAAAAGATGTTCAGCAGCAAACATGAGTATAGCTATCGAACCAGACGGAAGTGTTCTTCCTTGCCAATCATACTTTGAATCCGTAGGAAATATATTGAAAGATGAATGGAAGGATATCTGGCATGCGAAGTTATTTGAAAGAATTAGAAATCAGGAATATATCGAACCAAAATGTGAAGACTGCGATTTATTACGTGTATGCGGCGGTGGTTGCCCCTTATACATTGACCAGAAGAAAATGACGTGTAAAATTGCAAACTTTTAATAAAACCCTTTTTTCTTTAGTTTTTATTTCTTAAGTTTCCTATTTTTCTCATTCTAACTTAATCAAATGAATTAAGAGATCAATAAATCTCCATAGATCTTTTACCAAAATAACAAATAGGATTATTCATATGTAATGATATTGCACTTCTTTTAATGATCTAAATGATTGATTGGGACAAGAGATTTGAAACTCAGTTACAATGGACAAAAGACCTAAGAGATTATCTATTCGAAAAAATAGAATTACATAAAAAGGAAAATCTTTTAGATTTGGGATGCGGTACTGGGCTTTTATTAAATGAAATAGGACAGCAATATTCCATTGATCTATATGGAATAGATCTTCATGAAAAACGTATTAATATGGCACATAAACGGCTAAAAATAAGCAATATCCCCGTCAATTTATTTTATATGGATTTTCTTAATAACCATTTTCAGGATAAAATGTTCGATGTAGTTGCAACCAATTGTTTTTTCTTATGGATTGATGATGTAGAGAAGGGTTTTAAAGAAATATATAGAATTTTAAAAGATAAAGGAATACTCTTAATTCTTGCAGAACCTGATTATGGAGGGCTAATAGAATATCCCGATACTAATTTAAAAAGTGCTTTACATTCAAATTTAAAAAATGAAGGTGCGGATCCCGAGATTGGGAGAAAACTAAACCAATATTTTATTGACCGCTTTGAGGTTAAAGAATCTTTTTGTAATTCAATTCCTTGGATTGCGAATGAGAATAAAGATCCCCTCCTGAAGGAACTTAATTTTTTTAAAAATATTTTAACGGATGAGAAGTTTGATGAAAGACTAATGAAAATGAGCATTAAAATGGGAGCTTATTTCATTTATGTCCCAATATTTTCTTATCATTTAGAAAAAAAATGAGAAATATGAAATGAAGAAAGATAAGATCTTCTACGAACGGCATTCAAATTTTTCTGGTAGGAGTGTCACGGAATATTATATCTCACCGGGAATTTATCATAAATTCAATAAAATTAAGGAAGAGATCTCATCTTATCATTTTAAGAAAGGAATTGATTTAGGCTGCTCCGGGAATTCATTACTCAATTTTATTGACAAGTTAAGGCATAAAAATTGTTTCGATCTCTCTGAGACTTCTTTAAAACAATATACGAAAAACGTGTCTTTAAAAAGGAATAAAAGAGAGTTTTGGCACCCTATATGCGGGACAATCACAAATTTACCTTATCGAGACCGATGCTTTGATTTTATTAGTTGTCTTGATGTCTTGGAACATATAAAAGATGATAAATCCGCCATAAAAGAAATTAGTAGAATATTGAATAAGGACGGGATTTTAATTGTTACTGTTCCCCATAAGATGGGTTATTTCTCTCAACAAGATAAAATTATCGGGCACTATAGAAGATATGAACTTTCTGAGTTAAAGATTCTATTTGAAGGGCAAAATCTCAAATTAGTGAAAATTTTAAAGATTTATGGGAGATTGATGAGGATCTCCGATATTCAATCAAAAGATCCTGAAGGTATAGAAAGCAGCCTTACAAGTTTAAGAGTGAAATATGAACGAAACAAATTTTTTAGAATATTTTGGGATGTGTTTGTTCGAATTGGGGCTTATCTAATGGAATTTGATACAAGAATAAGCCCTTTTGATAAAATAATGAATATTGGCTTAATTTTTAAGATGAAGGAGAGCTAAAAAAAATCAGTTTAATCGAGTGGACTTTCTTTTTTCATTCTTTCAAATAAGTTTTTATATTCTTCAATGTACTTCTCATCGTTAGTTTCCTCAATTTTTTCGATAAGTTCAAGAGATTTTGACATCAATTCAGACCGTTTTTTGATTTTATCTAAGAAAAATTGTTTGTTAAAGGTAGATCGTGAGACATTTAATTGGTTTTTCATTTCGTTTATACTTTTTTCCATTTTATTTTCGATCTCCACCACCGATTCGAAGAGGTCTAACTCGAGTTCTCTTTTTCTCTTTTCAAGTTTAATACAATTGTCGCAAACTTGTTCCTCTACTCCTTCACGATGCATTAAGGAATTTTCATCAAGAAAAAATGGATTCCCACATCGACTACATTTTACAAATGAGACATCCAATTTCCCGTTTTTCTCGTTCATAGACTGAAACTAAAGATGAGATAAGTTAAATTAATAGATTTATAAAAAATATAAGGTACAACTATATAAAATTTTTTATTGAACTTATTTATATCTTAATAGCTTCTACATAGAGCGTTTTCCTTCTAAGATTTTTTCGCGGTGCTAATGATAAGATTACTTTATCTCTGAGATTTTGAAGATTAGGTTTTCCTTTATAAAAAACAGAATTGATCTTAAATCCCACATATTCTAACATTTCATTCAGTTCTGAAAAGGTATATATCCGATAATGACCAATATGACCTAAATTCTTTACTTTCTCGAAAATTTTAATAGGGTTTCCTTGATAGCTTTTACATGAAAGAAAAAAATTTACCCTATGAACAAATGTTATGTTCGGAGTACTTAATAGCAAGGAACCTCCTCTTCTCAACACTCTGTGTATCTCCTTCAAAGCATTAAAAGGGTTTAAGCGAAGATGTTCAATAACTTCATTAAAAAGTATGAGTTCAAAAGAATCATCACTAAAAGGAAATCTTTCATTCTCAATATCGACTTTTTGTATATTTAGCTTATATTTTTCTATAAATAGCTTTAATCTCTCGGGAGCTATATCTATACCTTGAATAGTATATCCAAAATATTTCAATAATGTGTGAAAGTGACAAGGCATACAGCCAACTTCTAAGATTTTAGCACCTTTTGGAGTATTTCTGATAAATTTAAACGTGTTATAATATCTCTCTTCTTGCATAGAGAGGTAATTGAGCCACCAGTCTGAAATCTTCGGATCTATTAATGATTTTGTATCTCTTAATTGTTTCCAAAAATCTAGAATTGCTTCTTCAGTATGATTTTTAAAATTTGGATTTATTTTCATGAGGAGATCAAAACTCAGATCTAATAATCTAAATCTTAGATTTGTAAATAAGGAAATTATAGAATTAAAAATTATTCATTCCAAGGAGCTTAGAGAAAAAACTTTATTCCTCCGGAGGAGGACTAGTTTTTTTGAAGGCTTCAGGTGTTTGAAATTGTGATATAAGAGTTGGTGTTGAAATATCAATTTTATAATCCCTACAGCTATAATAGACAGCTTTTCTTAAATCATGATCAAATTTTGGGATAAGACGGGAATTATTTATATAAACAATTAGACGATATTTAATTGCAAAATCAAGGAATTCATATATATCCACTCTCGGCTCAGGAAATTTCAAAATATTGCCAAACTTTTCTGCGGCTTCAAGTAAAGCGGTTTCAACGTGTCTGGGATCCTCCCCAAAATCTGCGGTTATAAAGATTTCTCTTCTGAGAATCTTTCGACGCCCATAATTTTCAATTTCTTCCTTTAATAAATTTTGGTTTGGGATAGAAATTCTAACACCGTTAATATCTTCTAAAATCGTATATATAAGTTTAATATCGACTACATCAGCAATTTTTCCTTTATAATTTATTCTATCTCCAACCACAAATGGTCTGCTAACCATAATAATAATACCTGCGATTAAATTACCTAAGGAATTAATACCTGCAAATCCGAGGACAGTTCCAGTGGCAGTGGCAAGGGCAGTACCGAAAATCCCAAATTCTTCAGTACCATAAAGCTGAACGATTTCAATCGTTAAAACTATAAATATAATAAATATAACCGAAATTTTACTTAGAGTTTCTAAATTCTTAGCAGTGCTTTCATCGATTCTTTCTTTTTCTTTCTGCTTATTGATTTGCTTTTTTATAAAATAAAAGAATAAAACTCCAATAATTAAAGTTAAAGTTATAATGAGAATCCCTAAAACATTAGTTCTAAATTGACCCTCTGGTAACCAAAAGAAAATGATATCGAAAAGATCCCCTCCATTTCCTTGATCAGGTGTATCTGCCTCCTCAAATACATCTAAAAATAATAATTCTATTGTTAAAATACCTACATTATCAAACTCTATGCTCCCTCCCAGATCTCTAGACATTTCTAATTCTATTGTATTAGTTGTATGAGTCGTATTAAAAAGCGTAGAGCTATAATCCTCGGAAATATCTTTTACATAGTTTGAATTATTAGTTTTAAATAAGATTGTCTCATTTTCCAAAGAAAATTGAACAGACAAAAAAATAAATAATTCTTTATCAGAATTTGTATAATATGCGGTATAATTTGCTTCAGACACTACTATCTCATAGCTGTCATCTTTTTGTCCATCTAAAATTATATCTTCTGTGTATCCTGCCTTAACGATTGAAAAAGAAAAACTCAAAATTAGCACTCCTAAAAAAAAACTTGCTAAAATAATCGGTTTATTTGGTTTTTTCATTTAATTCACTTTTTATTAGTTTTTGCCTTGAATAAAAAAATATGAATATAATTTAAATGATATGTAAAATCTTTATTCAATTTATTCTACTGCCTATTGGCTCTATTGAATATAAGCTACTATTTTGAAAGCTAATTGATCTTAAATAATTATATTATTTTTTTATATATAACTAAAGAGAAAATTTGCCTAAAAATGTTGATGCTTAATTTTTAATTAAAATAGTACCATCATTTTAATCTTCTTCAACTTTTAAACTTTTCTTCATTTTCAAATTTAGAAACTTATCAATTTTGAAAGAAAAGATTTTTATGTTTTCTATTAATTCCTAACCCAAGAACCTTATTTTATTAGGATTTTTTTGGTTTATAAGGGATTTAACAAATGAAAGAAGAAATTACTACTAATATCGAACAAAATCTTGCTGAGTCTCGAATTTCTAAACCTCCTAAGACTTTAAGAGAATTTATTAAATACTTAGGACCAGCCTTTGTTTTTACTGCGGCACAAATCGGTGGAGGGGAGTTAATTACGATCCCACTTCTAGGTGCTTATTTAGGAATGAAAGGACTTTATTTAGCACTTATTATAGCATATATTAAGATTTTCGGACAGTATTTTCTTGTTCAATATGGTGTTGTTCGTGGTAAAACCTTCCTACAAGCGTCTTGGGATAATAAATGGCTTCGCTGGATGTTTTTCGCGTTAATGGGAGGATGTATCCTTCATTCCATGATGCTTGCCGGATTATTGGGAGAAACTGCGGGAACGATTAACTTTTTATTTCCTATAGGGTTATATTTTTGGATATGGATTGTCATGTTTTTTGGTTTACTTATTGTTTTCACACGTAGCTATAAGCTCTTAGAGAGAAGTGCAAGTATAATGCTTTGGCTGTTGATCTCCTTAATAGTAGTGGTTGCTGTTCTTTTTTGGCCCTCTCCAAGTCAATGGGCAGTAGGATTTACCCCTCAGATGATTGAGCCCATAGAGGGACTTGAAACAACATCAGGTGTAGAAACTTTAGCTGTTCTCTTTGTTGTATTAGGTGCTGGTTTTGGACCAACTGTATCCTATATCTGGTATGCGAAGGATAAAGAAATGGGCATGTATGAAGTATCGGCTAAAGGATATGATATTGAACCCGAAGATCTCTCCAAAGAAGAAAAAAAACGATTGAGAGGTTGGGGTAACATCGTATTATATCAAAATATCGTTTCAGCCACAATTTTAGCTGTTTTTTCCACATTTATCTGGATAGCAGCAGCTCAAACACTCCATCCAGCGGGTTATCGCCCAGAAGGTTGGGACTTGATTCCTCAAATGGTCACCATATTTACTATAACTTATGGGGAGTGGTCAGGGATTCTTTTTATCATCTGCGGAATCTTAGCATTATTCAGCTCAATTATTGGCCCTTTTTATGGATTCTCCAGGCTTTGGGAAGAAAGTCTCGAGAAATTCGGTGTGTATAAGCGATTCAACATTAAAAAAGAAACAGTATTTCGATTATGTCTCCTAATGTTTGCTTCCTTCCCCTTGATTTTTATTTTTATAACTGGATCTCCTATGTGGTTATTTTCTATGTCGGGATTATTGACGGGTCCTATTTTAGGGCTTATATATATAATACCAATTGGAGTTCTCTATTTTGAAGTAAAAGATAAAGCTCCGGAATTAAAACCCAAAAAGTATTTAGCCATTTTTTTCGCAGTTCTTAGTGGGATACTGATAATAATCCTTTCACTATTGGGTTTAGGATAACAATATTATATTTTAATTTCTTTCTTTTTTTCAATTCCGAGTTTAACTCAATCATCATCATACAGTAATGACTTTTAAGATAGAATACTTCCAATTTTATTTGAAAAATTTAAGTTAAAGAATTATGGGATCACCTAAATTCTTGGATTCAGTTCTTGGCAAATCCATTAAAATAGAATTGGGAGTCAAATTTTTTTTTTATTTAAAGAGATTATGAATTAGGGATCAAGTACTTTTTATATTTAAAACAAAATCAATAGTATGAATTCTCTAAATATGAATTTTTTATGTTGTACCTATTCCAAAAGATAGAGAAATTGTCTTTAAACATTAGAGAATAGATAAAAAAATGAGGGAAAAAATTGGCGATTAATGAAATTAATAACCAAATACAATATATACAACAAATAGATGAATTTGATTATTTAAAAGATCTCATTGATTCTTTAGAAAATGGAACTTGTTTTGGAATCCTCCTATATGGACCCCCTGGTTCTGGAAAAACTCTTTTAGCTACATCACTTTCATATGCCTTTGAAGCAAATTATTATATAGTAGATGGATCCCCAGACCTCGACAGAAGAGACTTAGAGGGTAATTGGGAATTAATGGACGGGAACACTCGATTTAATTATGGACCATTAACTCGTGCGATCAAGGATGCGAATGAAAATGGTCTTGCTTTTATTATACTAAATGAAGTAAACGCGATTCGAGAAAGTGAACAGATCTCATTAAACTCACTCTTATCAGAAAATCAAATAAATTTAATATCCAAGGGTTTTGAAAAGTACGAATTAAATTCTGACTCAAAACTAATAATTATAGGAACGATGAATAAGGGTGTTTTAGGAATTAACCAATTACAAGAAGCCTTTGAAGACCGTTTTATTGTATGTCCAGAAATTAATTACCCAAATAGAAATAAAGAGATACAGATTACAACACAAATTTCAAATTGTAAAAGAAAAATTGCGGAAGTAGTGGTTGACGCTGCTCGTCAGATAAGAAAACAAGCGACCGAAGATTATTCCATATCAAAAATATTTTCTACGAGGTTGATTGTAAATTTTTGTTTATTAATTACAAAGATGGAACCAAAATATCTTAAAAGAAACATAGAAAATATCATTATCAACAAGTTAGGAAAAAATGTAGAAGAAAGAAAAAGTATAGCTATGATTTTGGATGGAAAAATGTTTGAAAAGAAGTTACTGAATCTAATAAATGGCTCAAATATCCAAAAAAACGATTATCCTGAAGAGGTGAAAAATTATTCTAAAATTAACCTTCCTGAAGGATTGAAAGAAGGAGTCAAACTTTATATTGATAAATTTGGGATCTCAGATATTTATAGAGAAAATGGTGAGATTATGTGGAAATTTTTATATTGGCTATGGAAAAACTACAGAAAAAAATTAAAAGAATATTTTAGACTAACGGAAAAATGGAATTTCCATAAATATTATAAAAAGGCTACAGGAAAAGATCATCTATGTAGAACAGGAATTACCTTAGAATATATAAAATGGATATATCAAAATAAAAATGTTGATTTAGGCATTCTTATGCGACAGATTAATCCAATTATACAAAAGAAATAGATATGAGGTATTCAAATGCAATTAATTGATATGTATAAGAAGGAATTTAATTCTGATCTATTGGCATTAACTAATATTGGGAAAAGGATTAGTGGAAAAAGAAGATTGAGAATTGATTTTGGATCTTCAAGGAGGGCAGTTTTCACTGACGGAAAGATTATATTCATCCCGTCAAAATTTAGAAATGATATTAAGACCGCGCAAGGATTTGTTAGTCACGAAGCTGGACATATAGGGTATGGTAGTTTTGAAATTGCCTTCAAAACATTGGTAGGAAGATTATCGGAAAAGTTTAATGTTCCGCCGAATTTTGTTAAACACATTATAAACATAGTCGAAGATGTCAGAATTAATAGTATCAACAAAATTAAATTCCCCGGATTTTATAACAATCTAAGAGAATTTACAAAAACACTTTTACCTAAGATAAAAGCAAGAATAGAAAAATATGACGATATCTTTTTATATTTAAATCTATTTTTGGAAGACTTTAAAGGATTTAGGAAAAAACCTAAGGATTTCAAAAAGATTAGAATAAGAAATGAAGATTGGAATGAAATTAAGGCATTAAAAGAGTTTATTTTAGCAACCCAAAGCCCAAACTCTTCAATAATTGTTTGTAATCAACTATGCGAGATCTTATCTAGATATTTTATTTTTAGAAAATCTAAGGAACATGATAACATCATTCATCCAAAATATGGTTCCAATGGCAGATTGAAACGGGGTTCTAAAACAAATCTTAGACAAATTGAATTAGATGCTAATTATTCCAGAAATGGAAATGTTTTTACCATAGAAGATGAAGATCTGGTTTTCAATCATTTTGAGGAGTTTACAAATTTTGAAGATGAAAAAAGCAAGACAGCTCTTGAAAAGAAAAGTGAGGAGCTGATCAAAAGATTGGTAGGAACTTCAATCATTATTGAAGATATTGAGAAATTAACAGAACTTTATGAAAAAAGACGATTAATAGAAAAAGAAGAAGAAAATTTAAAAAGTATTGATGAAATCATCAAGAGGGTAGAAAGATTTGATGAATTCAGTGAAAATAAGCAAAAGGTGCAAGATACTAAAGAAGAGATAATTAATGATCTAAAAGGATACTGCAAGCATGAAGAAATTAAAATGCAAGAGAAAGTAAAAAAGTTGACAAAAGAAGTCAATGAAGTTGAGAAATTAATTGATGACATTAAACATTTGAACAAAAGTAGTACTAAAGAAGAAAAACAAATGATAAAATGTAGGTTGCATAGAGCCTTAAAAAAAGAAAATAGGGATGCACTAGATGATTTGGAAAAATTTTCGGAATTTTTTGATAATATTGAAGAATCAAACCAAAATGAAACAGGAGAAAATCAAGAAAAGCAAAGAGATGATATATTAGCTAAATTAAATAAAATTAAAGACAAAAAAGAAGGTATTGTTCAAAAGAAAATCAGAGAATACAATAAAGAGAAAAAGGAATTTGAAAGTTTAATAAAAGATATAGATGAATTTACTAATGACCGACTTAACAAGAGCAATAGAAAAAATGAAGATAATGATCAAAAGGAAAATCTTCTTAAAAATTTGCGAAAGTTTCGCCATAGAGTAAGATCTAAAAGAGATCTTGAAGTAAATATGGAAGAAAAAAACTTGAGTGAAATTGTAAAATTTTTGGATCAATCCGAAAAAGAGATAAAAGAGAGATTATTAGCAATTGGAACTGGAATGTGGCTTTTAGGTCAATCGAATGATTCAATGGACCGAAAAGTAATTGATGCCCAGATAGAAAACGAGAAAATGATTCCTATTCAAACTAGCTACTCAGAAATTCGAAATAAATATAAAAATATAATCACGAAAATGAAGTTGATTTTTAAGGATCTTACTAATAATCGAAGTATAGATACATACCAAAAAATAGGGAGACTGAATAAAAATTATATAAAAGCAGTCACCAGTAGCTATAAATTTAAAAAGTGCTTTACCAAAAAGATTAAGAAGAAAATCTTGAAGATTCTGTTAATGGTGGATATTAGCGGCAGCATGAAAGGGAGGAAATTGAAAGTTGCTAAAACCGCGATGGTAATGTTATGTGAATCCTTAGCAAACATTGCCCAAATTCGACTAATCCTATTTTCTGGACAGACGGATGCAATAAATATACTTGTCAAAGATTTTAAGGACAAGATAGATCCAAATAAGTTCGATAGGTTTGGGCTTCATCATCAGAAACAATCAAACCTTGATGGTCTTTCTATTAAGCATGAGTCATCTAAATTACATGGAGATGAGATAATCATAGTTATCTCTGATGGTCAACCTGCAGGAACTCGATATAATTTACAAGACGCAATTCCTCAAATACAAGAAGTTAGAAAAAAGTATAACATTTTTGCTTTTTCCATTGATGCTCGAGGAGATTATCTGGATAAACTTTATGGAAAAAACTGGATAACAGTATCATCGACAAAAGAGGCGGAACTAGGAGAGAAAATAGTAAATTTTTGTAAATTTATAGTTAAGGAATATTTCCACTAAGAGGATTTTAAACTTTAAAATTTTTTTTATTTTGATCTTATGGAAAATTAGATAATAAAACGGATATTATCTAATAAGAAGGGAGAACAATAATGGGACTTAATAATTCAGAGTTAACTATAATTTCAAAATATCAGAAAAGAATAAACGAGCTAACTCAACAATGTTTGATTTGCGAGAGAAAATGTAAGATTAAAGAAGGAAAACTTGGATATTGTCAAACTCGTAAAAATATTGAAGGAAAAATTCATTCGGTAGTTTATGGATGCCTTCCCGCTAAGTCTTGTAATCCTATAGAAAAAAAGCCTTTATATCACTTTTTTCCTGGAACTAAAGCCTATACGATTGGAACGTATGGTTGTAATTTTAATTGTTTCTGGTGTCAAAATCATCATCTTTCTCATCCATCAAAAAGGATATCTAAGTTATTAGAAACTTGTGGTTATTATTCTCCAAAAGATTTTATTGATGATGCTCTATCAAACAAATGTGAGGGAATATCAATCTCTTTTAACGAACCTACCCTTTTATTTGAATATTCACTGGAAGTCTTTAAATTAGCTAACCAAAAAGGGCTTTACAATACCTATGTGTCTAATGGATATATGACTGAGAAAGTTCTTCTAGACTTGATTAATACTGGGCTTCATGCAATAAACATTGACATTAAAGGAAATAAAGAGATGGTTAAGAAATACTGCGAAATTAATAATGAAATCATTTGGAGAAATGCAAAAATTGCTAAAAATAACGGTCTACATGTTGAAATCACCACTCTATTAATTGAGGGTTTTAATACGAGTATGGAATCCATGAAAGAAATACCACAAGAAATTTGTAAGATATTAGGAAAGGATACTCCTTTTCACATTTCAAGAGCATTTCCTCGATTTAAATCAAAAGAACACGGATTTAATAAACCAACTTCGAAAGAATTATTAAAAAAAGCATATCAATTAGCAAAAGATCAAGACTTAAATTTTGTATACCTTGGAAACTTATACGATGCGGATTATACAAATACTATTTGCCCTAATTGTTCAGAAATAGCAATTAATAGAAGTTCATTGGGAAATGTAATTGTAAATTTGGATAAGAAAGGGAAATGTAACAACTGCGGATACCTTATATTATAAATATAAAAAATATCCGTTCTAATAGTTTATCAAAAAAGCGGGTCATGGCTCACCAGTATCAAGAGCGCCAGAAATTAATAAATTAATCTTAGATTATCTAAAAACTCATTAAACTGTCTATTCTTAGCATTAAAAGATTTCTTAAAATTTTTATTTTAGATTCTAAACATAAGGGATAAGCCCATTATTAGAATACTTTAAATTAGTGGTTGATTCTTTTCATAACAAATTAAGCTCAGAAAATCAAAACCGACTTGTCCAGTTCCTGGAACTTTTCAAAGGAAGGAAATTGATAATTTTTCCGCAAGTATTATTAGAAATATACTCATTATTTAAGCGTGAAGCAAAAGGTACTGACTCTAAAGTTCAAAATTGGTTAAAAATTTTAGATAATCCCCATCTTAAAAATTTGGTTGAAAATTATATTCAGAAAGAAATAATT